>NZ_JBQKDI010000018.1:0-43842 GCF_052121915.1 Collinsella sp. LCP19S3_B11
CCATCCGGAGGCGCCCGATCGGCGGCCCCTCGGGGCTTGCCCGTATCGTAGGCAATGCGCCGAATGCTCGCCATCGAAATTTATCGGTGGCCCACTTCAGACTGTAATGGGCACTAACTTTGATTGTTAGTCCCGCTTACAGCAACCGATCTTGGTAAATCCCTGCGGCGCTTCTTCGCCTGCGGGGATTCTTGGGCTGTCGCTTCCCAGATATGCTTCTACATGCCGCGCGAACGCTTGCCACGACCACTCGTCTTTATCGGCCTCAAGCCGATCGGGAGAAATCGCGTTGAACAGGCACGTTGGAATCTCGTGCTCGTGCACATTCTTAGCGATACACGGTGTGCAGCCCTTCTCGTGGTTGACAGGGTTAAATGGGCATTTCCGGTCGTTGCAGGTACAAAACGCAACTGAGCTCATGGGACTCCTTCCGGTCGGTCGGGTCTGCCGTAAAAGCTGCCGCATGTTAAACAATAGGGTGTCATTGCTTAACAGGATATAGCCTCAAGGTGCTTGCGACTTAGGGGTTCTGCCAAGCGGCTGAATATCTCGGCGACCGACCTCTGAAGAAAACAAAACCGCCGCAACGAGGATTGTGCCAATCGCGGCGGTTTAGTTTGAGTGTTGTTTATTGCTCTCGACTAGTACACCATGCCCATGGCGTCCTGAACCTCGGCCAGGGTCTGCTCGGCAATCTCGTTGGCGCGACGGTTGCCCTCGTGCAGGACGTCCTTCACATAGTCCAGGTCGTTCTCGTAGCGCTGGCGACGCTCGCGGATAGGTGCGAAGTACCCGTTGACGGCCTCGGTCACGTACTTCTTGAGCTGGCCGGAGCCACCCATGCCAATCTCCTCGGCAATCTCGACCTCGGAACGGCCGGTGCAGATGGCGGCGGTCGAAAGCAGGCCGGACACGCCGGGGCGGTTCTCGGGATCAAACGTAATCATGCGTTCGGAGTCGGTCTGGCTCTTCTTGATGCGCTTGGCCGTCTCCTCGGCGGTCATCGAGATATTGATGGCGTTGCCGTAGCTCTTGCTCATCTTGCGGCCGTCCAGGCCGGGCAGCAGCGGGGTCTCGGACAGCAGCGCGTCGACCTCGGGGAACACCTTGCCGTAGCGGTTGTTAAAGCGGCGGGCGATAGTACGGGTGAGCTCGATGTGCGGCAGCTGGTCGCGACCGACGGGCACAACGTTACCCTTGCAGAACAGGATGTCGCAGGCCTGGTGTACCGGATAGGTGAGCAGAAGGCCGGTGAGCTCGTGGCCCGAGGCCTCCATCTCGGCCTTGACGGTGGGGTTGCGCGCCAGCTCGGCCTCGGAGACCAGCGACAGGAACGGCAGCATGAGCTGGTTGGCGGCGGGCACGGCGGAGTGCGTGTAGATCATGGTCTTGTCGGGGTCGATACCGCAGGCAAGGTAGTCCATGACCATGTTATACACGTTGTCCTGGATGTGCTCGGTGGTGTCGCGGTCGGTAATGACCTGGTAGTCGGCAATGAGCACGTTGGTCTTGGCGCCCATATTCTGCAACTCCACGCGGCCCTTGAGGGTGCCAAAGTAGTGGCCTAGGTGCAGACGGCCGGTGGGGCGGTCGCCGGAAAGCATGGTGAACTTCTCGGGCGTCTTGGCCAGGCCCTCGCGAATGGCGTTGCTCTTTTGCAGCGCGACTTCGTAGCTGTTCTCGTTTGGCATGATTGCTCCTAACGTATGTTCATGGGTCAAGATGATAACGCGTTTATTGAGAGGGGCGGGCGAAAGTGGGCAAGGGGGTGGTAAGGCGAGACATGCGTGGCGGTCGAGGCGCGGTCACGAGCGGCCGACGGTAAGCAGAGCGACCTTCTGCAGCAAACCTTAATGCCTGTGGTGGCGCTCTCCCTTACGCTCCTCGGCCGCTTGCTCCTCCTGCTTAAAGGCGGGGTCGTCGGGGGTTATCAGCTCGTCTTCGTGCGTGCGCTTGTTGTAATGGTGGCGTAGCACGGGCTCAAACAGGTGCAGGTGCTTGGCGAAGGCTGCCGAGCCAATGCCAAGGACGGTAAAGATGAGCACGCGCATGGGGACTTCGACCTGGTTGATGGCGGCCGCACCGGCCGAAAGCAGGACACACCAGGCATAGATAAGCAGCACAGCCTGCTTTTGGTTATAGCCCTCTTGAATGAGGCGGTGGTGGATGTGGCCTTTGTCGGCCTGCCCAATGCTAATGTGGGCGCGCTTGCGGCGCACGATGGCGCTAAACGTGTCGATGATGGGCACACCGGCAACGATGAGCGGAATGATAAGCGAGGTGAGCGCGGCGGTGCGGCTCACATTAAGCAGCGAAATGGAACCAAGCGCAAAGCCCAGCAGCAGCGACCCCGAGTCGCCCAGAAAGATGCTCGCGGGGTTGAAGTTGTAGCGCAAGAAGGCCAGGCAGGCGCCAAAGAGCGCGATGGAGAGCGCGGCGGCATCGATGCGGCCCGAGAGAACGGCCATCGAGAACATCGTGAACGATGCGATGCCGCAGATACCCGTCGCCAGGCCGTCAAGGCCGTCGATGAGGTTGATAATGTTGGTGAACGCCACCAGGTAGACCACGGTGATGGGATAGGCGAGCCAGCCGAGCATGATCTCGCCGGGGGCAACCGGGTTGACGATGACGCCGATTTTTAGGCCACCCACGCAGGCGATGAGTGCGGCGAGGACCTGGCCGGCGAGCTTTTGCTTGGGCTTAAGCTGGAAGACGTCGTCGATCGCGCCGGTCGCAAAAATGACGGTAAAAGAAAGCGCCAGCATGGGGTAGCTAATGTGCAGGCGCGGATGCGGGACCAAGACGGGCGGCCAGCCCAGATGCCAGGTGCCCATAATCTGAACGATGCAGGCAACGACCAGGCCCAAAAAGACCGCCGTACCTCCCAAGCGCGGGATGGGCTTGGTGTTGATACGGCGTTTTGAAGGATAGTCAACGGCGTCGAGCTTGATTGCCAGACGTTTAACCAGGGGCACCGTGAGGAAGGTCGTGATAAATGCCGCGGCTGCCACGCAAAGGAACGGTATGTAGCTTGTGGATGAAGCCATGTATCAAAAACCGCCAAGCGTCGAAGGAAAAGGTCAAAGGATGCCATGCCGCAAAGGGTATAGCTGACCCATGATACTCGACCAAAGGGGGTGCGGGGAATCGCGCCGATCGATAATCACGCGCTTACCAGATATTGGGATGGTGGCGGGGGTTCTGCCGAGTGCCGTTGGGTGTCATACGGGATCTGCGATGGCTATTTTTGGCAAAAACGGCAAAAGAAAACCACCCCCCACGTTACGAAAATGAACCCACCTAAAACAGGTGGGTGCCCTCATCGACCGTTCCAGCGTCCTTAACAACGAAGGATACCTGTACTACGTACGACTGTGTGGGCTCCCTAAATAAACGCGACGGTTCACCCAGTTGCTCCGCGGGGGGCGGAATACCTATATCATAAAGCGGCACTTTATCGATTCCAGTCTTGACATTACAAAAATCGTGTCGGACGATTACGGCGCCTTGGGCTCGAGCCGTCTGCGCGGTTGGTCCTTTTGCATTTTGAGCTGCTGAATCGTTGTTTTGGAGCATGTTTTTATGCCGACGTCGTTGACCGAACTTTTTTCGCCCGCCTGCCATTTGTGTCCGCGGCGTTGCGGTGCGGCGCGCGATGAGGGTGCGCGCGGCGTATGCGGTGCTAACGACACGCTCAAGGTGGCCCGCGCGGCGCTTCATATGTGGGAGGAGCCGCCTATTTCGGGCGAGGCCGGTTCGGGCACGATCTTCTTTAGCGGCTGCTCGCTCAAATGCGTCTATTGCCAGAACCACGAGATCTCGACGGGCAATTTTGGGCTTGAAATTTCGCCCGAGCGCCTGGTCGAGATTATGTTGGAGCTGCAGGACCAGGGTGCAAACAATATTAACTTGGTGACGGCGACGCACTACGCGCACCTGCTGCCGGCTGCGATTGCCGCGGCACGGGCGCGCGGGCTGGTTGTTCCAATCGTCTACAACACAAGCGGTTATGAGCGCGCGAGTGCCGTGGCGGCGCTCGGCGATCTGGTCGATGTGTGGCTAACCGACTTTAAATATGCCGATGCGGGGCTTGCGCAGTCGCTCTCCCACATTAAGGACTACCCGCGTGTGGCCGTGTCGGGTTTGGCGCAAATGGCGCGCGAGATTGAGCGCCGTGGGGGAGAGCTGGTGGACGAGGACGGGCTCATGAAGCGCGGCATGATCGTGCGTCACCTGGTGTTGCCGGGGCATGCGGACGATTCGTGTCGCGTGCTAGACCTGGTGTGGCAGACGGTGGGTGATGTGCCGATCTCGGTCATGAACCAGTACACGCCCAATGCGCTCATGCGCGAGCAGGGCGGCGACTTGGCGCGAGCCGTGACGCGCGAGGAGTACGAGCGGGTGCTCGACCATGCCGACGACCTGGGCTTTACGACGATGTTCTGGCAAGAGGGCGGTGCGGTAGACGAGAGCTTTACCCCAGCGTTTGACACTACCGGCGTCCTCACCAGCGCAAAGTAGCTCTTTTGAGCAGTCTTTTTGGGACGGGGCTATTTTAGCTGCCCCTGCCGTTAATCGTCCAAATCGTTTTCGCTATCTGCCTGGGTAGCTAAAATAGCCCCGTCCCAAAAAGACTGCTCCCGGTGGGAGTCGAGCTACCATCCTAAAAGTAGTCAAAAAAGCCCCGTCCCAAAAAGACTGGGTATTGGGCGTTGACAGTTGGCGAGCCGTAGGTAAAATATCAACTTGTCCTGGGGACGTAGCTCAGTTGGGAGAGCGCTGCCGTCGCATGGCAGAGGCCGAGGGTTCGACTCCCTTCGTCTCCACCCTTGGATTTGATAAGCCGCTGACATTGTGTCGGCGGCTTTTTTTGAAAGAAAGGGCTGCACCATGGCCGAGCTTGATTCCCAACCATTGTCCGACGAGGAGCGCGCCGAGTTGGAAGAGCTCCGCGCTGAGAAGGCCCGCCGCGAGGCCCAGGAAGAGGCCCGGCGCGAGCGTGAGGAGCTGGCCGCCCTGCGTGCCGAGCATGCGAAGGCCGAGGAGGCTGCCGCGAGCGCCTCATCCGAGCGCAAGCCCGCGCCCGCGCCCAGGCCCGCTGCTGCGAAGCCTGCGCCCGCCGAGCCCAAACCTCAGTCTAAAAAAGCCGCCCGCCCCAAGCACGCCGAGCCCAAGCCGAGCCGTGACGAGATGACGTTTGCCCAGCGCATGGTCACTTCCAAGGAGCCCACGGCCGAGGGCGAGATCCCCGGTATGGCCCCGGCTCAAAAGATCATCATCGCGCTCGCCTTGGTCGCGTTTGTCGTCTTTATGGGCTACACGATCATGACCAGCATGGGCCTGCTCTAACCGATTTGCATCGGGCGTCATGTCCGCATGCTCTGCTCTCGTCCAACCCTCAACCTCTGCACAACGCATCCGAAAGGTCGCCCCATGGCTTTGACCGACATCTCGCATCCCACCGACATCGCAATGCTCACCGATCTGTACGAGCTCACTATGGCCCAGGGCCTGTGGGAGAGCGGCAAGGCCAATGAGCAGGGCTGTTTTACGGCGTTTTACCGTGACCATCCGTTTGGCAGCGCCTACGCCGTTATGTGCGGCACCGCCGAGCTGCCCGAGCTGGTCGAAAACCTGCGCTTTACGCCCGAGGATATTGACTACCTCGCATCGCTCCAGGCCCCGGCCGGCGGCGCGATGTTCAAGCCCGAATTCCTCGACTACCTGCGCGATTTTCGTGCGCATGTAAACATCGACGCCGTCCCCGAGGGCGAGCTCGTCTTTCCGCGCGAGCCCATGGTGCGCGTCACCGGCCCCGCGCTGGAGTGCCAGCTGCTCGAGACGGCGCTGCTCAACATCGTCGGCTTCCAGACGCTTGTCGCCACCAAGACGGCGCGCGTGGTGCTGGCGGCGGACGGCCGTCCTGTGGCCGAGTTTGGCCTTCGCCGCGCCCAGGGTCCCGATGGTGGTCTGGCCGTCGCGCGCGCGAGCTACGTTGCCGGCTGTTCCTCTACGTCCAATGTGCTCGCCGGTCGCCGCTACGGTATTCCCGTCTTTGGCACGCATGCGCACAGCTGGGTGATGAGCTTCGATTCCGAGCTCGAGGCCTTCCGTGCCTTTGCCAAGTCGAGCCCCAAGAACTGCACGCTGCTCATCGACACTTATGATGTGCGCGAGGGCTGCGAGCATGCCATTACGGTTGCCAAGGAGATGGAGGCGGCGGGCGAGCGTCTGTCGGCCATTCGCATCGATTCCGGCGACCTCGCCAAGCTGTCCAAGTATGTCCGCGGCCGTTTTGATGCCGAGGGCCTGCCCTATGTGGGGATCTCGGTTTCCAACGATCTGGATGAATACACGATTCAGTCGCTGCTTGACCAGGGCGCGCCCATCGATAGCTTTGGCGTGGGCACTAAGCTCGCGACCTGCTACGACCAACCGGCGCTGGGCGGCGTGTACAAGCTTTCCGCCCGCCGTGCGAGCGAGGCGGACCCGTGGACGCCGGTGGTCAAGCTCTCCGAGCAGCCCTACAAGCGCACGATTCCGGGTGTGCAGCGCGTGCGCCGCTATTACGACGGCTTTGGCGGCCCGGTCTGCGACATGATCTATGACGAGGACCATCTGGCGGGGGAGGGCGCCGCGCGCGGCAATACCCTCGTGGCCGTGAACGATGCCGCTCTAGTGACCGACGTGTCCGAGCTTGAGTATCGCGAGCTGCTGGCGCCGATCGTGCGCGATGGCAGCGCTGTTGCCCCGCGCGAGAGCATCGAGGCCGCACGCGAGCGTTGCGCTTGGGCGCTGGACCATCTGGATCCGGTCTACAAGCGCTTCCTGTACCCGCAGACCTATGTGGTGGGCATGGAGCAGGGCCTGGCGCAGGTGCGCGACGAGCTCGTGCGCAAGAACATGGCCGCGGCTTCTGCCTTCCCCTGGGCTCGCTAATTTTCTTGGGTGTAGGGTGGAATTACGTTCCCTCGGCCGTCAGCTCGCCCGAACCCTCAACAGTTGATTGGTTTGACGTATGACGACTTCTTATAAAACGATGGTGGTAAAGATCGGTTCGTCCACGGTGGTGGGCGCCGATGGCAAGGTCAACCGCGCCTTTATCGGCGGGCTTGCCGATCAGGCTGCTGCCCTGCGCAAACTCGGCTGGCGTCTGGTCGTGGTGAGTTCGGGCGCCATTGCCTGTGGCTATCCCGTGCTGGGCTTTGACCGCAAACCGGTCGGTGACCTGCCGAGCCTGCAGGCCTGCGCCTCGGCCGGTCAGTGCATCATCTCGTCGGCCTACGACGAGGAGTTCCATGCGCGCGACCTGCTTACCTCGCTCGTGCTGCTCACGCGTCACGACACGGCCCGTCGCACGTCCTATCTGCACGCGCGCGACGCGCTGCTGCGTCTGGTGGAACTGGGCGTGGTGCCGGTCGTCAACGAGAACGACACCGTTACCGTCGACGAGATCAAGTTTGGCGACAACGACACGCTGGCGGCGCTTGTGGGCTGCTTGGTTTCTGCCGACCTGTGCGTGACGCTCTCGGACATCGATGGCCTCTATACCGCCAATCCGCACGAGGACCCCACGGCCGAGTTCGTCCCGGTCGTGCATAGGATCGATGCCAAGATCATTGCCTCGGCGGGCGATTCTTCCACATCGGTTGGCACAGGCGGCATGATTACCAAGATCCGCGCGAGCCGCATCCTGATGACGGCGGGCATTCAGAGCGCGATTTGCTCGGGCGAGGAGCCCGATGCGCTCGTTCGCCTTGCCCGCGGCGAGAGCGTGGGTACGCTGTTCGATCCGCCGGCGGAGCGCCTGGACATTGCGCCCCGCAAGCTGTGGATTGCACTGGGCGACAAGGCGCATGGCTCGGTGACGGTCGATGACGGCGCCGCGAAGGCGCTGGTCAGCCGCGGTTCTTCCCTGCTTGCGGTGGGTATTCGCGAGGTCGATGGCACGTTTGCCGAGGGCGATGTGCTCGACGTGTGCGACCCGAGCGGCATGGTTGTCGCCCGCGGTATCGCCGAGGCCGATTCGGACGTGCTGGAGCTTGCAGCCGGACGCCGCCAGGACCAGATTGCCGGCAACCGCTTGCTGGCAGACTTGGCCGAGAAGCCCGCGATCCACCGAGACAACTTGATCGTCTTTGCATAAAGAAAGACAGCGCTGCGGATCGTTTCCCGCAGCGCTGTCTTTCTCGTGCCGGCACTTGGAGGCGTTTCTTATGTGCCGGCAGGTGGGGACACTCCTTTGCTAGAAGATTCGGCGCAGGTCTCCGCGGTTGAGGGCCTCGTCGAAGAGGTGCTTGAACACCACGCTTCCGTGCAGGCCGTCGTGCTCGAACTCGTTGGTCACCCAGGCGTGTGAGTTGCCCACGCGGCTGAGCGTGTCGAGCTGCAGGCCCGAATCCACGTACATGTCGTCGAAATACACCGCGGCTTGGAGCGGCACCTCGTTGCAGGCCAGGCGCTGCGGGTCGTAGATCTTGTCCCAGCTGGTGTCTTCCATCAGCAGGTCCATGGCGGGCTTGAAGGGCTTGAGCTCGGGCATCTGCTCAAACATCCACGGGAACATGGCCTCGCCGGTAAACATGAGTGGGCGCGCGAGGGTGTCGAACTCGGCACGATGGGCCTTTTCCTCGGCGGCTGCCCAGCCAATGGGCATCGTGTCGCCATCGGCGTAGATGAATTCCTGCAGCGTCCAGTACAGCGGATTCGTGCGCGTGTTGGTGCGCTCGAAGGCGCGCATCAAAAAGCTTTCTGATACCGAGGATCCGCAGCTCAACGTGCCGTCGCCGTCAACAAAAGCATGGTCGATAATCCAGTGCATGCGCTCAAAGCTCGGCTTCATGCCAAAGTCGCTGCCCATGAGCTGCAGGCGCTCGACCGTCATCGGCGAGCCGTCGGGCAGCGCGGGCTTTTGCTCCTCGAGGGCATCTGCCAGGGCCGCCACGCGCTCGACGTCGGCGGGGTAGCGGTCGTAATACTGCTGAGTCTTGGCCGCCATACGCGGGAAGGTGTGCGCGTAGACCTCGCTGGCACTCGCCGGTACGTGCGGAATGCCGCCGCAGGTAAAGCTCGCCGCCACGCCCTCGGGGAAGAGCGACAGATAGCTCAACGTCAAAAAGCCACCGTAACTCTGGCCGAGTGTGACCCAGGGCTTGCCGCCAAAGCCTACCAGGCGCAGGTACTCAAAGTCGCGCACGATGGAGCTGGCGAGGTGGCGCTTGAGAAAATCCGCCTGCGAGCGGGCCGCATCGGAGCCTGCCGCCTCGGCGCGCTCGCCCAGTGCGGCAATCGTGCGCCCGTCTACACAGCTGCTGCGCCCGGTACCGCGCTGGTCGGGCAGGACGACGCGGAAATGCTTGACGGCCTCCTCGATCCAGCCGTCGCTTGTGGGCGACAACGGACGCGGGCTCTCGCCGCCGGGGCCGCCCTGCAAAAAGAGGAGGAGTGGCAGGTCGTCGTTGATACGGTCGGGAGCGCAAACCACGCGGTAGAAAAGCTTGATGCTCTCGGGTGCGCCGGCGATGGGCGCCGGCATGGCGCCGCGGCGCATGGTGCTGCCGAAGGCCAAAAGCATTGGCTCCAGGCCGCGCCAATCCAAGGGGACGTCGATGCTGTGGTCCTCGACATAGAGGCCGGGGACGTGGTACGAAGTGATGAGGGCCATGCGGTACTTCCGTTCGTTGCGGTGTTTCGGGTTGACCAATTCTACCGCCATGCGCGAGGGCATGCACAAATCGGCTACCATGGTTGGCAAACTACTAAGAGAAAGGGCCGCCCATGTCGGTCGATATAGCCACGTATGTCCACGATCTTGCCGTTGCCGCCAAGGCAGCGTCGGCCTCGCTTGCCACGGCGAGCGACGAGCAGCGCCAGGAGGCCGTGCGCGCCATGGCCGCGGCGCTGCGCGATGGCGTCGATTCCATCGTCGCCGCCAACGAGCTCGATATGTCCGCTGCGCGCGATGCGGGCACCTCGGCGGGGCTCCTCGACCGTCTGCTGCTGACGCCCGAGCGCGTCGAGGGCATGGCCGCCGGCCTGGAGAAGCTCGCTGAGCTGCCCGATCCTGTCGGCCGCGTGCTCGACCACCGCGTACTTGCAAGTGGTGTGGACCTCACCCGCGTGAGCGTGCCGCTGGGCCTGGTCGCCATGGTCTATGAGGCGCGTCCCAACGTGACGGCCGATGCCGCGGGCATCTGCATCCGCACCGGCAACGCCTGCATTCTGCGCGGCGGTTCGCTGGCCTATCACTCGTGCGCCATGATTGCCGAACTGCTGGCCGATGCGCTCGAGGCCAAGGGTTTCCCGCGCGAGGCTATCTCGATGATCGAGTCCACCGACCGCGAGGCCACCGGCGAGCTCATGAAGCTTCGCGGCATCGTCGACGTGCTTATTCCGCGTGGCGGTGCGGGCCTGATCCAGCGCTGCGTGCGCGAGTCGCTTGTGCCGGTTATCGAGACGGGCACGGGAAACTGCCACATCTACGTGCATGAGTCGGCCGACTTTGACAAGGCGCTCAACATTATCGTCAATGCTAAGACCCAGCGCGTGGGCGTGTGCAACGCCGCCGAGTCGCTGCTTGTGGACCGCGCCGTGGCAGATTCGTTTTTGCCGGCGGTCGTGGCCGTGCTGCACGACCACGGTGTACTGATTCACGGCGACGAGGCCATGTGTGCCGCATGCGCCGCCGCCGGTCTTGCCGAGGGCGACGACTACGTGGCCGCAACCGAGGAGGACTGGGGCCGCGAGTACCTGGCGCTCGAGATGAGCGTGAAGGTAGTGGCGAACGAGAACGAGGCCATCGCGCACATCAACCGCTATGGCACTATGCATTCCGAGGCTATCATCGCCGAGGACGCGGACGCTTGCGAGCGCTTTTTGGATGAGATCGATGCCTCGGCCGTGTATGCCAACGCCAGCACGCGCTTTACCGACGGCGGCGAGTTTGGCCTGGGCGCCGAGATCGGCATTTCGACCCAAAAGCTCCACGCCCGCGGCCCCTTTGCCGCCGAGGCCCTCACCACCTACAAATACAAGCTCCGCGGCACCGGCCAGGTCCGCCCCTAAACCTACCAAAAAGGGACAGGTTTATTTTGGCAGGTTTTATCTGCGGTTTTGCCGGGCGACGCGTTCGCCCGGCTTTTTTCTCCGTATGCCTTTTCTGCCTTTCGGCTTGATCCGCGGCGATATACGATAGTGACACCGTGTCTTAGCACCGACTCACCTGGAGGTATTGCCATGTCTCAGACGCTTTCCGCCGGAATCACCCGCGACCGTGCGTTCGAATTGCTCAACGAGCACAACAAAGATCCGTTCCACATCACCCATGGTGAGACGGTCGAGGGCACCATGCGCTACTTTGCGCGCGAGTTCGACCCCGAGAACGAGGAGTTTTGGGGCATCGTCGGACTGCTGCACGACCTGGATTGGGAGGAGCATGAGGACGACCCCGTGAACCACACCATCTATGCGGCCGAAATCCTCAAGGGCGAGGGTGCATCGCCCGAGCTCATCCGCGCCATCCAGACGCATACCTCGGACTTCAATACCTCGCTGCCCAAGCCCGAGCTGCAGATGGAAAAGATCCTGTTTGCCTGCGACGAACTTACCGGCCTGATCGGGGCTGCCGTCATCATGCGTCCGAGCAAGAGCGTCATGGACTTTACGACCAAGTCGCTCAAGAAGAAGTTCAAGGACAAGCGCTTTGCCGCCGGTTGCTCGCGCGACGTGATTACGCAGGGCGCCGAGATGCTGGGCTGGGAGCTCCCCGAGCTTTTCGACCGCACCATCGCGGCCATGCAGTCCTTCGCGCCCGACCGCGACACCTTCCAGGCCTAACCTGCCAAAAAGGGACAGGTTTATTTTGGTAGGTTTTATCTGGGAAGACGCTTCCATTGGACGTTATTCAGCGGAAGCGTTTTCTGTTTAACATGGTGGCGCTTGCGAATGGCGGCGCCTCGCGGCAGGCAGCTGCGCTTCGCCGTATCCGTAACTCGGTAAACGCGATGCTAGGACGCGTTCTTGATAATCCATGTTCCGAGTCCGGTCAACAGCTGAACCTGCTTAACGGTTAGCCCTTGTTTTCGAAGCGCGAGAATCGCCTCATTGCGAAGTGGCTTGGGGACGGATTTGAGTTCCGTCGGAGCACATCCTGCGACACTCTGCACGATTGCCGTGCCAAATGAATATGGTTTCCCATAAGGCACCAAGCGATAAGCTCGATATTGTGTTTGGGGAGGATTGCATCGAGGATCTGAAGCATGGCGATTCGGTCCTCGGCATCGTCAAACAGCAATTGCCCTCCGTTTCCACGCAACGTGACGTGGAAATAACCGGTTGGTGACTTTGAACGAGGTTTTCTCGGCATGGCCCCTCCTTTAGCTTGGATGGGCTGAAGATACCTCATTCGGGGGCTTCGGTTGTCGAGATTCAGTTTACCGACTATAGCTGCTACCTGCCGAAATGTTATTGCGTTTTCAAATTGATGCTTTTTAATGGTAATTGAGCAAGACGGGTGCGCTTGTTGCGGATACGGGCGTTGGTTGCGTCGATCTGGACGGCCCTCGCGTGATGTCATCACAAATGGGCTTCACGCATTTTCGCAGCGATAGAAAAATGGCCGGGGCTTACAAACAAAACGGAGCACCCGACCATTTACCAATTGTTTGTTGACGTTTCCCCAGATAAAACCTGCCAAAATAAACCTGTCCCTTTTTGGCAGGTTAGTTGAGGGCGGCTTGGGCTAGGCGGGCTTCGGCGTCCTCCTCGGTGACGCCCAGGGCCACGGCAATCTCCTCGATGGAGCGGCGCTTGGCTTCCTTGAGTACGCGCATGTAGTAGGAGCTGGGCTTTTTATCTGCTTCCTCGGCCTGGCGAATACGGTGCATCATTGTTTTTGCCACGCGGACCGTCTCGGGCGCACCCAGCTTGAGCTGCTGCTTAAAGTGCGTCTCCTCGAGCGAGCTGTTGCGCTCGGTAAAGGTGTCGCACTCCAGCTCGTCGTAATGGCTCAGCAGGTGCTCGGCATCTTGCTGGGAGATGGCGGCATGCAGACGGTCGGCCTGCGCCACGGGGTACATGAGGATCGTCTGCGCATGTCCCTGCTTGGTCTCGAGCAACAGCATGGGCTGCGGTGTGTCTTCCCTAAAACCGACGACGGTGCAGACTCCCTGACCCGGATGAATGACGTGTTGACCGATTGAGAACATGCTACCTCCAACTTATACGAATTTACGTATGTCTAGAATACCACGCTGACGTGCGTAAACCCTTACTTTATGCAGGAAAAGCACACAAATCTGATAGGTAAGAGTATTCGATATTATGAGCTGCCCATGCAGATGTTTATGCATTTTCGGCGAGTGCACAACCAGCAGGCAGACCGCCATCTTTGAATGGCCTTGCGACAACTGTGGTCAATTATGTGCATATGCAATATCGATTGACTTTACCCTGCGACAGTAGTTACCGCTTGTGATAGAGTGCTGCAAACTCTGGCTTTTGCCCTACGAGTGACCAAGAGCTCGGGGGCTTTAACACAAGGAGGATCTATGCCCGAGAAGATTGAAGAGCTGGTACGCGCTGCGCTTGCTGCGGCCCAGGAGGCCGGCGACCTTTCCGCATTTGAACTTGACGATTGCGCTATCGAGCGACCGGCTGACACTTCTCATGGCGAGTGGACCTCCACCATGGCCCTGAAGTCCGCCAAGCTGGCTCACTGCGCCCCGCGCAAGATCGCCGAGGCCGTCGTTGCCCATATGCCCGAGGACCCCGCGATCGAGAAGGTCGAGATCGCCGGCCCTGGCTTCATCAACTTCTACCTCTCCGTCGCCGTCAAGAACGCCATCTTCGGCGAGGCTCGCGAGAAGGGTATGGACTTCGCTAAGTCCAACGTCGGCGGCGGCCTGAAGACCCAGGTCGAGTTTGTCTCCGCCAACCCCGTCGGCCCCATGCATATTGGCCATGGCCGTTGGGCCGCTCTGGGCGACTCCCTCTGCCGCGTTATGGACCATGCCGGTTACGATATCCAGCGTGAGTTCTATATCAACGACCACGGCTCTCAGATGAACACCTTCGGCAACTCCATCAGCACACGCTATATGCAGCTTGCCGACATCATCGCCAAGCAGGGCGTGGATATCGACGAGGCTCACAAGCTGCTGATTGCCGACCGCGATGCCTTTGTTGCCGACGAGAACGACGAGCATCCCGAGACCCATCCGTATCAGGACAACTTTGCCGAGACTCTGGGCAAGGATTCCTACGGCGGCGACTACATCATCGACGAGGCCGCCGAGTTCTGGCGCACCGACGGTGACAAGTGGGTCGACGCCGATCCGCAGGAGCGCATGGAGAGCTTCCGCGAGCGCGGCTACGTAAAGATGGTCGACAACATGCGTAACCTCTGCCACGCCGTCAACTGCGACTTCGATCGTTGGTTCTCCGAGCGCTCACTGTATGTGAAGGACACCGAGGGCGAGACCGCCGGCACCTCCGCCGTCGACCGCGCTTTCGAGAAGCTCGACAAGATGGGCTACCTCTACACCAAGGACGGCGCTCTGTGGTTCCGCTCCACCGACCTGGGCGACGACAAGGATCGCGTCCTGATCAAGTCCGACGGCGAGTACACCTACTTCGCCTCCGACGTCGCCTATCACTGGGACAAGTTCCAGCGCGTCGACCACGTCATCGACATCTGGGGCGCCGACCACCATGGCTACATCGACCGCGTCCGCTGTGTCTGCGACGCTCTTGGCTATCCCGGCAAGTTCGAGGTTCTGCTGGGCCAGCTCGTCAACCTGCTGCGCAACGGCAAGCCCGTCCGTATGTCCAAGCGCAAGGGCACCATGGTGACCCTGCAGGAGCTTGTTGACGAGGTCGGCTCCGACGCCGCCCGTTACACGCTCATCTCCAAGAGCTCCAACCAGATGGTCGACTTCGATATCGAGGCCGTTAAGAAGCGTGATAACTCCAACCCGGTCTACTACGTGCAGTACGCTCACGCTCGTGTGTGCTCCATTCTGCGCCGTGCCGCTGACGTTACGCCCGAGCAGGCTGATGAGATGGGCATGAAGGCAGTCGCCGCCAAGGCCATCGGCGAGAACGTCGATTACTCGCTGCTGACCGACCCCACCGAGCTCGCCCTGTCGCGCAAGCTCAACGAGCTCACCGACCTCATCGCCAGCTGCGCTCGTGACCGCGCCCCGTTCCGCCTGACGCACTTTGCCGAGGAGCTCGCCGGCGACTTCCACAGCTTCTACGCTGCCTGCCAGGTGCTTCCGAGCGAGGGCCGTCCCGTCGACCCCGAGCTTTCGCGCGCCCGTCTGGCCGCTTGCGACGCCGTCCGCGTGACGCTCGCCCTGGTGCTCACTCTGGTTGGCGTTTCTGCACCCGAGCAGATGTAATCTACGGGTCGTTTGACCGTGTAGGTTTGGCTTTGCTGAGCCCTATAAGCCCGATCTCCATGCGGAGGTCGGGCTTTTTTGCGTTTGGCGGGGCTTTTTGGCGTGTTGGAAAATGCTACAAAAACGCAACTATACCGGTTTACGGGGCTGAATCGCTGCCTGACGACCATAGCAACAACAGCGAAAATAAAATCGCAGGTAGACGGCTTGCCGAATATTAAAAATGCAGGGCATGGTTGGCTTACGCCGTTCTTGCACCGTAATCCGCGATCGTTTTGAAAACGACCCCTTGGGGACGGAGGAAAACGGATCATTTTTGTCCGGTGGGAGAGTGGTGCGAAACCGTCCGCCACGAATCGGGCTTATCTACTACGTTTAGTCGCATACCCCGAACCATGCCGAAAAGTACGATATTAAAACCGCAGGTAGCGGGCTTGCGATTTTAGGAAGATCGAGGGGATGGTCAGGGGTCGCGGGTCAAACGTAGTAGATAGGCGCGTTTCGTGGCGCGGCTATTCCGGATGCCACGGCTTCACGCCTCTGGTGAGACAGAGGAAGCGCTTTTGAGGGAGAGTGTCCCTTTTGACCAGTTGTATAAGAACGTCCAATGACTAAGTTGCAGGTGGTGGCGGTTGTGTTACACTAACGCTGCGTATTTGACGCAATCATCTCGATACAGATCAATGATGCCCGTTGTGTTTTGAACGGAGCTAGACTGTTTAGCCGCCCTGAAGGTTTATGCAGGGAGCATGTGATCACAGGGCTTTAAAAGAAAGTTGAGCAAACACTGTGTCTGATCAACAGCAAGAAAATGAAATAAGCACGGCACCAACCACTCCTGCTGCACCGGTTGCGTTGGACCAGATCGCGAAACCCGCACCGTCGCAGGCGTCGGTCCCCGAGACACACCAGAACGCTGCCTCGGCTTTGAGTGAGAAGCCTGTTCCCGTCGCACCTGTTACCGGGGAGGAGGCTGCGCCCGTGAAGCCCAAGCGCACGCGTCGTGTGGCCAAGCCCGCTGCGGATGGCGATGAGGCTGCAAAGCCCAAACGCCGCACCACGCGCACGACGCGTGCCAAGCGTCCGGTTTCCGCCGAGGTTTCGGCGCCGCTTTCAGATGAGGTTGCGCAGGCCCGCGCGCTTGCGCAGATCAGCGAAGCCCAGGTTGTTCGTGCTCGCCGTCGTGCCGCCGAGCGCGATGCCGCGGCTCTGACCGAACTCGCGGCTCCGTCCGCCCCCGAGGCGCCTTCGGCTCCGGCTCCCGAGCAGGTAGCAGAAAAGCCGGCTCCGCGCACGCGCCGTCGCACGGCGGCCAAAGTCCAGCGGGCTGCCGAGCAGGCTTCGTCCGATGCCGCCGAGACCCCGGTTCGCTCTGCGGCGGGGGAGGACGCTTCCTCTGCTGAGTCTTTCGTGCCTGCCGAGGCCGGCGGTGCATTTGTCGTCGATCCTGCTTTGCGCCCGCATCGCCGCGGCCGCAAGCCCAAGGCATTTGTCGAGGCGGAGAAGGCGGCCGCTGCCGCGGCTTCTGTCCAAGATGCCCCGGCGTTCGTCGAGCCTACAGCGGCTGTCGTGGTTTCGGCCGAGGGCGCTGATGTTCCTGAGGTCGCTGTTTCTGCCGCTGCCGAGCCTGCCGACGTTCGTCCCGGGCGCAGCCGTCACACCGCAGCCAAACGCCCAGCTAAGGCAGAGGCGAAGTCCGGCGCCGAATCTGCGGTAGCTGAGTCTACCGAGGCGAGTGTCGACACGACTCCCGAGACGGAGGGCGCCGATCGGTCGGCAGGCGAGAAGCCCAAGCGCACGCGCAAGAAATCTTCCAAGACCAAGTCTGCCGAACAGCAGGGGGATGCTGAGCAACAGCCCGAGTCCGACGCTAAGTCGGACGGCGAGACCCCGGCGACCGCCGATGCGCCCACGACGCCTGCCGTCGAGAGCGCTGAGGCCGAAGAGGGTTCCCGCCCCAACCGCCGTCAGCACAAGCGCAACGATGAGCGCAGCGAGCGCAAGGATGATCGTAACAACGACCGCCGCAGCCGTCAGCGCGACCGCAAACAGCGCAATAAGGAGCGCAATGCCGCTCCGACTGAGCCCACGCTTTCGCGCGAGGAGCTCGCGGCCATGAAGGTCGCCGAGCTGCGCGAGAAGGCCAAGGAGTTCGAGATCGAGACGACCGGCAAGAAGAAGGCCGAGCTCGTCGAAGAGATCTACACCACAGCCGCGAAGGCCGAGGGCTTCCGCGATATTAAGGGCATCCTGCAGATTCGCCCGGACAGCTCCGGCATCATCCATGCCCACGGCTACATGAAGTCCAATGACGACGCCTTCGTGCCCGCCTACCTCATCCGCTCCGCGCGTCTGCGCACGGGCGACGTGATCGAGGGTTCGCTTCGCCCCTCGCGCGGCGGCGACAAGCGTGCCGGTCTCGCCAAAATTACGACCGTCAACGGTTTGGACCCCGAGCAGATTCGCAATCGCCCCAAGTTTGGCGATCTCACTCCGGTCTACCCCAATGAGCCACTGCGCATGGAGCATGGCAAGGATTCCATTACCGGTCGCGCCATCGATATCGTGTCGCCGATCGGCAAGGGTCAGCGTGGCCTGATCGTGTCACCGCCCAAGGCCGGTAAGACCACGATTCTCAAGAAGATCTGCCAGTCTATCTCGATCAACAACCCCGAGGTGCACCTCATCTGCCTGCTCGTCGACGAGCGCCCCGAAGAGGTCACCGATATGCAGCGCTCCATTGAGGGCGAGGTCGTGGCCTCCACCTTCGATATGCCCGCCGACAACCATACCCGCGTGGCCGAGCTCGTCATCGAGCGCGCCAAGCGCATCGTGGAGTTGGGCGGCGACGTCGTGGTGGTTCTCGACTCCATCACGCGTCTTGCCCGTGCGTACAACCTGGCGGCGCCCGCCTCGGGCCGCATCCTTTCGGGCGGCGTCGATTCGGCGGCCCTGTATCCGCCTAAACGCTTCCTGGGTGCTGCCCGCAATATCGAAAACGGCGGCTCACTCACCATCCTTGCTTCCGCCCTTATCGATACCGGCTCCAAGATGGACGAGGTCATCTTTGAGGAGTTCAAGGGCACCGGCAACATGGAGCTCAAGCTCGATCGCGATCTGGCCGACCGCCGCATCTTCCCGGCCATCGACCCCGTTGCCTCGGGCACGCGCAACGAGGACCTGTTGGTCGACGAGCAGATGCGCCCGTTTGTCTTTGGCCTGCGCCGCATCCTCGCCGGCATGAACAATACCGAGCGCGCGGCAGCGTCGTTTATCAAGGGCCTTAAGGGCACTAATACCAACCAGGAATTTTTGGTGCGTTCGGCAAAAAAGCACAGCGACTACGAGCAGACGTTCTAGTCCGTCCGCTGCACGCGACAGCAACCATAGACATGCCAGAAGGGCCGGGGTTTAGATCCTGGCCCTTTTCGTATAGCCGCTCGCCAACGATTATTGACCTCACGACCGGCAAGCAGCGATTTTCCCGTTTCAATTCCGCTTCGTCGCTTGCAATCCCCAGGGGGGTTTCGCATAATAGCAGTTAAGCTTCGCGACGGAAAACGCAGATGAAACGAACCATATACCGTTGCTTTGGGGCTCAGGCCCCGCTTCATCTTCTCTCGCGCAGCCAACTGAATGACGCGATTTGGGTGCTGGAAGATGGGGAGAGCTCATGGCTTCTTCTGATGCAACACAACGAGCAGTCCTTGCCGGACTTTCCTGCGGGATCGGCCTTGCCGCACCCGTGGTCGTGTATGCCGCTACACTGCCGTTTTCGTCAATCAACGAGACGGTTATCGCGGGTGCTGTTCCCTTTGCCGTGGGCGCAGTGGCCGGCGTGGGTATCTATGCCGCCTCGCTGGGTATCTCTGAGTATCGTGCGGAGCACGATGGCCGCCTGTTTGAGCCCGATGCCGTGGGCGGCGCCGCTCAGTTTAGTCGGACCTACAACGAGTTCAAGACCGCCTCGATTCCCGCTCAGCAGGAGGAGGCCGCTCCCCGGGCTGCTGCGCCTGTCACTTTGGACGAGCAGGGTCAATCCTCTTCGCTTCTTTCCGGTCTGACCGGCGCGTTTCAGCGCCGTCATGCCGATGATGGCGTTCCGACCATCGCCCGTGCCGCCAATGCCATGGACGAGGCCGATGCCTGGGCTATGATCGATAGCATGCTCGACGACGATTCGCCGGTTAGCTGCGATCCCGCTCGCTCGCGCGATGTCTACCAGGTCGCAATTGACGAGCTCACAAACGGTGAAAAGACCGGCTCCTATAACCGCGACGACATCGCTGCTGCCGCACGTGCCGTTTCGGGCTCTCATGCCGCTCCTGCGGGCAGCACTGCAGCTTTCGTGGCGCTTGTGGCCAACGCTGCCAACAATGCCGCCTATAACGGTGCTGCGTCGGCTGCGTACGCCTCTGCCGCGGCGGCCGCTTCGACCGGTCAGCAGGGCGCAGCTCAGCCGGCTCCTGTCGCCGACCCCTTTGCCGATGAGCCCCTGGTTGTCGACGAGGAGACCATAGCCGCTCGTCGTGCTGCCGAAAGCTCGCTTTGGGGCGCTTCGGCCCAAATGCAGGCCGCGGAGGCGGTGCCGTACAACGCCAAGCTCGCCAGCATGCCCATCATTTCCGATGCCAAGGGTGTGGATCTCGCCGATTTGGACGAGCCCGCCGCCATCACTGCTTCTATCGATGCCCAGAATCGTGTGGATACCGACAGTCTCCCCGATGCCTCCCTCGAGGAAGATATCCCCATGGCCGATTATTCGGGCCACGAGGACATGTGGGCCGCCGCTATGGCGATCATGGCCGAGGTCGCCGAGCCCGCCCCCGCGCCGATGCCCACGCCTGCAGCCTCACCTGTCTCGGTTGCTCCCGTCTATGTCGGCCGCCACAGCTCCGTGTTTCCCGAGGATACCGCGCGTATCTCGCGCGAGGGTATCGAGCGCGCCGAGGCTATCGCCGCCGGTGTTATGGAAAACCGTCGCCATGAGCGCGTCAATCAGATCCTTGAGGAAGAGATCGAGCGCCTGCAGTCCTCTACCGCCAAACGTACGGGTCGTGCTTATTTGAGCGTTATCGAGGGCGGTACCGCCAGTTTTACGCCACTTCGTGCCGAGGCCTAGTTCTGCATGATTAAGATCGATCGTAAGTGGGCGGTTGCGGCCTGCGCCATGGTGTTGCTGATCTGGGGCAATTCACTGGTTCCCGGCACGGGGTCCGGCTCACTGAGCTTGGCGATCATGGAGAACGTCCGCGGGTTTTTGCATAGCTTGAGCCTGCCGTATGAATGGGTAACCAACTTTGTCGTCCGCAAGTGCGCACACTTTACCGAGTATATGGTGCTCGGTGTTTTGGTGACACATGCCTTTGATATCGAGGGTCGACGCACTTTTGACAGACTGCTTCCCATGGTGGTTTTTCTGTTGCTGGTCCCCTCAATCGACGAGACGATTCAGTTATTTGTGCCGGGGCGCGCCGGCATGATCACCGACGTGATGATTGATTGCTGCGGAGCGGCTACCGGCGTCGTGCTCCGATATCTCCTCCGATCGCTTGTATGCACCAGAAAGGCCGCCTAGGACGTTTTGCTTGGTCCTAGACGGCCTTGTGCGTTTGGGGGCCCTGCAGGACGCGATAGCGTTGTCTGCGCGTTAACGGGCCCGGCAATACCGTGTGTCGTTGGTGCACCTTTTACTGGAGCGCCTGTGCGCCAAGGGCCAGACAGCCCATGATGCCCTGCTTACCCTCGAGGCTGTTGTTGACAATGTAGGTATCGATGTCGTTGACCTCGGGCGTGACGATATAGCCGTTGAGCATCTCGGCGCACTTTTTGCGGGCGAGCGGCACGATGGGGGTGTGGTCGGCCACGCCGCCGCCGATGATGATCTTTTGCGGCGCATAGCACAGCGTGTAGGTCATGAGCGCCTGTGCCAAGTAGCCTGCAAGCAGGTCCATGGCCTCCGGGTCATCGGCCATGTCTCCGGCGCTTTTGCCATCCCAGCGCTTTTTAATGCCGGGGCCTGCGATGAGGCCCTCGAGGCAGTTGTCGTGGAAAGGACAGCCGCTGTGCTCGCCGATGGTGTCGCGCGGATCGCGTGTGACCAGGATATGCCCTGCCTCGGGATGCATCATGCCGTGTACGAGCTGGCCGCCCGAGAGCACGCCGGCGCCCACACCGGTGCCGATGGTCAGATACACCACGTCGGTGAGGCCCTGGGCGCAGCCAAAGGTGACCTCGCCCAAGCAGGCGACGTTGACGTCGGTATCGTAGCCACAGGGAATATTGAGCTCGTTTTGGATGGTGCCCAGCAGGTCAAAGTAGCGCCATGCCGTCTTGGGCGTCTCCAAGATCTTGCCGTATTGGGGCGAGGCAGGGTTGACTGCGGTGGGGCCAAAGGCGCCGATGCCCAGCGCGGCGATGCCCTTGTTTGCAAACCATGCGTTGACGGCCTCAACGGTCTCCTGCGGGGTCGTGGTTGCGATCTGCTCACGCTCCAGAACCGTACCGTCTGCATAGCCCGTGGCACAGACCATCTTGGTGCCGCCGGCCTCGAGCGCTCCGATAAGCTGCTGCTCTGCCATAGTATTCCTCCCCCTGGGACGAGTTGCTCCGTGACTAAAGTATAGCGCTTTAAACAAATTAAGAAAGCGCTATAAAAAGAAGCCCTGCAACGCGCGTGCGGTGCGGGGCTTCTTTGGGTGCTTTAGTTGCCGGGCCGTCCTTACCCGCGCGGCTTGATTTTATCGCGTAGCGACTTGAGGTTCTCCAGTGCCGCGTTAAGCGTCTCGTCTCGCTTGGCAAAGTGGAGGCGAATCAGATGGTTGACGGGCTCCCGGAAGAAGCTCGATCCGGGCACGGCGCCCACGCCCACCTTAGACGCGAGGTCCTCGCAGAAGTCGAGGTCGCTGTCATAGCCAAACTCAGAGATGTCCATCATGACGTAGTAGGCGCCCTGCGGCACGTTATGCTCAAGACCGATGCTATCGAGCCCCTGACAGAAAAGATCGCGCTTGGCTGTGTAGAGATCGAGGACCTCCTGGTAATAGCTGTCGTCGAAGTTGAGGGCGGTGACGACGGCTTCCTGCAGGGGAGCGGCGGCACCCACGGTGAGGAAGTCGTGGACCTTCTTGATGCGCTCGCTAATCTGGGCCGGGGCGATGGTGTAACCCAGACGCCAGCCGGTGATGGAGTACGTCTTGGATAGCGAACTGCAGCTGATGGTGCGCTCGAACATGCCGGGCAGCGTGGCCATATAGACGTGCTCGTGGGGCGCGTAGACGATGTGCTCGTACACCTCGTCGGTGATGCAGTAGGCGTCGTACTTTTTGCAGAGATCGGCGATAAAGGTGAGCTCATCGCGCGTAAAGACCTTGCCGCAGGGATTGGAAGGGTTGCACAGGACGATGGCCTTGGGGTCGTTGTCGCGGAAGGCCGCCTCGAGTGTCTCGCGGTCAAAGTCGAATGTGGGCGGGTTGAGCGGCACGTAGATGGGCTCGGCACCCGAAAGGATTGTGTCGGCGCCGTAGTTCTCGTAGAACGGCGAGAAGATGACGACCTTGTCGCCGGGGTTGGTGGCCGTCATCATGGCAGCCATCATGGCCTCGGTGGAGCCGCAAGTGACCACGATGTTCTGGTTGGGGTCGATCGGTATGCCCATAAAGTGCTCCTGTTTGGCGGCAAGCGCCTCGCGCATGGCCTGGGAGCCCCAGGTGATGGAGTACTGGTGGTAGAGCGGTTTGGGATCGGTGGCGATGGTGTTCAGGCTCTTGAGCAGCTGCGCTGGGGGATCAAAGTCGGGGAAGCCCTGCGAGAGGTTGACGGCGCCGTACATATCGGAGATGCGCGTCATGCGGCGGATGACCGAATCGGTAAACGTTGCCGTGCGATTGGAGAGTTCTTTCATGCTTGTCCTTTCGAACATCGGGGTGGGGCAAGTTTACTCCTATGGAACCGGTGGGATTTGCTCGAAATGGATCCGAAAAACTCTTTTCAAAATTCTTGAAAATTGGGGCTTGCGTCGCGTGGCGTTCCTTGCAATAATAGTCGAGCGCGAAGCGCACAGGACACGGTGGGTGTAGCTCAGTTGGCTAGAGCGACGGGTTGTGGTCCCGTAGGTCGAGGGTTCGAGTCCCTTTACCCACCCCAGTTCTTGCTTCGTGTTGATATCGGGTCGTTAGCTCAGTTGGTAGAGCAGGGGACTCTTAATCCCAAGGTCCAGGGTTCGACCCCCTGACGGCCCACCACACGATATCTCCTCTAAAGTCCGCTAGTACGGACTTTAGCTTTGGGTCGTTAGCTCAGTTGGTAGAGCAGGGGACTCTTAATCCCAAGGTCCAGGGTTCGACCCCCTGACGGCCCACCAAAGCATGTTAAAGCGACTGGCTTCGGCTGGTCGCTTTTTTGTTGACCTTGCATGGGGTCGAACCCGAAAGGGCGCGGAGCTGAGGAAACGCGTAAGCGTTTGCCAGCGCAGCGCGCAAGGAGCGAAGCGCCGCAGCGGCCGCCTGCGCAGCAGGCTGACCCCCTGACGGCCCACCAAAGAACGTTAAAGCGACTGGCTTAGGCTGGTCGCTTTTTTTGTTGACCATACATGGGTCGAACCCGAAAGGGCGCGGAGCTGAGAAATCTCCATTGTGATTCCCTTAGGGAAAACACGGCTAAAGCCCCGTAAGCGTGTTCTCCTTAGGGGAATCATGCTTACGGGGCTCGATACATGTTGAGTAATTGTGATCAAGCTCAAGGTGGGAATCGAATCAGTCCGCTCGATAGTGCGATCCGAGGCTTTCGGTCCGTTTGCGCATGGCTTTGACCATTTCCGCTGCCAGCTGAATCTGCGATTGCAGGCGGGCGAGGGCTGCGATTTCGCTGTCCTGAGCTTTCTGTGTGCTCAAGGTCGTTGCCTCCGTCTTCAAGCCCTCAAGCTCGTGTAGTGCCTTGGATAGGCCCCCTTCGGTGCGGTTGATCATACAGTAGGTGCTCATCGTGTGCTTGAGGCTACGGGTTAGGCGCTCGGCGTCTGTTGTGGCAATGCCATACTGGGGGAGGGCGACATCCGCCTTTGGGGCCACCTCAGGTGCATTCTGTGCTGCTTGGGCTGCCGAGGCGCCCGCGATGCGCCCAAACACGATGCCGTTGGCGCTTGACAGGCCACCAATGCGATCGGCTCCGTGCATGCCGCCTGTCGCCTCGCCGCAGGCATAGAGGCCCTCAACGCCCGTGTACGCGGACTTGTCGATTTTGATGCCGCCATTGGCGGCGTGGGCATACATCGCCACACGCATCTCGTCGGTCGGCGCGATGCCGTGCTCGTCTTGTAGCCAGGTGGCAAAGGTCTGCACAAACTCGGGGACGTCCTCGCGGGGGAAGTCGTAGTGGAGCGCCAGACCTTCGGCACCCGCTTGATCGATGGCAAGAT
The DNA here is from genome assembly GCF_052121915.1 of Collinsella sp. LCP19S3_B11. Classification (NCBI taxonomy): domain Bacteria; kingdom Bacillati; phylum Actinomycetota; class Coriobacteriia; order Coriobacteriales; family Coriobacteriaceae; genus Collinsella; species Collinsella sp. LCP19S3_B11. The sequence continues at coordinate 24,820 of NZ_JBQKDI010000018.1, forward strand.
CGATGGCGCGGGAGGCCAAGCGCGAGGTGAAGGGACCATATCCGGAGCGTTGCTCAAGTAGATCGTCCAGCTTGTCGTCGGCGATATCGACCGGCTGGTCTACATGTACGTAGCGCCAGGTCTTCTCGTTAAAGACAAGGTTGCGCTTGGGCTCGATGAAGCCCGGCATCATCTGCATGAACTCTATATTAGTGAGCGTTGCGCCGTGTGCCAGCGCGATGGCCTGCGAGGAGCTGAGCACGTCGGCGGAAGTGAGGCTTCGCTCGAACAGGCCACCCGTGCCGCCCGCAGCGATGATAGTGGCCTTAGCTGCCATAGGCACGAGATGCTTGTTTGTGCGGTCGTAGAGTACGGCGCCGATAATCTTTCCGGTTGTGTCCTCAACAAGGTCGATAAGCTCGTGGCGGGGGAACAGGCGAATGCCGAGAGACTCGATCTGGGCCGTACACGCGTCCTCAAGGGGCTTGCGGGTAAGGCCGCGCCAATTGCGTGCCTTATGGTCGAAGCAGGGGATAAATTGCTTTTGCTGGGCGCTCTCGGCGCTTTGCGGACGTTGGAGCTCAACACCTAGATCCTGCTCGAGCCATTGGATGGCCTGGGGAATACCGTGGACAAACGTCTGGACGAGCGTAGGTTCGGCGACGCCGCCGCCCACGGTCTGGACGGTGTCGATGAGGTCCCGTTCGTCGTCTTCGTTAACGGGACCGATGAGACCTAGGCCCCAGGTGCCCGGGAAAAAGCTCGATCCGCTCATGGTCTTGGCGGCGCTTGCGACGGCAACGGTCGCGCCCGCGCGTGCCGCTTCTATGGCGGCACAAAGGCCCGCAATGCCAGATCCTATTACCAGTACATCAGTCGATTCCATGGGATTCCTTTCTCGTCCGGCGCATTGTCGCATGGGTGATCAACTAATGCGATGCAAAGGCCGCGCTATTCGGTAAAGGGCGAATATGGCAGGTGGACGTCATACGCATTCGCTGGCTTCGTCTCCGGGCATCTCGTATTTCTCTGCAACTGATATATCGGACATCTATTTTGGAGTAGTCAATTTGAGACGGGGCTTTACGAGCTGTCCTGCGCCTCGGGTCGATCCGCTCGCCACGAAATGGGCCTATCTACTACGTTTGAGCGGTCACCCCCAACCATACCGAGAATTAAAAAATTTAAACCGCAGGTAGACGGCTTATTGATTTTCAAAAAAACCGGCTATGGCCGACCTGCGCGGGTTAAACGTAGTAGATGGGCCGTTTTCGTGGAGCAATCCAAAGCGATTGGCTGTTTTGGAATAAAAAAGAGCCGCTACCCGGGTGGATAGCGGCTCCGAAGCTCAACTATATGAGCATCGCGCAGGCGCGATTAGGCCTTGAGGGCTTCCTCGACGGCGACAGCGCAGGCGACGGTGGCACCGACCATGGGGTTGTTGCCCATGCCGATGAGACCCATCATGTCGACGTGCGCAGGCACGGAGGAAGAACCGGCGAACTGGGCGTCGGAGTGCATGCGGCCCATGGTGTCGGTCATGCCGTAAGAGGCAGGGCCGGCGCCCATGTTGTCCGGGTGCAGGGTACGGCCAGTGCCGCCACCAGAAGCGACGGAGAAGTACTTCTTGCCAGCCTCGATGCGCTCCTTCTTGTAGGTGCCAGCGACGGGGTGCTGGAAGCGCGTGGGGTTGGTGGAGTTACCGGTAATCGAGATGTCGACGTTCTCGTGCCACATGATGGCAACGCCCTCACGGACGTCGTCGGAGCCGTAGCAGTTAACGGCAGCACGGGGACCATCGGAGTAGGGGATGGTCTCGACGACCTTGAGCTCGCCCGTGTAGTAGTCGAACTGGGTCTTCACGTAGGTGAAGCCGTTGATGCGGGCGATGATCTGGGCGGCGTCCTTGCCCAGACCGTTGAGGATAACGCGCAGCGGCTTCTTACGAGCCTTGTTGGCGTTCAGAGCCAGGCCGATAGCGCCCTCAGCGGCAGCGAAGGACTCGTGGCCGGCCAGGAAGGCGAAGCACTCGGTGTCGTCGGAGAGCAGCATAGCGCCCAGGTTGCCGTGGCCCAGACCGACCTTGCGGTCCTCGGCGACGGAGCCGGGAACGGTGAAGGCCTGGATGCCCTCGCCGATGATGGCGGCAGCCTCAGAAGCGTTCTTGGCGCCACGCTTGACAGCGAGAGCGCAGCCGAGGGTGTAGGCCCACTCGGCGTTCTGGAAGGCGATGGACTGGGTGTTGTTGACGATCTCACGCGGGTTGAAGCCCTTGTCGGTGCAGATCTGCAGAGCTTCCTCGAGGGAGGCGATGCCGTTGTCGGCGAGGCACTTGTTGATCTTGTCAGCGCGGCGCTCGTAACCTTCGAACGTAACAGTCATAGTTATTTCCCTCCCTTTCTACTCGTGAACCGGGAACACGCTGGCGACGGAGTGAGTCTCCTCGTCGGTGCGCGGGTCGATGTACTTGGCAGCGTTCTCCCACTGACCATAGTGGCCCATAGCGCCAGCGATGGCCTCCTCGGGGGTCTTGCCGGCCTTGACGGCGTCGGTGAACTTGCCGAGGTTCAGGAACTCGAACGCGATGATCTCGTTCTTGTCGTTGAGAGCCATGCGGGTGACGTAGCCCTGAGCGAGCTCGAGGTAACGAGCGCCCTTGGCCTTGGTGCCGAACATGGTGCCGACCTGAGAGCGAAGGCCCTTGCCGAGGTCGTCGAGGGAGGCGCCCACGGGCAGGCCGCCCTCGGAGAACGCGGTCTGGCTGCGGCCGTAAACGATCTGCAGGAAGATCTCGCGCATAGCAACGTTGATGGCGTCGCAGACAAGGTCGGTGTTGAGGGCCTCGAGGATGGTCTTGCCGGGAAGGATCTCGGAAGCCATGGCAGCAGAGTGGGTCATGCCCGAGCAGCCGATGGTCTCAACGAGGGCCTCCTCGATGATGCCGTCCTTGACGTTCAGCGTGAGCTTGCAGGCGCCCTGCTGAGGTGCGCACCAACCCACACCGTGCGTAAGACCGGAGATGTCGGAAATCTCCTTAGCCTGGACCCACTTGCCCTCCTCGGGGATGGGTGCGGGGCCGTGGTATGCACCCTTGGCAACGGGGCACATGTTCTCCACTTCCTGTGAGTACTGCATGCCTCTCCTCTCTATCGTGTTGGCGTCCCGTCTGGAGGTCGTGGCTGGTGATTGCCGGGCGACCCTTCGAAAGGGACATGACATGCAGCCCCTATAATACCGCGAAATGCACGGAATATTCGGCGAACGGCGCAGTTTTCGTAACGAGAAGCGCGGAACTTTCAATTGAAACGATTTAACAAGGTTGTTTGCGGTTATGCGATACGTTTTAGGGGGTCAGTTCTGGTCAAGTATTTAGTTAGTTCTTGCCTATGTTGCGGTGTCTAGCCTGTGGTTATGATGCCATTCGCCGTCGGTTTGCCGCCTTTTACCGTCGACGGGTGCCATTTTGCGTGAATGTTTTGATGGCACGTTTCAATCGTGATGTATTGGATGGTATGCAGGTCCCGGCGAAGGGAGCACTATGCAGCGCGTTTGGAAAACGATCACTGGTTTTTACCATGTCTGTGCCCGCGGTATGGGCAGTCAGCTGATCTTTGAGAGCGACGAGGACCGGTGGGAGTTTTTGGAGCTGATGCGCGACTGCTGCCGCGATGCCCAGGTAACGATTGTGGCGTGGTGCCTCATGGGCGACCATGTGGATCTGGTACTTTTGGATTATGAGGACAACATGAGTGCAGCCATGCAACGGTTGCTGTTGACGTATGCTCGTCGGTTCAATAAGCGTACCGGGCGTTCGGGCTGCCTGTTCCGGGAACGTTTTGAGCGCTGTTCGCTCGATACCGACCGGCAGGTGATGGAGGCTGTTCGCTCCGTTCACGCCGATCCGCAGGATGCGGGCATCAACCTAATTGAGCGTTATCCCTGGAGCAGCTTTGCGGAGCATCTGCGCGTTTACGACGGTGACGAGGCAGATGCTAGGAGGGGATTTTCCGATCCTTCTTGCGTGCTTGAGCTTTTTGGTTCTGCCAAAGCCTTTATTGCCTATTCGCTTTCGACGCCCGACGGCGGCGATCCGGCGATGCGCGATTTGGTAGAGATGGAGTTGGGGCGGCGCGCCTTTGCCGACGAGTTGGCGAAGGGATGCGGGGTTGCGCTCCAGGGGGTTAAAGCGGCGCCGCCGGCGCAGCGCAGTATCGTTATTCTTGGCTTGCACGATGCTGGTTTTACGGTGCGCCAGATTGAGCGGTATACGGGGATAAGCAAAAGTACCGCTTCTCGTATTGTGCGCGCCCGTGCTCGAACGGCGGTGCGGACTGATGACAGCCTGGGATAGGGCTGTCTGCCCACTGGGACCATCATTCTAAATGCTTGGACGTTAACTACACTTCTAAATATGCATAGAATGATTGCCGTTTTGCATAAAATAATAGCTCAGTCCGGTTTTGCCCGTGCCTACCCCCGTCCACGCCGTGCAAAAAGCGGAGTTTTCAGCATCGTAGTGCTGTCGGAACTGCTATAACCTTGCAACTTGCGGGCCCCGAGACAATTATTTGTCTTCCAATACGCCCCGAAGCACGCGTTTGCGTCCCCGTAGACCGTAATGCCTGTTCTAAAACGCAATAAATACGCGCCCGAAGGCGCTAATTTATGCTCGTGATTTGTATGCACATAGCTTGGCGTGCTGAAAACTCGCAAAAATGCACGCCGCACCCTATGGGACCCGTCTGCGGCAGGCAGGAGGCGAGCCGGAGCCTAGTAGGACGGTGCCTGGCTCTTTGCTCGGCGTGCCCCGTGGCCCTGTGGCAAGCCTTTGGTACTGTGAAAAACGCTTGTGCTTGCGGTTGGCCGCGCGATAAATGACAGATTGGGCGCCGGAAGCGTGGCTGCGCGTGCGCTCGTTATGAAAAAGCCGAGCCGCCCGTATCGGGCGGCTCGGCAATCAAAAACCTTGGATTCGGGGCATCCGTTACTGGTTAGCCTGACCCTCGAGCATGCCGTCGAGGGTGCGCCAGGCGAGCTCGGCGCATTTGACGCGGGCGGGCATGTGTGAGATGTCCTGGAGCTGAGCAGCCTCGTCCAAGTCTTCCAAGTCTTTCTCGGAGAGCTCCTCGCCACGGATCATGGCGAGGAAAAGCCCTGCCAGACGACGAGCCTCCTCGACCGTTTCGCCCGTGATGAGGTCGGCCATGATGTCGGCGCTAGCCTGGCTGATGGCGCAGCCGTGACCGGTAAAGGATGCCTCCTCGATTACATCGTTCTCGACACGCAGCTGCAGGGTGAGCTCATCGCCGCAGCTGGGGTTGATGCCGTCGTGCTCGTGCGTGGGCGCATCCATCTCGTACTTATAGTCGGGGTGGGAGTTGTGCTCCATAAACGTGGTGGAGGTGTACAGATTACCCATTGAACGTGCTCCAAACGTGATACAGGCCGGCGATGAACTTATCGATATCGGACTTGTCGTTGTAGAAGGCCACGCTGGCGCGGCAGCAGGCAAGGTTTTCGACCCCCAGCCAGGTGAGCAGCGGCTGCGCGCAGTGGTGACCGGCACGAATGCAGACGCCGTCCATGTCCATGATGCTCGCGACGTCGTGAGGGTGGATGCCCTTGACGTTAAAGCTCACGACCCCGTGGTGGTTGTCCCAATAGATGGAGCCGATGATCTGGACAAAGTCGAGCTGCATGAGCTCGCCCATCAGGTAGTGGACGAGTGCCTGCTCGCGGGCCTGGATGTTTTCGTAGCCCACCGTATTGACCAGGTAATCAAGCGCCGCGCCCGTGGCGAAGACGCCGGCGGCGTCCTGTGTGCCGGCCTCGAACTTCTCGGGGACGGGCGCCCAGACGGCGTCCTGCTCGGTGACCGAATCGATCATCTCGCCACCGGTAAGCATGGGCGGCATGGCGTTGAGCAGATCCATCTTGCCCCACAGCACGCCGATGCCCATGGGGCCCATGGCCTTGTGCGCGCTAAAGGCAAAGAAGTCGGCTTCCAGATCGGCCATATCGACCGGCATGTGCGGCAGCGACTGCGCGCCGTCGACGACCAGATAGCCGCCGTACTTGTGCACGAGCTTGCCGAGATTCTTGACCGGGTTCTCGACGCCCAGCACGTTAGAGATCTGACCCACGGCCAGAATCTTGGTCTTGGGGCCAACCTTGGCAAGCACTTCCTCGGTCGTGAGCTGACCGGTCTTGGTGGGGTAGAGGTAGACGAGCTTGGCGCCGGTCTCGCGGCAGACCTGCTGCCACGGAATCAGGTTGGAGTGGTGCTCCATGATGGTGATGACGACCTCGTCGCCGGGCTCCAGCACCGTGGGCGCAAAGCTCTTGGCGACCAGGTTGAGCGACTCGCTCGTGTTGCGGGTGAAGACGATCTCATTAGCCTGGGAGGCGCCGATGAGGTCAGCGATCTGCTGGCGCACCTTCGCGATGGCCTCGGTGGCCTCGACGGACAGCGAGTACAGGCCGCGCAGGGGGTTGGCGTTCATGCGCTGGTAGAAATCGCGCTCGGCGTCGAGCACACAGGCGGGGCGCTGCGCGGTGGCGGCACTATCGAGGAAGGCGATCTCGGGGTGCTGTTGGAACAGCGGGAACTGCGCCTTGTAGGGGTTGGTCTCGATGTCGACGGTAGGCCAGCCGCGCGAGGCCTCATCGCTGGCGTCGAACTCCATGGGCTCGGGGGCAGTACAGGTATCGCATTTAACGTGCTCGGTGTCGATCATGCGAGCTCCTCCTCAAAGTTATCGATCAGGTTGTTGCCCAAGCGGACGACGGCGGCGCGGATGCGCTCGTCGGCGGCGGAAAGTGCGGCGTCCTCCAGCTTGGCACGGATGAACAGGTCCTCGGCGGCATTTTGGTCAAGGCCGCGGCAGGCGAGGTAGAACAGCTGCTCGTCGCGGACGTGGCCGATGGTGGCGCCGTGGTTGCCGGCGACGTCGTCCTCGTCGCAGAGGATGACGGGAACGGTCTTGTTGTCGACGCCCTTGTTGGCCAAGAGCACCGTCTCGCGCTCGGTGCCGACGGCACCCTTGCAGCCGTGCACGAGGTCGATGGTGCCGCGGTAGACCTTCTTGGACGTGCCGGTCAGCACGCCGTTGGCATCGATTTCGCACTCGGTCTTGCGGCCGCGGTGGCGCAGCTCGTAGTTAAAGTCGCGCACCTGCTGGCGGGCGCCCAGGTAATCGGTATCGATGGTCACCTTGGCGGTATCGCCCAGCAGGTCGCCGGCAAGGCCGGTGGCGCTGGCGCCAGCACCCAGTACGGTGTGCTGCACGTTGACGCGCGCACCCTCGTCCAGGAACAGGCCGGCGTCATCGAGTGCGATCCAGCTGTCGTCGAGTGTCTGCGTACAGGCAACGTTGACGGTGGCGTACTCGTGGGCGCACACGCGCAGCACGGAGCCCACGACGCCCTCGCCGGTAACGGGGGAGTCCAGGGCGATCTGCAGGTCGAGCGTTGCCTGCGGGCGGGCGACGACATCGATGGCGGCGATGGCAGCGGCGGCATCGACGCCGCTCACGCGCACGGTGACCGTGGCACGGCCGTAGGCGGGCACATCGATGACGATGTGCTTGGTGGCATGGTCGGCCAGATAGGTGTAGGCGGCCTCGCCCATGCCGGTCTCGAAGGCCTCGGCGGGGGAGAGCTCCTCCTCGAGCTTGATAGCGCCGGCCTGGTAGACAGAGGTGGCGGGCACGTCGAGCTCGGTCTCGGGTGTGATGCGGGCGCGGTCGGCGGCGTCGCCGGGGGCAGAGGCGCGGCGCTCGGGGAAGCGCTCGGCCATGGCGTCCATGGCGGCGTCGAAGGCGTCGGCCGCACCATGGATCTGCTCGTCCAGCCCCTCGACCTCAACGGCCTCGGCGGGAGCGGCGGCAAGTTCGTCCGAAAGCTCGAGCCTGGTTTGGTTCATCTTGAGCCAACCCCAAGTGGCGGCCGGCATCGCGTTGACGCCCCCGATCTCCTGCAGCACGCCGTCTCGGGGCTCCGACCCTCCTCGCGTACCTTTAGTACGCGTCGTCGGGCTCGTCGCTCCCGATACGTCGCACTGCAGAAGCTCGGATGACGTAAATGCGTTCGGCGTGTTGGTGGTCTGATTCATTATCCGATCGCTCCTTCCATCTCGAGCTTGATCAGGTTGTTCATCTCGACGGCGTACTCAAGCGGCAGCTCCTTGGAGACCGGGTTGGCAAAGCCGTTGACAATCATGGTGCGGGCCTCTTCCTCCGAGATGCCGCGGCTCATCAGATAGAACACCTTGTCGTCGCCGATGCGACCGATGGTGGCCTCGTGGCCGATGTCGACATTCTTGGCGCGGATGTCCATGGCGGGGATGGTATCGGAGCGGCTTTGGTCGTCGAGCATCAGCGACTGGCAGCTCACGGTTGCCTTGGAGCCCTCGGCCTTAGGCGTGGCCACGATAGAGCTGCGGAAGGTCTGGATGCCGCCGCTCTTGGAGATGCCCTTGGTCTCGACGGTCGCCGAGGTCTCAGGCGCGTTGAGCACGACTTTGCAGCCGGTATCGAGGTTCTGGCCGGCGCCGGCAAAGGTAATGCCGGTAAAGCTCGAGCGGGCGCGGCGGCCGTTGAGCACGCTCATGGGGTAGAGGTAGCCCACGTGGCTGCCGAAGGAGCCGCTGATCCACTCGATGTCGCCGTCCTCGTCCACGCGCGCACGCTTGGTGTTGAGGTTGTACATGTTCTTGGACCAGTTCTCGATGGTCGAATAGCGCAGGTGCGCGCGCTTGCCCACAAAGAGCTCGACAGCGCCGGCGTGGAGGTTGGCCACGTTGTACTTGGGCGCGGAGCAGCCCTCGATAAAGTGCAGGTCGGCGTCGTCCTCGACGATGATGAGCGTGTGCTCAAACTGGCCGGCGCCCTTGGCGTTGAGGCGGAAGTAGCTCTGCAGCGGAAAATCGAGCTTGGTGCCCTTGGGCACGTAGACAAACGAGCCGCCCGACCACACGGCGCCGTGCAGGGCCGCAAACTTGTGGTCGGTGGGCGGGATGAGCGTCATAAACTTCTCGTGGATGAGCGGCTCCCACCGCGGGTCGTGCAGGGCCTCCTCGATGCCGGAGTAGACGATGCCCATCTTGGACGCGGTGTCCTGCATGTTGTGGTAGACGAGCTCGGAGTCGTACTGCGCGCCGACGCCTGCCAGGTAGCTGCGCTCGGCCTCGGGGATGCCCAGGCGCTCAAAGGTGTTCTTGATGTCGTCGGGCACCGACTCCCAGTCGTGCTTTTGGTCGGTGTTGGGCTTGACGTAGGTGACGATGTTGTCCATGTCCAGGCCCTCGATGGAGGGGCCCCACGTCGGGTCGGGAAAACGGTTGAAAATCTCGAGGGACTTGAGGCGCAGTTCGAGCATCCACTGCGGCTCGTCCTTTTTGGCGCTGATCTCGCGCACGATGTCGGGCGTGATGCCGGCGTCGAGGCGCTCGAATCCCTCCTCGCCATAGGTGAAGTCGTAGAGGCTGCGGTCGATGTCCGCGACCTCGGTGCGGTTCTTGGTCATTGCGTCGCCCCTTTACGCCTGCTGCTCGGCAGCGACGGCCTCGGCCTGGGCGCGCTGCTCGGCGGCCTCGCGCTCGAAGGTCTCAAAGCCGTTCTTGTCGATCCAGGGGATCAGCGAGGCGTCGTCCTCGCGCACGATGTGGCCCTTGACCATAACGTGGACGCGGTCGACATCCAGGTGCTCCAGGATGCGCGTGTTGTGCGTGATGATGAGCATGGAACCGTTGCAGCTCTTGCGGTAGGCGTCCATGCCGTGGCTGACGGTGGACAGGGCGTCGACGTCCAGGCCGGAGTCGGTCTCGTCCAGGATGGCGAGTTTGGGCTGCAGCAGCAGAAGCTGGAGCATCTCGACCTTCTTTTTCTCGCCGCCCGAGAAGCCTACGCCCAGCTCGCGGTTGAGGTAGGCGGTGTCCATGTTGAGCTCGGCCGCGAGCTCCTTGACGCGACGGCGGAATTCCTTGCCCTTCATCTCCAGGCCGGGGCGGCCGGCGATGCTGGCGCGCAAAAAGCTCGACAGCGGCACGCCCGGGATCTCGACCGGAGCCTGGAAGCTCAGGAACAGGCCGGCGCGCGAACGCTTGTCGGTGGTGAGCTCGGTGATGTCCTGGCCGTCAAAGACGATGCGGCCGTTCTGCACGGTATAGACGGGGTCGCCCATGACCAGGTGACCGAGGGTGGACTTGCCGGCGCCGTTGGGCCCCATCAGCACATGGGTCTCGCCGGCGGCGACGTTGAGGTTGACGTTGTGGAGGATGGTCTTCTCGTCCACGGAGGCGGTCAGACCTTCGATGGAAAGCAGCGGATTTGCGCTCATGCTGTCCCTCTCTGTTTATGGTGTACTCATAGGTGTACTAAACCCTAGGAATCTTCTCGGAATAAAGTTACTATGGGTTCGGCGTTAGTCAAGGGAAAACCCGACTAATCCACTCGACTTTTCAGATGTGGGACATAATAATTGGGATCGTCTGCCCCACACGCTTGGCATCTGGGGCAAACCCTGCTGATGATAATTTCTCAAGCGCAACGGGAGGGTAGGTATGCTCATTTCTTCTAAGGGCCGCTATGCCCTCCGTTTGATGATTTATATCGCGGCGCTCGGTGACGCCGAGGGCAAAATCGCCCTGCGCGAGATTGCCGACCGTGAGCATATTTCGCAAAAGTATTTGGAGCAGCTGGTCCGTCCGCTTATGAAGGCGGGCTTGCTCAAGAGTGTGCGCGGCAAGGGCGGCGGCTACATGATGGCCGTGGACCCGGCCGAGGTGCGAGCCGGCGATATACTGCGCGCCGTCGAGGGCAGCACGGCGCCCGTCGCATGCGATGGCATCGATAACAACTGCACTCGCAGCGATCTGTGCTCTACTGTGAAATTCTGGCGCGGTCTGGACGACGTGATTGAAAAGTACGTCGACGGCGTGACGTTGGCCGACTTGGCGGCCGTGCCCGAGATTAACTTCGATATCAAGCTATAACTCGAGCACAATTCCTTAAGATTTCGCGGAGGGCGTTATCGTTTGTCGAGTTGTTGTTGTACGACATCGGTCTTGCTGCGATACTTAAATCTATCTTTGCAAACTGCACTTTAACTACACCAATGCAAGGAGGATCTTATGCAGCCCAAGCATTCTGCGATTGTTGCCGGATTGACGCTGGCTCTTTCGTTTGGCGCCGTTGCCGCGCCCGCGCCCGCTGCTGCGGATGAGCCCACGCCGGGCGTTGCCTCGGATGCCACCGATATCGATAAGGGCCTTTATACCCAGCAGTCTTTCTCGGGCGTGCTGAGGTCGGTCCAAGGCGTCTCGTTTGTCAATGTGACCAGCGAGATGAAGTACTTTACCAAGTATGAGAGCCACGGCAACTATAACCAGGGCTTTTCGTACGGCGACGGCTATAACGCGCTGGGCTATTACCAGTTCGACCGTCGTTGGTCGCTCATTCCGTTTATGAAGCAGGTCTACAACTACGATTCTGCCAAGTACGGCATGCTTAAGTCTGCAATTGACCGCGGGGGCGATATCTCCAACGCAAGCAACCCCATGTATTCGAACGGTCAGCTGACAGAGCTGGGCCGCATTGCACAGGGGGCCTTCCAGGGCGCCTATAACGCCGATCCGGCTGAGTTCTCGGCGCTGCAAGATTCATATGCATACAACTCCTATTACGCGGTGACCGAGGCCTGGCTCAAGAGCGCGCTTGGTATTGATATCTCTGGCCGCGCCGATTGCGTCAAGGGTATGGTGTGGAGCATCACCAACATGTGCGGCACCTATGGCTGCCAGGACTTTTTCCGCTGGGCAAATCTTACAAACGATATGACCGACCGTGAATTTGTGACGGCGCTTTCCAGCAGCGTGGTCAATAACGTTGCCCGTAAGTACTCGAGCCAGCCGCAATATCACGAGGGCTGGAAGAACCGTTACAAGAACGAGCTTAAGGATTGCCTGGTCTATATTACCGAGGACGAGGCCGCGGCGACGCCGCCGGTCGAGCCTCAACCTGAGCCTGAGCCTGAGCCCGAGCCTGAGCCCGAGCCCGAGCCCGTGACTCCGGCGCCCGCCGCTCCCGTTGCTCCCTCTGGGTCTAGTGCCGATACCAATGGTGCTGACAAGGATACCGTCGATACTCCTTCGAACGATGCCGGAGCAAGCGATGGAAATGGCGATGTCGTTTCGGGCGGCAGCGCGGGGCCTGCCTCGCCTTCGAATTCCGCAGATGCTGCGGCAGGGTCTGGTTCTTCCGCCAGTGGATCGACTGCCGGTTCGAGCGACTCGTCGACGAATGACAAACCCTCTGCGAGCGAACAGCTTGGCTCCATGTTTGGCTCCTCGCTGATGTCTGGCATCAACAGCAGCTCGTCTTCCAAGAAGGATGGCTCCGACCAGGCCGCTACGGAAAAGACCGAAGAAGCTAAAGGCCATTCGAAGGACGAGGGGTCTAAGGGGTCTGATTCCGACAAGGGCACGGAAGTCGACGGTGCGGAATCGAAGGATCCCCGCCTTGGTAAGGATGGCAAGCACGCGGACGACAATGGGTCCAAGGGCCTGGCTGATGATGGCGCCGACCAGAACCAGGGTAAGACCAAGGTTGTGACTGCCTCAGCCACGACGACTGAGTCCTCTAAGGGCAGCATGCCCAAGACGGGTGACTTGATTTTGATGGCGAGCCTTGCCAGCGCGAGCTTGGCCACATTGGGCGCTACGTCTATTGTGAGCGGTAAGCATAAACTTGATCAGCAAAACAAAGACGCTGCGGAGAAAGACGCCCAAAAGTAGGCTCTCAGCGAGCGTTTTGCCTTAGCGATTCAAATAGGGGCCCGATGCGATAGCACCGGATCCCTATTTGTTGCGAATCGTTTTGTTATGCCCCCCTTATGGAGTCATTTCTACCGTTACCCGAATCATTTGTTGAACAATAAAATTGTTACCAAGATGGTCGCTAAAATGGCATCGTTATTCTAAAAGGGGAGATAAAACGGTGTCTGAACAGGCAATGTATGATATTGATAACACCTTTGACGTAAAGTTGCTCAATCCCGGCGGAAATGCCGTTCTGACGATTGATATTCATGATTTTGCCGATGCCGCCGATCATTGTGTCTTAGTTGATAAGACCATGTTTATTGCCGATATCTTAGATTGCGAATCGACTGTGGCGCTCTGTTGTCGGCCTCATGGTTTTGGCAAGAGTATGAACCTCTCCATGCTCAAATGTTATCTGGAGCGTCCTGTGCCCGGCTCGTCTAACGTCAATCTCTTCATCGGTAGCAAAATATGGGACGCAGAAGATGGCGTCTATCGTGATGAGTATGCACGCTATCCGGTCATTGCTTTGGATTTTTCTGCTTCCTCCTATCGAGGCGCCGATGCCGAGGCCGCCATGCGCGATGCCGTCGCTCGTGAGTGCGCTCGTCTGTTGCCGCTGCTGGAAGTTCCCGATTTAGCGCGCGGCGACGTGCGCCATATCGAGCGCGTAGCGCGCGGTGTTGCCGGTTCTGATGAAATCGATTCGGCTCTTGGCGTGTTAATCGAGCTCCTCCGTATGGCATGTGATGAACAGGTTGTGCTGCTGGTTGATGGGTATGACGCGGCGTTTACGAATCATATGCAGGCGAAGGGCGCCTATGGCTCGTGCTTTGTCGAGTTGCTTGACCGCCTGCTCTTTGACGTTATTGTCTCCTCGATCGATTCTTTGCGGCTGGTTTGCTTGATGGGGGAGCGACCCGGCCCCGCACGGGCGGCACTTGCGCATCGCAACTGCCCGTATTGTTTGGCTTCGCCCTTGTCGAGCTGGTGCGATCGCTGGTTTGGTTTTTCGGATGCCGAAAACAGGGCGCTGCTAGATTACACTGGTCAGAGCGACAGACTGGCTTGCGCGCGCGAATGGTTCGAAGGCTACCGGTTTGGCGGGTTCTATTGTTCGAACCCGGCTCGTGTGGTTGACTTCTTGGCTCGGGGCTGCCTGCCGCCAACGCGCTTTGATGTATGTTGCTATGCCGATTGTCTGAACGAGACTGTGGGCGCCTGGGATTTGAGATGGCTTGCGGCAATGTTTGATTTGCTTAATCCGTATGGCTGTGTTGAGGCGCCACTGTGCTTGGACGCCGTGAAGCCTGATGCCGGGACAGCGGAAGGTATTTGGACCGATTTGTATTTGAGTGGACTCCTGACGACAGATGCGACTGATCGCCAGGCGGACGGCAGTCTGCCCCACGCCCTGCGCCTTCCCAATAACGAGCTCCGGTATGCGCTGCGTCTTGTGATTATCGAATGGTTCGAGTGCGCTGCCGAGAGTGCCGAGACTATCGATGACTTCCAAGAGGGTCTTAGCCGCGGTGACGAGCGTGCAGTCAGGCGAGCTTTGGACGCAATTATTAATGACTTGGGCGTCGAAGGAGACGAGTCGGATTTGCCGCTGGCTTTTCGTTTGGCACTGCAGGGTCTTTGTTTTGGGTTGCCTGGGTATGCCGACCCTGTTGCAAAACGAGCGCACGGTTCGGAGTTTGTGGATTTCCAGGTGTTTCCGACCGCCAATACCTTTGATGCGGTGGATACACTTGGCATATTGGATAGCCGCCCGCTTATCTCGGTCAGCATGCTGTACGACTCCGATGTCGATGCGTTGGGCCTAGAGCTTCTGTCGGTACAGGCATTGCTCGATATCGAGCGGAGCGGTCTCGACGACATTCGCGTGCCACGTCCTGCCGTGGGCCGCATGCGCTGGGGGTTTGGCTTTGATGGACAGCATGTGTCCGTAGTATGCCAGCGGCTGTAGGGGCGGGCGTATGAGCAGTTTTTTAGCGGTTAATACCGCTGTGCTAGGATTAAACAGTTCTGATTTGCGTTCCCAAAGGGGTTTAAGTGCCGAGCAATTTGCATTCTGATGAGCGTATAGAGGTCTCAGTTATTGTTCCGTGTTTTAATACGGCACAGTATCTCGATCAGTGCCTGACGAGCATCGAGGCCGATGACCTTGCATCGCTTGAGGTTATTGTCCTTAATGATGGCTCGACTGATAACTCACTGGAAATCATGAGGCGCCACGAGGAAATTGATTCCCGAATTCGCGTTATTGATAAGCCGAACCAGGGATATGGTGCTACGGTCAATCGTGGTATTGAGGAGTCTCGAGGTGCATATATTGCCATTGTCGAGCCCGATGATTACCTTAAGCCTGGTATGTATGCACGACTGATGGACCTTGCCCATGCATACGGAGAGCCCGATGTTGTGAAGTCGGCATATTGGCGTGTGTGTATGCCCGGTACTCCACAGGAGAACGTATGTCACTGCGCCTATTACAAGCGAATTAATACAAAGAGGCAGCCGTTTACGTTGCGGGATAATCCTCGTCTGATCCAGCATCACCCTTCCATTTGGAGTGCAGTTTACAAGCGTTCGTTTTTGGATGAGTTTGGAATTCGCTTTAAAGAGGTGCCCGGTGCCGGATGGGTGGACAATCCCTTCTTGATTCAAACGCTTGCTCAGGCTCGCTCGATTGCGTATACCGATGATTCGTTTTATTGCTATCGTGAAGATCTTCCTACGTCGTCTTCGGCTAAAAAAGCAAGCGATCTCCCTATTGTTCGTTGGAATGATATGGCAGATATCGTTGATGAACTTAATATTTCCGACAAGGGGATTCTTGAGTCTTTCTATACCATTGGTTTTAGGTATGTTGGTGGCCTTGTTGAGCAGGGGGCCTTTGAGGATCCGGCACTTAAGGCTCGCTGTGCGGCATTGTTTAAACGCATGAATCCTGAAATCGTTTCGGGCATGTCGCACATCAGCGGTGCATTTAAGCAGACATACTCCCAGCTCACCGGTGTAGTTGTTTCGGCCAATAAAGTGGCATATGTCGCCTATCTTGCCTCTGAGTTCGTCTATTCGTTGCGCATTAATGGTTTTGGGTTCGCTTTCTCGCGTATCGGTTTGTTTGGCAATCGTCGAGCTGCCGAAAAAGGGGAGCGCCGCGATAAGACTAGTGCCTAACGAAGCTGTGAGAGTGGATTATTGATATGACAGACAAGAAGCGAATTGCCATCTATACGCAAGATGCCAAGCTTGGCAATGAGGTCAAGGGCGCAACGCGCTATGTATATCTTGCAACGTTGCTGCATGAACATGGCTATGATGTCGATTTTATTACTTCGGGATTTCAGCATTGGGAAAAACGTCAACGCGACGTTGAACACTTTAATGCCGGGACTGACGCCTATACAATTCGATTTATTGAGGAACCGTTTTACCCCAAGAACATGTGTCCCCAGCGTATCTGGGCACATCACGTCGTTGCCAAACGTGTATCGGAGTATTTCGATTGGCATCATGATTACGACTTGATTTACTGCCAGATTCCACCCAATGATGTTGCCAGGGAAATTGGTAAAGCTGCTCAAAAGTTTAATATCCCGTTTGTGGTCGATGTTAATGACCTTTGGCCTGAGGCCTTCCGTGTGGCGTTCGACGTTCCCGTTCTTTCCGATATCTTGTTCGCGCCGTTTTATCGACAGGCCAAAGCCGTATATCAGATGGCCGATGCCATTGTTGGTACTTCGGATGAGTATCGCGAGCGTGGTCTGCGTGATGCACGAGCTGGCATTCCGAGTGAAACCGTTTATGTCGGCAACCAGCTATGTGAGTTTGATGCCGGCGTTTCTGTGAATGCTCCGCAGATTGATAAGCCTGCTGGTGATATTTGGGTTTCCTATGCCGGTACGTTAAGCGCGTGCTATGACCTGGAGACGTTGGTTAATGCCATGGCGTTGGTACAGAAATCTCATCCCGAAGCTAAGCTTCAAATTTTGGGCGATGGCTCGGAACGTGAGAATCTTAAGGCCGCAGCGCAATCTTGTGGTGCTTCTGTAGCCTTCCACGGCTATTTGCCGTATGACCAAATGGCTGCTTGGCTGTCCAAGAGTGACATTACGATCAACTCGCTGGTGGAGAAGGCCGCTCAGAGCATCGTGACCAAGATTGGTGACTATCTTGCCGCCGGAAAGCCTATGGTCAATACGTCGTGCAGCAAGGAGTTTAGAGCAAAAGTTGAGGCCGATGGGTTTGGTGTAAACGTTAAACCCGGAGATGCCGAAGGTATGGCTAGGGTCCTTATTGACCTTATTGAAGATTCGTCTCGCCGAGCGCAAATGGGGGAACGAGCGCGAGCCATCGCAGAAGAGCAGTTTGATCGTCCGCACTCGTATCTCAAGACGGTGCGGTTGATTGAGGGGCTTATTGGCTAGGACTTCTGGAGGGACATAATGTTTGAGCCGCGAAATATCTTGGTAACCGGCGGCTGTGGGTTTTGTGGCTCTGCATTTGTCCGCTACGTGGTGAGCAATATCCCGGATGTTCATATAACAGTGCTGGATAAACTTACCTATGCCGCGAATCCTGACAGCATCGCTGGGTTTCCTGAGGACAGAGTGAAGCTTGTTGTTGGCGACATCTGTGACTCAGACCTCCTTAATCAAGTTGTTCCTGGACACGACTCAATCGTGCATTACGCTGCCGAGTCTCACAACGACAATTCGATTGCCGACCCTGAGCCTTTTGTAAAAACGAACATTGATGGTACATATCGGCTTCTCGAAGCCGCACGTACGTTCAATGTGAGGTTCCATCACATTTCGACTGACGAGGTGTTCGGAGACCTTGTGCTCGATGACCCGCGTAAGTTCACCGAGGAGTCCCCCTATCGGCCGAGTAGTCCGTATTCCAGTTCCAAGGCGGCCTCTGACATGCTCGTGAGGGCCTGGATTCGTACTTATGGCCTACGTGCAACGATTTCAAATTGCTGTAATAACTACGGTCCGCACCAGCATCCCGAGAAGTTCATCCCGCATTCCATTGCATGCATTAAACATAGTGAACGCCCCAAGTTGTATGGCGACGGTCTTAATGTGCGCGATTGGATTCATGTTGAGGATCACGCCCGTGCCGTTTGGTCTATTTTGACTAAAGGGAAGGTTGGGGAGACGTATCTCATTGGTGCTAATTGCGAGCGCAGCAACCTTGAGGTTCTCACAACCATTCTTAAGGCAATGGGTCAGAGTGAGGGCTACATTGACTGGGTGAAGGATCGTCCGGGACATGATCGACGTTACTCTATAGATGCGAGCAGGCTTCGGCGCGAACTCGATTGGATGCCAATTCACAATGATTTCGCAGCAGAGGTTTTACGGCTATGTTTTAGTGAATGATCACTTTAACGAACGCTCACATTACCTCATTAGCAACATCCTGCAATTGTTTACTAAATAGAGCCTAATTGGCGAGCTGTTTATGGCTTCAACTTGTTTGGAAATAAACTATGCGTGGGCGATGCGTTTATATAATGGCTTAAGTCGTATAGAAGGGATTTAAATTGTCTGTTCGTTTATATAGATTGCGAAGCTGCCCTCTTTCAAAAAGAAAGACCATTTGTCGTGCTGGGCTGGGTATTCTCGCGATTTCTACTCTCCTTGCGTTTCCGTGCAAAGCCTTCGCTGCCGAAGCACAGCCTTCGCTCTACGTCACTCAGCCTGAGGGCGGCTTCGCTGTTTCTTCTTTGGCTACGGATGAAACGTGGGATTCAAGCCATTACCCTGAGCTTGATGCGTCCGCGAATCCTGCCTCCCCGTCCTCATCAGATTTTGAAGACGGCAACAGCACCACTGATGACGGTACTTCTGATAAGGTTCAGTCGGAGTCTAAAGATTCGTTTTCTTCAGACGATTCGGAAGAAGGCAATCATTCCTCCAGTCAAGACAAGGGATCTGATAGTGATCGGATCGAATCCGATGCCGATGTTGATTTGCCGACCGCTCCTTCCGACGAGGACTTGGCGGAGATTTCGGCGGCCGACGGCTGGAGCAAGACTGATAGCGGAACATTTTATTACCGTGACGGCGCCATGCTCTACGGGGAGCAGAGGATCGAGGGCCGCTGGTACAACTTCGACCGCGCCACCGGCGCCATGTCGACCGGCCTGACCGACCTGGGCTACAAGACCGTGCTCTACGGCGAGGACGGCGCCATGCTCTACG
>NZ_JBQKDI010000019.1:0-42733 GCF_052121915.1 Collinsella sp. LCP19S3_B11
GTAGAGGTTGGGCATCGGGTCGATGATCAGGTCGGACTCGGACTCGGAGTTGACCAGGGAGTCGAGGGTCGTGGAGGCCGTGAGGGGCATCTCGATCTCGGCCTTGGTCATACCGGCCATGGTCTTCTTGACGAACTCGAGGTTGTCCTCGATGGAGTCCAGCTTCTCGCGGACGATCTGCGGCATGTGCTTCCCGCGGATGCCGGCCTCGGCGATGTACTGGTCGGTGAACTCGTCGCGGGCGCCGGGGACCTGGTCGAACACCTCGGCGACGAGGTTCTCGAGGTAGAGCACCTCGACGCCCTGGTCCCTCAGGATCTGGGCGAAGGTGTCGTGCTCCTGCTGCGCGACCTCCAGGAACGGGACGTCGTCGAACAGGAGCCGCTCGAGCTCGTCGGGCGGCAGGTTGAGGAGCTCGTCGCCGGGACGGTGCAGGCAGACCTTCCTGAGCTTGCCGATCTCGGAAGGCACGTGCAGACCTTTCGTCATGGCCTCCTACCTTTCTTTCGGGCCCTTGTCAGGGCCAAATGTATCAGCGCCCCTCCGTATGGAGCGCTGCTTGCTGACAGCTCTAGTTATATCCAAATTTCAACCGCAATTCCACCTCGCCCCCGAACGGTCAACAAAGTACGATGAACGGTATATCGCATATGATTTCCCATGATGCACTTCAGTTTCGTAAAGCAGATTTTCCTAGGTAAACGTTATTTTTCTAGGAAATCAAGATTGAACACTCAAAGTTATCCATGATTCAAAATTGCATAGCGAAAACGGTTTTCTGCATATAAATGACGCTTGTCCTCGATTCGACCTAAATTCGATTATATTCAGCTTGCTATCATTCTTATTCATACATTCTCACCAGTTGAGTGAGGATGTAGATCGCTTGTTCAAAGCACCGGACGTTAGTGCTTCGGATCGTCAGCGTAATAAGTAGGTAAAGATACCGTTCGCGCGATACGTCCGCGCCATAGGTCGACTAAATTGAGACAATAGCAAACAGTGTTAGGCTACCGTCCCTTTGGGGACTGAACGGACAGATGCATATGCCGAGCAAAATCGAAAAGAAGCAGAACGTCGCCAAGCTGCGCAAGAAACCGCGCGATTTCTCGTATACGCAAAATCGAGAGCTTAGCTGGCTGCGCTTTGATAACCGCGTACTCGACGAAGCCTTCGATGAGTCTGTGCCACTGTTCGAGCGCCTTAAGTTCGTCTCGATCTTCGAGTCAAACCTCGACGAGTTTCTCATGGTGCGCGTGGGCGGCTTGTCCGATCTGGCGGAGCTCAAAAAACAGCCCGTCGACAACAAGAGCAATATGACCGCCTCCGAACAGGTCGATGCTGTCATGGCAGAGCTGCCCGGGCTCCTTACCCGCTGGGAGTCGATCTTTAAGAGCATCGAGGACAAGCTCGACACTCTGGGCGTTCACCGCGCCCGCATCGATTCGCTTACGCCCGAGGAACATACCTTTGTAACCCGCTACTTCCAGGCCTACGTATCACCGGTCATCTCGCCGCTGGTCATCGACCCGCGCCATCCCTTCCCCAACCTGCGCAACGGCGCGCTCTATCTGGCTTGTGGCCTGGACGGCATCACCGACGAGGAGAGCCTGCTGGGCCTTATCGAGATTCCCGCCTCGATGAACCGCGTGGTCGAAATCCCCTCGCCCACCGGCACCTACTCCTACATTCTGCTCGAGGACGTCATCCTCGCCTGCCTGGACAGCTGCTTCGGCTCCTATAAGCCGCTCGACCGCGCGCTCATCCGCGTCACCCGCAACGCCGACATCGATCCGGACGGCGAGGGCGTCGAGGAGGAAGAGGATTACCGCCAGCACATGAAGCGCATCCTCAAGAAGCGCCTGCGTCTGCAGCCGGTGGTGCTCGCCGTATCGGGCTCGCTCGAAAAGCCAACGCTCAAGACCATCCGCAAAGCGCTCGAGCTTTCGCGCCGCTCGGTTTTTACCTGCGATATCCCGCTCAACCTGGGCTATGTCTTTGGCATTGAGGGCAAAATACCCGAGCATCTACGAAACGAGTTGCTCTTTACGCCGTTTAGGCCGCAGCCCAACCCCACCATCGATATGACCCGCTCCATCCGCGATCAGGTGCTGCAGCACGACAAGCTGCTCTTTTACCCTTACGAGACCATGAATCCGTTCTTGGACCTGGTGCACGAAGCAGCCTACGACCCCGAGTGCATCTCGCTTCGCATCACGCTCTACCGCGTGGCCAAACAAAGCCGCCTGTGCGAGTCGCTCATCGATGCTGCCGAAAACGGCAAAGAGGTTACAGTGCTCATGGAGCTCCGCGCCCGCTTTGACGAGCAAAACAACATCGAATGGGCCGAGCGGCTGGAAGAGGCCGGCTGCACCGTTATCTACGGCTCCGAGGGCTTTAAATGCCATTCCAAGATCTGCCAGCTCACCTATCGCGAGGGCATGGCGCTTACCCGTCTGACGCTTTTGGGTACCGGCAACTTTAACGAGAAGACGGCCAAGCTCTACAGCGACTTTATGCTCATGACCGCGCATCCCGGCATCGGCGAGGACGCTAACCTGTTCTTCCGCAACCTGTCGCTGGGCAACCTGCGCGGCGACTACCGCTTCCTGGGCGTGGCGCCCGTGGGCCTCAAGCCGCTCATCATGCGCGGCCTGGACCGCGAGATTCAGCGTGCCCTTGTCGGCGAGCCCGCCCGCGTGTTCTTTAAGCTCAACTCGCTTACCGACCGCGAGGTCATCGACAAGATCGCCGAGGCATCGTGTGCCGGTGTGCGCGTGGACATGATCATCCGCGGCATCTCGTGCCTCAAGCCCGGTGTTCCGGGCAAGACCGAGAACGTGCACGTGCGCTCCATCGTCGGACGCTTTTTGGAGCATGCGCGCGTCTATGCCTTTGGCGTGGACTCGGATATGATCTACCTGAGCTCGGCAGACATGATGACGCGCAACACCGAGCACCGCGTGGAGATCGCCTTCCCCGTGCTCGACCCCACCTGCCGCGCCCAGGTGCACGAGTACATGGGCATGCAGCTGCGCGACAACGTGAAGGCACGCAGTCTGACGAGTGACGGCACCTGGATTCCCGTGGAGCGCAAAGAAGGCGAGAAGCCCTTCAACTCGCAGGAAGCTCTGCTGGAGCGTGCCTATCGCAACGCCGGGGCCGTCGCCAAGGCAGAACCTACGCTCGCATCCAAGCCTGAGCTCGAACCGCAGCCGGCCGCACCCGAGGTCCAGAAGGTCCAGGCAACCGTCATAGAGCCTGAGTCCGAGCCTGCTCCTCGGCCCCAACCGCAGACGGCCAACCCCGCGTCCGAGAAGGGCGCCCGCCGCGAGAAGCCCGCTGGCAAGACCAAGACCATCGAGCGCCATCGCCCCGGTCGCGTGCGCATGGGACTGGGCCTGATCGGCCTAGGCCTTAAGACGCTCATTACCGGCAAGACGAAATAGACGTTTGTAGAAGCGCCCCGTATTTGAGGAATACCCCAAATACGGGGCGCTTTTCACTGCTACCATGGTTGCGAACAATACCGCGAATGACAGGCAGGAACATGAAGCTCACCATAGAATCGATGACCTACGGCGCCGACGGACTGGCGCACGCCGACAACGGCAAGGCCGTCTTTGTGCAGAGCGCCGTGGCAGGCGACACCGTCGAGGCCGAGATCGTGCAGGACGGCAAGTCGTTTATGCGCGCCCGCACGACCGAGATTCTGGAGCCGGGCCCCGATCGCATTCAGCCCCCCTGCCCCTTCGTGGGCGTCTGCGGCGGTTGTTCGTGGGGCAATCTCTCGCGCACCGCGCAGCTTGCCGCCAAAGAGCAAAACCTGCGCTCCACGCTCGAGCGCATTGGCAAGTTCGCCCCCGAGCAGGTCAACGATCTTGTCCAGCCCATCCGCCACACCAAGGACGACTGGGGCTACCGCAACAAGATTGAGCTGGAGCCCACCCTCGTTAACGGCCGCGTTCGCCTTGGCATGCACGGCGTCGATCCCAGCAAGATCGTCACCGTAGATTCGTGCCCGCTGTTCGATAAGCGTTTTCCCAAGGCGCTCAAATCGGTCGTCGGCGCGCTCAACTATCTGAGCGGCAGTCACGATCTGGGTCTGGAGCGCGTGGGCATTCGCGCTTCGCGTCGCACCAAGGCGCTCGAGGTCGCACTTTGGACGCCCACGGGCTCCTTCCCGCGCTCGCAGGTCTCGCGCGTGTTGGCAGACGCCGCTCGCCCCACGAGCGTAGTGCGCGTCATGAGCAAGGGCGAGAAGAAGGCCCGCCGCGTCTCCAAGGTGGAGATGCTCGCCGGCGAGGGCTCCTGGACCGAGAACATCGCCGACGGCCAGATGCGCCTTTCGGCCCCATCGTTTTTCCAGGTCAACACCAAGGGCGCCGAGATTTTGATCGAGCTTGTCATGGAGGCGCTCGACCCGCAAGAAGACGAGCTTGCCATGGACCTGTACTGCGGCGCCGGCACCTTTACCCTGCCGCTCGCCCGCCGCTGTGATTTTGTTGCCGCCGTCGAGGCCTACGGCCCGGCCGTGCGCGACCTGCGCCGCAACCTCGAGATCAACAAGCTCGATAACGTCGATGTCATCGGCGGCGATGCCGTGCGCGAGTTCCCCGACCAGGATGCCGATGTCCTGGTGGTCGACCCGCCGCGTGCAGGTCTGGCACCCGAGGCAATCGACCTCATCGCCAGCACGAGCGCCCGCGACGTGGCCTACGTGAGCTGTGATCCGGCGACTTTGGCACGCGATCTTAAGCGCTTTGTCGAGGAAGGCACCTTCTCCCCCGTCAAGATCACGCCGGTCGACCTGTTCCCGCAAACCTTCCACTGCGAAACCGTCGCCCATCTCAAGCGCAACTAGACTGTTTGCCCAAGACCACACCCGATGATTTTTCTGGGACGGGGATAAAAATAAATTTGGGGACTGCGGACGATTTCTTGGACATTGAACTGCCTCCCGAGAAAGCTAAACGCCTTCTGGCAGGTTGTCCCGGGCCGAGGGCGGCCGCCTCGACCGCCCTCGGCCCTCACCCACCTCAACTGCCCTCAACTACATAGAGCTGGTCGAGAAGGGCCCAAGCTAGCGGGCGCCTTCCTCGTCGTCGTTGGGCCGGTAGGTGATGAACTCGATGACGAAGGCCAGGACGGCAGAGACGAGCGAGGCGATGATCGCGAAGATCATGTGGGAGATTCCGGCGCCACCAGGGGTCCCGTCGATGAAGTTGAGCAGGTTGAAGACACCGAGGCCACCCGAGATGTACATGAGGGCGCCCGTCATTCCCACGATGGCGCCGCCCACGGCGGAGCTCAGGCATGCCACGACGAACGCGCGCTTGTTGGGGAGGGCGATGCCGTAGATGCCCGGCTCGGTGACGCCGAAGAAGAAGGCGGAGATCATCGCGGGAAGGGCGATGCCGCGGAAGCGCTCGTCCTTGTTTCTGAGATACATGGCAAAGATAACCGCTCCGAGCGCGAACCCGTGGCCGACGGTGGCGGCGAGCACGCTGTCGTGGCCGAGGGTGTTCAGGTTCATGATGGAGATGGGGATGAGGCTCCAGTGGAAGCCAAAGATGACGAGGCACATCCACAGTCCGCCGACCAGGGCGCTGCCCAAGACGGAACCAACCACGGGAAGCTGGAAGATGAACGAGAACGCCACGCTCAGCAGGTTGGTGATGAGGGTGGCCACCGGGCCGATGACGAGGTAGCCCAAGACGATGGAGACCGTCATCGTGGCGAGCGGGACGAGGAACATCTTGAGCGCAGCCGGCATCCAGCTCTTGAGCCAGCGCTCAATGATAGAGCCGAACCACACCATGAGAAGGACGGGAATCACCGAGCTCACGTAGCCGGACACGGGCATGATGATGGGGACCCCGAGGGCGGTGGCGTACCACGAGAACGTGCCGGCCACGCCGAGGTCGATGCTACCGAGCGCCTCGCCTGAGGTCAGGGCGACCATCGTCGGGTAGAGGAGCGCCACGCCGATTGCCACGCCGGTGAACTCGTTCATGCGGAACTTGCGCGCGGCACTGAACGCCAGGGCGACGGGAAGGAAGTAGAAGAAGCCGTCAGCCACGGTGTAGAGCAGCGTGTAGAGGCCGTCGTTTGCAAAGGCCGGGACGAAGTAGGTGATGAGGGCAAGCAGTCCCTTCATGATACCTGCGGCGGCAAGCGGTCCCAGGATGGGCTGGAAGATGCCAGAGATGAGGTCGATGATGACGGAGGCAACGGTCTTATCGCCCTGGGGCTCGTCGTCGGCGCTTGCGCCGCCCGAGAAGTTACCGGCCTCCAGGACCGCGTCGTAGACGTCCTCGACGATGTTACCCACGACCACCTGGTACTGGCCGTTGGCCTGGATGACCTGGATAACGCCCTTGAGGGCCTCTATCTTGGCCGTGTTGGCGCGGGACTCGTCCTTGAGCTTGAAGCGCACACGCGTGATGCAGTGCGCGACGCTGGCGACGTTCTCGGCGCCGCCTACGTTCTCGAGTATGGATCTGGCCAGATCGTCGTATTTTTCAGCCATTATTTTCTCCTTAGTGATATTGCCCGGGCGGCTAGCCCAGGTCGCCTCCGTTGGTGGCGATGGCCTGTCGGTACCAGTAGAAGCTCTTCTTGCGCCTGCGCTCGAGCGTGCCGTTGCCCAGGTTGTCGCGGTCCACGTAGATGAAGCCGTAGCGCTTCTCCATCTCGCCGGAGCCCGCGCTCACGAGGTCGATCGGCCCCCAGGTGGTGTAGCCGAGCATCTCGACGCCGTCCTGCTCGATGGCGTCGCGCATGGCCTCGATGTGCTCGCGCAGGTAGGCGATACGGTAGTCGTCCTCGATCGTGCCGTCGGGAAGCACCTCGTCATAGGCGCCGAGGCCGTTCTCCACCACAAAGAGCGGCTTTTGGTAGCGGTCCCAGAGGTCGTTAATCGTGATGCGGAACCCCAGCGGGTCGATGACCCAGCCCCAGTCGCTCGTGCGCACGTAGGGGTTCTCCACGCCGGCGAAGGCGTTGCCCTCGGCGACGCCGCCCACGGAATCGGGGTCGCCCGCGGTGCAGCGCGAGGAGTAGTAGCTAAACGAGATGAAGTCGACGGTGTTCTCCGCAAGGATGCGCTCGTCCTCGGCGGTCATGCCCACGTCGATGCCCTCGCGCTCGAGCATCTTGAGCGCGTAGCCGGGGTAGTGCCCGCGCGCCTGCACGTCCACGAAGAAGAGGTCCTCCTGGTTCTTAACCTGCGCCGCGCGGACGTCCTCGGGGCGGCAGGAGTAGGGGTAGTAGCTTCCCGCGGCGAGCATGCAGCCCACCTTGTTCTCCGGGTCGACCTCGTGGGCGATCTTGGTGGCCCAGGCGCTGGCCACGAGCTCGTTGTGCGCGGCGCGGTACTCGGCCTCGCGGGCATTCTCCCCGGGCTCGAGGACGATGCCGGCACCCATGAAGGGACGGTGCAAGATCATGTTCATCTCGTTGAACGTGATCCACCAGCGCACGAGGCCGCGGTAGCGGTTGAAGAGCACCGTCACGAGCCGCTTGTAGAGTTCAATAAGGGTGCGGTTTCGCCAGGCGCCGTACTTCTTGACGAGGTGGATGGGGCAGTCGAAGTGCGTGATGGTCACGAGGGGCTCGATCCCGTGCTCGCGGCAGCAGCGGAACACGTCCTCGTAGAAGGCGAGCCCGGCCTCGTTGGGCTCCTCCTCGTCGCCGTTGGGGAAGATGCGACTCCAGGCGATGGAGAGGCGAAAGACCTTGAAGCCCATCTCCGCGAAGAGGGCTATGTCCTCGCGGTAGCGGTGGTAGAAGTCGATGCCCGTCTGGGCCGGGTAGTAGTACCCGGGCTCGAAGTCGAGCATGCGCCTCAGGCCGCGGCTCACGTCGTTGCGCTCCGGCCCGTGTGGAATGACGTCGACATTGGCAAGGCCGCGGCCGCCCTCGTCATAACCTCCCTCGCATTGGTTGGCGGCGGTGGCTCCTCCCCAAAGGAACCCTTTTGGAAATGGCATGGTGCCTCCTTCTCTCTGGCGTCCCCACCTCTGCGGGGGACGCTTTAATAACGTCCTTGCGACCTCACGCGCCGGGCCCGTGGCCCTTTCCCTGATGCGCGCGGGCCGCCTGTGAAGGGATGACTAGCTGACGGCTTGTCCTGCGGCGGCGCGACGTGCCTCCCGGCCTCCAAGCAGGGAGGGGACCTGCGCCAGGCACACGCCGGCGAGGATGATGGCGACGCCCAGCCACTCGACGACGCCGAGCGGCTCGCCGAGGACGATCATGGCGATGAGCAGGCCGGCGGGGAGTTCCGCGGCGGCCATGACAGTGGAGAGGCCCGCGGGCAGGTGCGGAGAGCCCATGCCGAAGAGCAGGACCGGGCAGAGCATGCCAAAGAAGCCGGCGATGACGGCAAAGGGCAGGATGCCCTGGGCGAGGACGCCCGAGACGACGTAGTCCGGGCACACCGTGAGTGACATGACCACGGAGCCCGCGCATACGATGACGCCACGCTGCTCGGACGAGCAGGGGGCCTCGACCTTGCCGGAGAGGGTGACAAAGAGGGAGCAGGACACGGCCGCCCCCAGCGCGCAGAGCAGGGCCACGGGGTCGTACCCGGTGATGCCGGTCTTGTAAACGCCGCTGGCGAACACCGTTCCGAAGACGATGACCAGGGCGGAGACCACTTGGAGGGCCCTCGGCGGTCGGCGCGTCATGACGGTCTGCCACAGGAGCCCCAGCCACGTGAACTGGAAGAGGAGCGTGAGCGCCACCGGGGCGGGCAGCACGCTCATGGCGTAGCAGTAGAGGATTGAGGTGAGGCAGGTGAGGGCTCCCAGGCCCATGAGCTTAAGGGCGAGCTTCCAGCCCACGCGCTGCCATCGGTGCCCGAGTGCGTGGCCCGCGAGTGTGGCGAGGGCGAAGAAGAGGCAGCCGAACCACGCCTGGCTCGCCACCACCTGCGCCGAGGTGAAGCCCGCGGCGTAGGCGAGCTTGTAGGTCGTGGCCATCGCGCCGTAGCAGGCGCCGCCCGCAAAGACCTGGAGCGCCGCCTTGGCCTGTCCCGCGCCCGTGGCTCCTGCCCCGGCGGACTGTTGCTTGATTGTGTTTGTTCCTGCCATTAGGCTCCCTTCCGTCTGCTGTCTTGCAGATGCACGTCTCGTGCGTCTGTTCCCTGCAGTCGGAAGGTGGGCTCGTGCGGTCTTCTGGCGGTGCATGTGGCACCTGCTGCCAAGACGAAAAAAGCCACGCAACCGACTGCTCGGTTGCGTGGCAAAAAGGTGGCTAGCGCCCAGAAAAGTCCACGCGTTTTTAGACTGAGACAAAGTACTACAACAGGTGAGATTCCGTCAAGAAAAACCGAGAAAAAAGTGAGTCTCTGCCCGCCGTACCTGTGGCGGTCGTTCCCCGAACGGGACGGTGCGTTGGGGACTGTCTCGATCTGTAACAGTAAGACCCGGTTTTGGTCCGTAGATGTTACAGATTTAGACGTTTTGTCGGGGCGGTTTCCGTTTGTCTTGATCTGTAACAGTTAGGGGTCAAAAGTGGGTCTAGATGTTACAGATTGAGATTGTTGAGGATGGGTGAGGGTAGCTAAAATAGCCCCGTCCCTTTTTAAACATTGGGAAATCGAGCGTGGCAAGCATGGGTCTTCGGGGTATAAGACGGCTAATTGTATGCCGCCTTACGAAAGGAATTCTCATGCCCAGCGTTGCCGTTCTCGCCGCCGATGGTTTTGAAACTATTGAATGCCTGACCATGGTCGACGTCATGCGTCGCGGCGGCGTGCGTGCCACGCTCGTCTCGATCATGCCCACACGCGAGGTCGTGAGCTCGCTGCAGATTCCCGTGACCTGCGATGCGCTCTTTGATGAGATCAACTTTGAGGAGTACGACTGCATCGTGCTGCCCGGCGGCCTGCCCGGAGCCACCAACTTGCGCGCCGACCAGCGTGTCTGCGATGTAGTCTGCGAGTTCGCCGCAACCAAGCACGTTGCCGCCATCTGCGCCGCCCCGTTTATCCTGGGCGAGCTTGGTCTGCTCGAGGGACGCCGAGCCACGTGCTTCCCCGGCTTTGAGAAGAGCTTCCCCGAGGGTGCTTATACCGGCGAGAAGGTCACGCAAGACGGCAACATCATCACTGCCAGCGGCATGGCACAGTCACTTCCCTTTGCCTTGGAGCTGCTGCGCACACTCGCCGGCGACAAGGCCGTCGAGAAGGTTGCCGAGGGCATCCAGCTATGATTTTGGCTTCGCAATCGCCGCGCCGCATAGAGCTGATGCGCGAGGCGGGCTATGACGTTCGCGTAATTCCCGCAGATATCGACGAAACACCTTTTGATGGCGAAGCTCCGCTTACGCTTGTCGAACGCTTGGCACGCGCCAAAGCCGCTGCCGTTGCCTCCGAGCACGCCGAACCCAACGAACTGACTGTCGCAGCCGATACCATTGTCACCTTTGACGGGCAAATTTTGGGCAAGCCGGCAGACG
The DNA here is from genome assembly GCF_052121915.1 of Collinsella sp. LCP19S3_B11. Taxonomy (NCBI): domain Bacteria; kingdom Bacillati; phylum Actinomycetota; class Coriobacteriia; order Coriobacteriales; family Coriobacteriaceae; genus Collinsella; species Collinsella sp. LCP19S3_B11. Next base: position 10,468 of record NZ_JBQKDI010000019.1, read on the forward strand.
AGAACGAGGCACGCACCATGCTCCGCGAGCTTTCGGGCCGCACGCACCAGGTGGCAACCGGCGTCTGCATCGTTAAAGCCGGCGACGCTGCAGCTCCGCATGCCGCCGAAAGTCTGTCGTTTGTCGATGTGACCGACGTGACGTTCTATGAGCTTACCGAGGAGCAGATCGGGTACTATGTTGCCTCCGGCGAACCCATGGACAAGGCCGGAGCCTACGGTATCCAGGGCACAGGCGGCCGCATGCTCGTGCATGACATTTCGGGCGACTTCTACAACGTGGTGGGCTTACCCATCGCTCGCGTCGCACGCGCGATTCAAAAACTCTCGTAATTGCATCTGGCGCTGGGTATCCCCCGGCGCCTACAATTTTGCCGTACCGTACGGATCCCGACCGAGCATAAGGCCCGGCGGAAAACCGATAGGAGAAAACATGGACACCCTGCTCGAAGCCATTGACGTTTGCGATGTCGATGGCTTTTGCTTTGGCAACTATACAGACGAGGAGGCCGGCACCGGCTGCACCGTAATCGTGGCGCCCGAGGGTGCCACCGGCGGCGTTGACGTGCGTGGTGGTGCTCCCGCTTCGCGCGAGACCGATCTGCTGCGTCCCGAGAACACCGTCGATAAGGTCCACGCCGTCTGCCTTTCGGGCGGTTCGGCCTTTGGTCTCGAAGCGGCAAGCGGCGTGGCCCGCGAACTCGAGAGCCGCGGCATCGGCCTGCCCGTCGGCCCCACGCAGGTGCCCATCGTGTGTTCCAGCTGCATCTTCGACCTCGCCTTTGGCGATCCCACCGTGCGTCCCGACAATGACGCCGGTATCGCCGCCGTGCGCGAGGCGCTCGACCATACCCCCACCACACTCGAGCAGGGCAATGTAGGTGCCGGCACCGGCGCCACCGTAGGCAAGCTCATGGGGCCCGCCACCTGCATGAAGGCTGGCCTGGGAGCTGCTGCCGTGGCACTCGGCACCGTCAAGGTAGGCGCCGTGGTCTCGGTCAACGCCTGTGGCAACGTGGTCGACCCGACCACCGGCGAGTGGGTGGCCGGCATGCGCGCCGCAGCCGATAGCGACCAGATCGTCGACATGGAGCTCGCCGCCCTTGCCGCCGCCGGCTCTATGAAAATGCCACTCGACCGCACCAACACCACCATCAGCTGCATCGTCACCAACGTGGAGCTCACTAAGGCCCAGGCCACCAAGGTCTCCCAGATGGCCGCAGACGCCTATGCACACGCCATCCGCCCCACACACACCACCAACGACGGTGACACCATCTACACCCTTGCCAGCGGCAAGCTGGGCAGCCAGGCAAGCGCCGCCGTTCCCCTAGACCTGCTGGGCATGCTCGCCGTAAGGGCCCTGGAAACCGCCATCGTAAACGGAGCCAAAACCGCCAAAACATCCCACGGCATCCCCGGCGCCGCGAAGTAAACTAGCTCGTCCGGTTACCCGGTTGGTCTTGGTTATGTTTGCTGCTCTACAGTCCTGGCTCGCACGAAGAGCACATTAAGTGCTCTTCGGCTCGTGCGGAACTCGCGACAAACATAACCAAGACCAACCGGGTAACCTACTCAACAAGATCTCTTTCAGCCCAGGCCCCTGTGTACCGCGCGTCCAAGATCTTCAAATTCAGCTTGCTGACATAAAGCGGGACATAGCAGAGGGCCCCTGGTCCTTAACTTGATACGAGTTCCGCACGCAAAGGAGGCGCCAGTGGCGCCTCCGTCTTGCGCAGGACTGTTCGAAGTAGCAAGTTAAGGACCAGGGGTCCCCGTTACCCGAGCGTTTATGCACTAGTTGAATTTGAAGATCTTTGAGGCAAGACGGTATAGGCCGAGTGTGGTTTTGTCTCCAGCCCGCCCGTGCAGGTTGGTAAAGAAGCCGACCACGCCGTAGCGAGCGCGACGATACATGCGCTCGTCGTAGGCCTTCAAATCACTCCACAATGTCGTCAGGCGCTCGTCGGCGCAATCCTCATCGGAAAGCTTGGTTAGCACCGAACAAATTGCCATCATCATGGTGAAATAGCCCATCATGTACGCGCGCAGACGCGACGACTCGACATCGCTATACAGATGGAACGCCTCCATCATAATGCGCGTCACGCGAAACTGCTGGTCCAGACGTTTGACCATCGTGGCCTCGTTGACGCTCTGGCCCTCGCGACCGATAAAGTAACGATAGAGGTCGATGTCGGCGTAGTACATGGTCTTGCAGCGCGGCAGCGGCACATAGGCGTAGATATTGTCGACATAGAACGTGTGCGGCGGCATAGGCAGATTGGACGCGCGCAGCACATCCGTGCGATAACACAGGCTGTGCATGAGCAAATTCTGGTCCGGGCGGAAATGGCCAATCTGGTCCCAGGTAAAGATCTTTTTGCGCGGCAGGGCAAACTTGTAACCAATAGCGGTATGCGTACCCTCGTAAACCTTCTCGTACACATAGTTCGAGATAAACAGATCGACGCGCTGGTCGCGCTCCTCAAAGCCACGCAGAATCGAAAGCATGGTCGAAAGCGCCGTACCGTCGAGCCAGTCGTCCGAGTCGACAACCTTGTAGTAGGTGCCCTGTGCCTCGCGCAGGCCCGAGAGGACGGCCATGCCGTGACCGCCGTTCTCCTGATGCACCGCGCGGATGATACCGGGGTAACGCGCCTCCCACTCATCGGCCTTAGCTGCCGTCTCGTCCTTGGAACCGTCATCGACGATGATGATCTCGATATCGGTGGCGTAATCGCTCCCCTCCAGAATGGAGGTGATGCAATGGTCCATGTCCTTGGCGGCGTTATACGAGGGAATACCGAATGATATGACTTTATGCATGGCAGGCGATAATCTCATCCGAAAGATCGAGGGCAGAGTTGGTCACGGCATCCATATCGTAGTAACGATACTCGGCCAGGCGACCCACCGGGTGGAAGTTCGTCAGGTTCTGGACGCGCTCAAGATAGCGCTCATAGAGCTCGCGGTTCTCGGGCTCCAGAATGGCGTAATAGGGCGTCTCGCCCGAGCCGGGCGTATAGGACTTGGAATACTCCTTCATGATAGTGGTCTTGCCGGGCAGGACCTGACCAGTCATGTTCTTGAACTCGGTGATACGCGTGTAATCCTCGCTCGTGGTGTAATTGACGGTGCCCACGGGCTGGAACTGGTCCATATCGAGCGTCTCGAACTTCATGTCGAGCGTACGGTACGGCAGAGCGCCCAAGTCGAGGTTGAACAGCTCGTCGAGCGGACCGGTGTAGACGATCTCGCCGCCATAGACCTTGCCGTCGATCTTGACGGTGGTCTCGTCGATCTCAAAGAGGTCGCGGGCGTCCACGTCGCAGAACACATCAATCAGATCGTGGTCGAGCATATGCTCGAACAACGCGGTATAGCCGTCCTGCGGCATGCCCTGGAAGGGAGCCTGCGGGAAATAGCGGTCATCGTCGCCCACAAAGACGGGAACGCGGCCGGTGATCGAGGGATCGATCTGGTCGGGCGTCTGGCCCCACTGCTTCATGGTGTAATGCAAAAAGACGTTCTCGTAGACATAATCGGCGACCTCGGCAAGATCCGGGTCGTTCTTCTTGCGCAGCTCCATGATGGGCACCTTGACGTCCTTGCCAAAGGTCTCCACGAGCTTCTGATACAGCTCCTCGCCGCGCTCATCGCCAAAGGCGAGCTTGAGGCTCGCGTGGTTAAAGGGCACGGGCATAAGGGTGCCGTTGATGTTGGCGAGCACCTTGTGCTGGTAGTCCGTCCACTTGGTAAAGCGCGACAGAAAATTGTGGACGCGCTCGTTAAAGGTATGGTAAATGTGCGGACCATACTCGTGGACCAGGATCCCGGCCTCATCAAAGCAGTCGTAAGCATTGCCCGCAATGTGGCCACGGCGCTCCAAAACGGCAACGCGATAGCCGATGGTCTCGGCAAGACGGCGGGCACAAACGGCACCGGCATACCCGGCACCGACGACAATCATGTCATATGCGCCGGCGTTAAAGCCTTCAGGCAGGCCTGAGGTAATCTGCATCGATACTCCTTGTCAAAAGCCACGGGCTCGTTAGCTGGGCTTTTCTCGAACATTCTTCGAGACATATTTATCAGAGCGATTATAGCGCTAATGCGTCCTATAATGAGCTTGCCACACAAGGAAAGCTCAAGCACCCCGGCGTACATATTTGAAAGGTAAACCCGCTAGCAGCGGGTTTATTCGTGGACAGCCGGACGCCTGGAGCTTAGCGAAACGCTTGTAAGGAGTAACATGAGCGATTTCCTAAACCGTATGAAGTCTGCCGCCAAGGCCGACCTTAAGACGATCGTCCTGCCCGAGGGCGAAGATCCGCGCACCATCATCGCAGCTACCAAGATCATCGAGGAGGGCTTGGCAAAGATCGTCATCTTGGGCAACCCCGACGAGATCAACGTTCCCGGCGCTACCGTCATCGACCCGCGCAATGCCGAGAAGCACGAGGAGTACGCGCAGAAGTTTGCCGAGCTCCGCGCCAAGAAGGGCGTCACCATCGAGCAGGCTCGCGCCCAGGTGATGGACGCCACCTACTTTGGCACCATGATGGTCAAGATGGGCGATGCCGATGGTCTGGTCTCCGGCGCCTGCCACTCCACCGCCGACACCCTGCGCCCCGCGCTGCAGATCCTCAAGACCGCCCCGGGCACCAAGCTGGTCTCGGCCTTCTTTGTGATGTGCACCGACACCCCGCAGTTCGGCACCGACGGCACGCTGATCTTCGCCGACTGCGGCCTCAACATTAACCCGTCCTCCGATGAGCTCTCCGAGATCGCCATCGCCTCCGCTCACTCTTGGTCCACCTTCATGGGCAACGTTGAGCCGCACGTGGCCATGCTCTCCTACTCCACTATGGGTTCCGCCGGCGGCGAGGTCGCCAAGAAGGTCCAGGAGGCCGTGAAGTTCTGCAAGGAGAAGGCTCCCGAGCTCGCCATCGATGGCGACCTGCAGCTCGACGCCGCCATCGTCCCCAACGTCGCCCAGCTCAAGGCTCCCGGCTCCTCCGTTGCCGGCAAGGCCAACGTGCTCGTGTTCCCCGACCTCGAGGCCGGCAACATCGGCTACAAGCTGGTCCAGCGCTTCGCCGGCGCCGACGCCTACGGCCCCATCCTGCAGGGCATCGCCAAGCCGGTTAACGACCTTTCGCGCGGCTGCTCTGCCGACGACATCGTGGGTGTCGTAGCCATCACCGCCGTCCAGGCTCAGATGGCTGAGTAGCGGACGTATCCCCTCGGGACCCTACAGGGTAAAGCTCTGAAAACGTCCTCGGACATGCATGAAACCCCCGCTGCGCACTTCGTGCGGCGGGGGTTTCATGCGTCCTGCGGAATATTTTCAGAGCTTTACCCTGTAGGGTCCCTGCCGCCACGTGGTGCTCAGGGGATCTGGAGTGGACGGCGGCTTGGCTACGAGCAGGGGCTGGGAATCTGAATGATTGGATGCCGTTGCTGGGGGGCAAACGATGCGGATATGGTCACTTTGGATTTGAAAGGCTGATAGGGCCTCGGCGGTTGTTGTGCCGGAAAGTGTGTCCCGGTTTGAAGGCGGATTGCGGGATGTAGCTTCCACTTGGGGGCTGTTTGGGAAACTGTGGGACGGAATTTTGCTTTATTGTGGGTCGCACTTTCCGCAACGCGCCTCAACCGGAAAGCGTGTCCCAGAATTTGTGCTCGAAACGGGATGGAGTTTCCGCTGTCCTTCTGCTAGTAAAAAAGGCCTCCGGAGCTGTTACTTCGGAGGCCTTTCGTTTAAATGCAAAAACGCGCGTTAGTTGTTCTTGGTCAGACGCTCGACGTCGTGGGCGATCATGTATTCCTCGTCGGTGGGGATGACCATGACGGTGACGGCGGAACCGGCGGCGCTGATGACCTGCGGGCCGTTGCCCACGGCCTCGCGGTTCTTGTTGTTGTCGATGCGCACGCCCAGCCACTCAAAGCAGTCGCAGAAGGCCTTGCGGATCGACCAGTCGTTCTCGCCGATGCCGGCGGTAAAGGTGATGGTGTCCACGCCCGCCATGGATGCGATCATGGAACCGGCCTGCTGCATGGCCTTGTAGGCGAACATGTCGAAGGCGAGCAGGCAGCGCTCATCGCCCTCGGAGGCGCGCGTGCGGATGTCGCGGGCGTCGTTGGAGATACCCGAGATGGCAAGCAGACCAGACTGCTTGTTCATCATGTCATCGACTTCCTGATAGCTGTAGCCGCCCTCGCGCTGGAGGTAGCACACGGTAGCCGGGTCGATGGAGCCGCAGCGGGTTCCCATCATCAAACCATCGAGCGGCGTGAGGCCCATCGTGGTGTCGCGGCACACGCCGTCCTCAATGGCGGCAAGCGAAGCACCGTTGCCCAGATGGCACGAAAGCAGACGGTGGCAGCGCGAGCCCAGGATCTCCTTGGCCATCATCCACTCGTAGCGGTGGCTCGTACCGTGCGCGCCGTACTTGCGCACGTGGTACTTGTCGCACACGTCCTTGGGCAGCGCGTAGGTGTAGGCAACCTCGGGCATGGTCATGTGGAACGAGGTATCGAAGACGGCCACGTTGGGCAGCTCCGGATACTTCTCACGGCAATACTCAATCGCCGCGGCCTCGCCGTAGTTGTGCAGCGGAGCAAGCGGTGCCACCTCAAGAATCTTGGCCATAACCTCGTCGTCGACAACTGCGGAATCATCGAAGTGCCAGCCGCCCTGAACGATACGATGCCCAATGCCATCAATCGTAAAGTCGGTCTTCTCAAGCTCCTCGAGCACACGAGCGATAGCAGAGCGATGATCGGGGAAGGGAACCTCCTCGGTCTGCTTGGCGCCACCGTTCTCGGAGTGGCCAAAGACGCCCATGTCCGATCCGATACGCTCGCAGTTGCCCTTGGCGAAAACCTCTCGGGTATCGGTATCCAAAAGCTGATATTTAAGGCTTGAGCTGCCGGCGTTGACAACAAGTACGTTCATGAGACTCCTTTGCAGTGCAATACGGTCGGCGCAAACCCCTTAAGGCGGCCGTATGTTAATAAGAAGTTATCATATCTTGATAAATAGCTATCAGCATATCGCCCAACGAGCACAAGAGAGGGGCCGAACGGCGCTCGGTCGCCCAGCCCCTCCCCTCTTGCAATTACTTGCCGTTGACGATGCGCTCGACGTCGGAAGCGATCATGAACTCCTCGTCCGTGGGGATGACGAAGATCTTGACCTTGGAATCCTTGGCGGACAGGCACCAGGCGCCGTCGCCACGCAGGGCGTTGCGGGCATGATCCATCTTAACGCCCATAAAGGCCAGACGATCGGCCACGCCGGCGCGAACGGCCGGAGCGTGCTCGCCGATGCCGGCGGTAAAGACCAGGGTGTCCATACCGCACATGGAAGTGGCCATCTCGGCAGCCTTGGCGGCAATCTTGTAGACGAACATATCAAAGGCGAGCTGAGCCTCGGGGTCACCAGCAGCGGCGAGCTCCTCGACGTTGCGGCAGTCGTTGGTCTTGCCGCCGGTCACAGCCAAAAGGCCGGACTTCTTGTTCATCATCTCGTCGACCTCGTCGAAGGTGTAGCCACCCTCGCGCTGCAGGTAGCACACGGTAGCCGGGTCGATGGAGCCGCAGCGGGTGCCCATCATGACACCGTCGAGCGGCGTCAAGCCCATGGTGGTGTCCATGCACTTACCGTCCTCGATAGCGCACAGGGAAGCGCCGGAACCGATGTGGCACACGACGACCTTGCGAGCCTCGCCGTTGGTCATCTCGGCAACCTTCTTGGAGATGTAGCGGTAGCTGGTGCCGTGAGCGCCGTACTTACGGATGTGCAGCTTGTCGCAGACGTCCTTGGGCAGGGCGTAGGTCTTGGCGACCTCGGGCATATTGAAGTGGAAAGCAGTGTCGTAGACCGTGACGTTGGGCAGGTCGGGATACTGCTCGAGGCAGTACTCGATAACGTTGGCCTCGGGGTTGTTGTGCAGCGGGGCGAGCGGAGCGACCTCGCGGATCTTGGCGAGGACGTCCTCGTCGACGAGGGAGGAATCGCCGAAGTACCAACCGCCCTGAACGATACGGTGGCCGATGCCCTCGATCTTGACGCCGTTGGCCTCGAGGTCCTTCAGGACGACCTCGATGGCGACCTTGTGGTCGGGGAACTCGATGTTCTCGGTCACCTTCTTGGAACCGTTGGCAGCGTGGGTGAAGGTACCGCCGGTAAAGCAGACGCGCTCGCAGGAGCCCTTTGCGGACACCTTGTGGGACTTGGTATCGATGACCTGATACTTAAGGGTCGAAGATCCTGCGTTGACGACCAGAACGTTCATGTGTCTCCCTACTAACAGGCGGTGTGGCGCCGCCAGGTTACATACGCTTCAATAATAAACCCAAACGCCCTCGCGCTCGGGTTTATTGCGTTGATATATAAGTTATCGATGCCCAAGCTTTCGCCTCATCCCACGGAAGAAGCGCCCTCAGATGAGGTTCTCGCCCAGGTTTTTGCCGCCGAGGACGTGCATGTGGAAGTGCATGACGGTCTGGCCGGCATTGACGCCCTTGTTGGAGATGACGCGGAAACCGTCCTCCAGGCCCTTGGCCTTGGCGACCTCCTGAATGGCGTGGGCCATGGCGCCCATGGTCTCGGCAGGTACGTTGTCGGCGATGTCGCTGTAGTGCTTCTTGGGAATCACGAGGGTGTGGACCGGCGCCTGGGGGTTGAGGTCGTCGAAGGCGATGACCTGATCGTCCTCGTAAACGACGGTCGAGGGGATCTCATGGTTGGCAATTTTGCAGAAGATGCAATCACACATAGTTGGTTCCTTTCTCACAGACCAAGGTAGTCTTTTTGGGACGGGGCTTTTTTGACTACTTTTTCGCAAGCGCAGGCACCTGGCGAGCCGTCGCGCAAGGGTAGTCAAAAAAGCCCCGTCCCAAAAAGACTACCCCAAAGTAGGCTGCGAGGTGGTTAGAACGAGAGGTTGTCGTCGGTGTTGGCGGCTTCGCCGTCGGCGAGCACGTCGTTGCCGTCGACGTCCTTAAGGAGCACCGAGACCTTCTGCTCGGCATCGGACAGGCGGGTGCGTAGGCTCTTGAGGAGCTCGACGCCGCGGGTATAGCTCTCGAGCGACTCCTCGAGCTCCATGTCGCCCGACTCCAGGCTGCGGATGATGAGCTCCAGCTCCTGCGAGGCCTGCTTGTACGTAAGCTGCTCGACCGGGGTCTTCTCTGCCATATCTGTTTCCTTTCCTAAGGGTCTATCACTGTGAAACGCGGCCTACTCGACCGTATTGACCGTTGCCGCCACGTTGCCGTCCGCCATGCGCACGCGAATGGCGTCGCCCGGCTTAAAGGTCTTGGCGCTCGTAGCCACACCGTCCTCGCTGTACGCGATGGAGTAACCGCGGGCAAGCACCTTGAGCGGCGACAAGGCATCGAGCGACGCAGCAGCTCGGCCCAGGTCGGACGCGGGCTTGCTGAGCATCGTGCGCCCCTGATGCTCCAGACGGGAGCTCGCAAGCGTGAGCGCATGGCGTTTGCCATCGAGCCCCGAGGTGCTTGCGATCAAGCGCTCGGGCAGACGCTCGAAGTTGGAGCGGAAGGCCCCAACCGAACGCGTTATGGCGCCGGACAGGCGATCGGCCGTCAGGGCAAGCTCAGACTCGCGACGCTCGACCATAAATGTGGGATCGTTGAGGCACGGGCGGCGTGCGGCCGCATCGAGCGCGTCGCCCAGACGAGCCGTATAGGTGTCCCAAGCGCGGCGACCACGCTGATCGAGCATTTCCAGATCGACCTGATCCGACCCAATCATCGATGCCATCGCGGCGCCCAGACGCTGATGGCGCGTCTCGAGCACGTCGGCCAACTCCGTCATAGCCGGCGCCACCGATTCTGCCGCCGCCGTGGGCGTGGAGGCGCGACGGTCGCTCACCATGTCGCAAATCGAGGTATCGGGCTCATGGCCAATGCCGGTCACCACGGGCACAGGACAAGCCGCCACCGCGCGGGCAAGCTCCTCGTCATTAAAGGTCATGAGGTCCTCGAAGGAGCCGCCGCCGCGCACCAGCAAAATACAGTCAGGCGCCGGCGTAATGGAAGCGGCGCGACGCAAACCCTCAATGAGCTCTGCCGGCGCACCCTCGCCTTGAACCTTGGCACCCACGCAAACGAGCTCGACGAGTGGGTTGCGACGACGCAATGTGCGCTTGACGTCATCGATTACGGCACCCGAAAGCGAGGTGACGACCGCCACGCGTGAACAGAACACCGGGATGCGGCGCTTGCGCGCTTCGTCCATCAGGCCCTCGCGGCTCAGCTTTTCGGCCAGTTGCGCCACTTGTTGACGCAGCAGACCCTCCCCCGCCAGCGAAAACGAGCGGGCGACAAAACTCATGCGGCCCGTGGGCTTATAGAGATTGAAGCTACCCTTAAAGCTCACCTGCATGCCGTCGCGCAGATCGAACGTGCGCTTGAGATAGGCGCCCTTCCAAATGATGCAGTCAACGGCGGCCGAATCGTCCTTAATCTGGAAGTAGCAGTGACCGCTTCGGGCATTGGGGCCACGAAAACCCGTGACCTCGCCCAAAACACTCAGCTGCGGAATAGCATCGAGTGCACCGGCGGCGATCTCCACCGCCTGGCTCACGCTGAGTTCCTTGCGCTCCCGATCGCCCGAGCCGTCAAACTCGGCGGAAACAGCATTGCCGGTTAGATTCCAGCCTGCCACGCAGCCTCCTTTCGTTATCGTGCACAAAGGCTCCAGCCCTGCGCAAATTCAAGTCCAACACATAGTACAGCGCCGCGGGGACACAAATCCCCGCGGCGCCTGTCAAGCCAATTTGTTATCGGTTGGAGTTTCTGTTGTAGCGAGCCATCAGGTAGAGCAGCTGAATGATCGAGGTGAGCGCTGCGGCAACATAGGTAAGCGCGGCTGCCGTCAGGACCTTCTTGGCACCGTTGACCTGCTTGGAGCTCATCCCCGACTGCTCGATGTACGCCACGGCGCGGCGGCTGGCATCAATCTCGACCGGCAGCGTAACCAGCTGGAACAACACACTAAACGAGAAGAAGATCAGCGCGAGGGTCGTGAGTCCCGCGATGTTCATGAACAGGCCCATGAGTAGCACGATGGTCCAGGTGTTCTGGGTAAAGTTGACGACCGGGACCAGGGCAGTGCGCACCTTCATCATGGCATAGCCGCTTTGGCGCTGGGCGGCGTGGCCCGCCTCGTGGCAAGCGACGGCAACGCTTGCGACCGATCCGCCCGAACGGTTGGCATCCGAGAGATACAGGTTGTTATCCTGCGGGTTGTAATGGTCGGTGAGCTCACCGGCGACGCCTTTGATACCCACGGCATTGCAACCGCTGGCGTCGAGCATGCGGCGCGCGACCGCAGCGCCCGTGTCGCCGTCCGAGCGAACCTTGGACCAGGTTTTATACGTCGAGTTGATATAGCTCTGCGCGGCAAGACCGAGCACCGTACAAACAAGGACGACCAGCAGGTACAGCGGGTCGATGCCAAAGCCGTAACCATAGTAATAGGGCATGCGAATTCCTCCGAATCGAGTTACACGTTGGAGGCATTCTACCCACTCGCCCAGCCAACGAGACAGCATCGATGTTTTGGCAATGTCAGCGAAAACGGCCGAGAGCGAGCAAGGTGACGTGAAAGAGAAGCGACGCGTACTTTGGTACGCGAGCGACGATTGAACGTCAGATTGCCGCTCTCGGCCGTTTGCAGCGTCGAGCTGTTACGCGGTTTGGTAAAACCGCGTAACTATATACCTACAGGAGCTCGATTTTGCCGTCCTTCACCGTCAACCCCATGTTGCCCGAGAGCAGATCGTCCAGGCGCGAGCCCACAAGCTCAAAGCGCCAACCTTCGCGCAAAGGGCTCTGCTCGGGATGCTCAATATAGTCGGCCAGGTCATCGCGCGAGGCAATGACCGAGGTCGCCACGCCCGAACGCTCGGCAACCAGGCGAATGAGCGCGTACATGAGATCCGTCACGCTCTCCAGCTCCGGAGAGATCTGGCGATGTCCGCGCACCATGAGCGGCAGGCGATCGTGCGGGCAGCTCGCGCCACGCTTGATGGCCATGAGCGCGCCGTCCACATCGCGCTCCCCCAGTTGATCGGTGCCGCGGATGCTGCGGAACTCCTCAACGCGCACAGGATTGCGCTTGACGAGCGCCAGCAGCGTATCGTCGGACATGACCCACTTGCGCGGGATGTTGCGGCGCTCGGCGCGGTCCTCGCGCCAGGCGGCAAGCTCGCGCGCAATGCCCAGCTGATGGCGGCTACACGAGTTGATGCGCTTGACCTTGCGGAATGCCTCATGCCGGTCGGCGCGGTAGTGCGACTCGTCTGCCAGCGGGCGCAACTCGTCGAGCACCCAGTCCACGCGGCCCAGCTCGCGCAGGCGGCTCATCATCTCGGTATAGGCGACGATCAGATACTTGACGTCATCGATCGCGTACTCAATCTGCTTATCGCTCAGCGGGCGGCGCGACCAATCGGTCAGCGACTCGGTCTTGGGCAGCGATACGCCGCAGAACGTCTGAACGAGGGCGCCGTAGGAAATCTGCTGGCGCTCACCCAAAAAGGCGGCGGCGACCTGCGTGTCAAAAATCGGTCGCGGCAGCGCGCCCACGGTGTGGAGCATGACCTCCATATCCTGCGAGCAGGCGTGGAAGACCTTGACCACGCTCTCGTCGGCCATAAGCTCGGCCAGCGGCGACAGGTCGTCGATCACCAAAGGATCGACCGCGACGCTCTCGGCGGGGGTGGCAATCTGAACCAGGCACAGGCGCGGATGAAACGTGCGCTCGCGCAAAAACTCGGTATCGACGGCAATCGCGTCGAACTCACGAGCGCGCTGACAAAAGTCGAGTAGAGCCTGATGTGTGGAAATGTACATATCAACCCATCGAATAAGGTTAGGCCCGAAAAACACGGGTAGGATATCGGCATTGCCCTACAACTATACTCGGTTAGTCACAGAACGGGAACGTAAGTATGCGCTGCCTTATCATCCACAACCCGGCATCGGGTCCCAGCTCCGATGAAATCTACGCATTCACGCACGCTCTTGCACAGGGCGGCGACGAGGTCGTAATGCGCTTTATCGGCGATGGCATGGAGCCCGAGGACGCGGTAGCAGACGTTCGTGAGTTCGACCGCGTAGTCGTTTCGGGCGGCGACGGCACCGTCTCCAACGTGCTCGACCAGATGCGCGGGTGCGGTGTCCCTACGCTCATCTTCCCCTCCGGCACAGCCTGCCTGTTCTTTAACAACATCGGTAATGCCCCCGAGGCGGCGGCGCTTGCCAAGGCTTGCCGCGCCGGCCGCACGGTCAAGGTGGACATGGGTGAGCTCTTTTGGATCGACGAGAACGGTAACGAGAAGCGCCACGGCTTTATCATCATCGCCGGCTCGGGCTTCGACGCCGAGATCATGATGAAGGCCGCCCCCACCAAAAACGACATTGGCGAGATCGCCTACTTCCTCTCCGCGCTCGCCACGCCCAACCCCACGGTGGCGCACTTTACCATTGAACACGACGGCATGGTCGAGGAGCTCGACGGCATCTGCTGCATGGCGGGCAATACCTCAGTCATCCAAAACGACATCAACCTGTTCCCCAACTGCCGCATGAACGACGGCATGGTCGACATCGTCGTTATTGAACCCGTGCGCACGGTGCAGCTGCTCCCCACGGTGATCACCGCCGCGCTCGACCCCGCCGGCAAGGTGCTCGGCCGCCCGCAGTTTAAGATTATCCAGACCAAGGAAGCCAAGATTACCTGCACGCCGTCGCTGGGCATGCAGTTCGATGGCGAGATCATCTCCAGCAACTCCGGTGTCTTTGGCGCCCGCGCGCTTCCGCAATGCCTCGACCTCATCGTCGACGAATTCTCTCCACTCGGAAAATAGGAGGACCCCGTGAACGACAACCCTATCATTGGCTTTATCGTCATCGTTCTGGCCATGCTCGTGGGCTACGCGATTAACGTAATCCACCGCCGGAAGAAGTAATTCCACATTGGTATGATATTCATCCAATCATCGTCTCCCCCGTTGTTTATGCATTTGCCAAACAGTGGGGGATTGTCTTCGCGCCCTGTGCAAGGCGCTTTATTCAGGTACAGTAATTACAGGGTGCCTTTATTTAAGTAAAGCTACATAATGAATACGATTTACCGCTCATCGCATATTTCACCACGCTTATCGAATAAGTTTATTTCACACATGATTAATATTTCCATTTCGTTATGCTATGGAAGATGTTTTTATTGACTGAAGCCCTCTGGCGACAGAGGGCTTTCGCACGCTGGGAGGGAAAATGAGGAAAGCTCACCCCGTCAACGCGCTCAAGAAGCTAGGCATAGGCCTCGCCTTTGGAGCTGCAACCATCATGTCCATGCCGACATCTGCGCTCGCCTGCACGCAGATGTACATGGGCAAAAACCTTACGGCCGACGGCAACACATATTATGGTCGCGCCGAGGACTTTGCCCCGCGTTACCTCAAGCACTTTGGCATTGAGCCGTCGCATGCCCCCGGGTATACCTACGGCTCAGACGAGTCCGACTTCTCATACAGGTCGACCAAGACTACATATCGTTATAGCTACGTGCGCGATCATCCTTCGCAGTGGCACGGGCGCTATGATGCCTACTCTGAGGCAGGCATCAACGAGAAGGGCGTGTCCTGCTCCGCAACGCTGACCACCAACATGAACGATAAAGCCGCCAAGGCAGACCCCCTGACCGACACTGGCATTGGCGAGTATAGCTACGGCAGCGTTATCTTAGGCGAAAGTGCCAAAGCACGTGAGGGTGTCGAGCTCCTCGGCAAGATCATCGACGAGCAGGGCGCCAACGGCAACGATCAGATTATCATCGCCGACAGCAACGAGACTTGGCTGTTTGCCGCACTTTCCGGGCATCAGTGGATTGCCATGAAGCTCGCTGATGACGTCGCGTCGCTCAACCCTAATATCGGGAGCCTCAACTACGATGTCGACCTTAATGACGCCGAGAACTGCCTCCACTCCGAGGGCATCCAGACCATGCCCGAGGAAAATGACTTCGCCGAGTACACCGACGGCAAGTTTGACGTTGCCAAGACCTATGGCGAAAGCCTCGCCGATTCCGGCATTCATCAGTGGACTCGCTATGTCCAGGGCCGAGACTACTTCATGAACCCGCTAATCAAGGACAAGGACTACACCATCGTTAAAGACAAGAACGGTACCGGCGCATCCGTCAGCGAGATCCAGCCCTTGTTCTTCAAACCTGGCAAGTCTGGCTGGAGCACCTTTGAGCTGATTCGTGCCTTTGGCAACCGCGGCGAAAATGTCCCCGGCCTCAACGCCACCACCGACGGTGTCTACGCCATCGGCAGCGAAAACAACAGTGAGACCAATCTCTTCCAGATTCGTCGTGGCCTCGATCCCGAGATCGCAACCATCCAGTGGGAGATGCTCTCTCGTGCCGCCTACTCCGTCGCTATTCCTCTGTACTCTGCACTGCTCACCGAGGTCACCCCCTACTTCAGCAATCAGGATGTCTCCTACGATCACTGCGAAGAGACGGACATCGTGAACAACGAGGAGCCCGAGAACTCCATCAACTACGTCCTCATGGACATCAGCTCGCTCTGCTTTGAGAACCCTGACACTCTTGGCACCGGCGTCCGCGCCTACCTCGACGCACTCCAGAACGAGCTCATCGAGCAGAACAAGGAAGTCGACGCCGCCATGCTGGCCGAGACTACCCATGAGGGCCGCACCGCCCTGGCAAACAAGGCCGGCAACGCTGCCGCCGAGAACACCTACGTCAAGTGCAAGGCCCTGCTCCAGGAGATGCGCGCTTATCTGAAGGCTAGCGACTTTAGCAAGCCCTTTACCCCGAGCGACCTGAACACCGAGACCCGTGGCCTTAAGCAGTCCATCACCTACGCCAAGGATGCCCTCGCCACCGAGGCCCCCGAGAAGCCCGAGCAGCCCGGCACCCCCGAGCAGCCCGAGCAGCCTTCTACCCCCGAGCAGCCTTCTACCCCCGAGCAGCCTTCTACCCCCGAGCAGCCTTCTACCCCCGAGCAGCCTTCTACCCCCGAGGAGCCGACCAAGCCGAGCACCTCTACCACGGTGACCACCAACAAGAAGAACACCAAGGGCAACCTGCCCACCACCGGTGACCGTTTTGATGGCCGCGTGGTTGCCGCGTTCGCCGCTGCTGGCGTCGTCGTCATCTCCGCTGGCGGCTATGCCCTCTATCGCCGCAACAAGGAGTAACACTCCTCGCAGGAAGTAACACTTCCCAGGGCGCGGGCGGGACAGCACAAGCTGCCCCGCCCGCTCTTCTTAACAGGAGGAAACGCCGCGAAATTCTTTTCAAAAAAGATTCCCCCGCACACACTTCGCTGTGCTATAGTGCAGCGCAACAGCAACTGGGCGCGACCGCGCCATGGCATCACGAAAGGAGCCACCAACATGAAGAACACGATGACGTCTCTCAACAACTGGTGGTGGCGTGATGCGAATACGATCGGTCGACGGTGAGTCCCTCATGCCTGTTTTTGCGCTCTAGGTGATTGGAAGGCCTCCGGTTTCGACCGGGGGCCTTTTTCTATCTCGAGCCCGATCGCATTCGCATCACGCGCCTCCGCTTTTCTCTTATACTCCCCTTTCTGAAAGGACCTTCACCATGTCTCAGAACACCACCGCCGGCGCCCAGCCCCGCACCGTCCAGACCGCCGACCGCGGCAAACTCGATGTTCGCGCCCTTGTCCTGCTCGCCATCCTGCTTGCCGCCGGCTTCATCCTCAACTTTACCGTCGGCAAGGCAATCTCGGGTATCTCCGGCGGCATGATTAGCCCCGAGTTCATCATCTCGGCCTTCTGCCTCACCATCCTGGTCGTTCGTCCCAACATTGGTCAAGCACTCGTCATCGGTCTCATCTCGGCGGCCGTAATCCAGATCACCACTACCTCGCCGTTTGTCGATTTTGCCGCCGAGGGCATCGCCGCCATGCTTATGGCCGTCATTGTCAACACTGCCGCCAAGGATGGCCAAGTTAAGCCTGCCGTCGCCATCGTCGCTACGTTCATGACCACCTTTGTCTCGGGCGTCATCTTCATGGTCATCAAGATGGCCATGCTCGGCGTAGTGGGCGAACTCGCCGCAGCCATGCTGCCCGTCGTCGCCATGACCGCTGTGTTCAACGCCATTCTGGTCGGCGCGCTCTATCTGCCCATCCAGAAGGCCCTTAGGCTTAACTAACCCGCTCGGCTTTACGAGCCACCCCATCTTGGCGTTCATTCGTCGCTCGCGTACCCAAAGTACGCTTCGCTCCTCTTTCGCGCCAACCTGGGGCACCTCGTAAAGCCGTCTCCGTGCTTCACCAGCAAAGACTGTCCCAGACAACGAGCTTTTGGGGACGTCCTTAAACGACTAGTCATGTAAGAACGTCCCCAATGACTATGAAAGGTATCCATGGAAACGATCATCAACGTCGACGATGTCTCGTTCTCCTATGGCACGCAGACCGAGCAGGCGCTTAGCCACGTTTCGCTCAGCGTGAACAAGGAAGATTTCATCGGCATCATCGGGCCTTCGGGTGCCGGCAAATCAACACTTACCGCCTGCCTGTCGGGCGCCGTGCCCCACCACTACAGCGGAACCTTCTTTGGCTCCGTGTTCGTTGACGGGCACGACACCTGCGAGGTCTCGCTCACCGACATATCGCAGATCGTCGGCAGCGTGCTGCAAGACATCGACACGCAGATGGTCGCTTCGGTCGTTGAGGACGAAATGCTCTTTGGCCTGGAGAACTTTGGCGTTCCGCATGACCAGATCGAGCAGCGCGTGAGCGAGACGCTTAAGGCCGTCGGCATTAGCGACCTGCGCGACCGCGAGATAGCCACGCTTTCGGGCGGCCAAAAACAAAAGGTGGCCATCGCCGCCATCCTCGCCATGCGTCCGCGTGTGCTCGTGCTCGACGAGCCAACCGCGGCACTCGATCCCGCCAGCTCCACGCTAGTTTTCGAAACGCTGCGCGAGGCAAACCGTAACCTCGGCATCACCATCGTCGTCGTTGAGCAAAAGGTCGCCCTGCTTTCGGAGTACTGCAACCGCGTGCTCGTGCTCGATCACGGCCAGATCGCGCTGCAAGGCGAGCCACATGAGGTCTTTGCGCACACCGACAAGCTCCGCGCCATCGGTGTCGATTGCCCGCGCGTCACACGCATCTTCAACAGCCTCGAGGCCGATGGCCTGGCCAGCGGCACTCCCTGTTTGGATGTTGATGAGGCCGAGCGCCTGATTACGGGCATCGTCGACCCCGACCGCGCGACAAGCGACGCCCAGGCGCCCACAGGCTCCCCGCACGCACCGTCGCTGCGCCCGCATGCGAAAGAAGCCGAGCCGGTGCTCACGTTTGACCACGTTGAGTTTTCCTACCCCCATGGTGGCGCCGCCGTCCACGACCTCAACCTGACGCTCTATCCCGGCGAGCTCGTGGGCATTGTCGGCCAAAACGGAGCCGGCAAGACCACGCTCACCAAGCTGCTCACGGGTCTGCTTAGGCCTGCATCGGGCAGCGTGCGCGTTACGGGCTTGGACACGGCATCGGTTCCCACGAGCCGCATCGCCCGCGAAGTCGCAACCCTCTTCCAAAACCCCGACCGCCAGATTTGCAAGGACACCGTGCTCGACGAGGTCGCCTTTGGCCTGGAGCTTGCCGGCATCGACCGCGCCGAGGCGCTGCGTCGCGCCCAGCTCGTCATCGACCGCTTTGGCCTGCCGGCCGACGAGGCGCCCTTCTCGCTCTCGCGCGGTCAGCGCCAGATGGTGGCACTCGCCTCCGTCGTGGTCGTAGAGCCCAAAATCGTAGTGCTCGACGAGCCCACGAGCGGCCTTGACTACCGCGAGTGCATGACCGTCATGGAAACGGTGCGCACCATGGCCGAGCGCGGCTGCGCCGTTATCCTGGTCTGCCACGACATGGAAGTCGTCTCGGACTTTGCCGAGCGCATCGTGGTGATGGCCGACGGTCGTATCCTCGATCACGGCCGCGCGCACGAGCTGTTCTCGAACATCGAGCTCATGCAGCGTGCCTATGTTGAACCGCCCCAGGTTATTGAACTCTCACGCCGTCTGGCATCTTCCGTCTCGCCCGCCTTTGCACAGGTGAGCGAGGTCACCGATATCGTTCGCATTACCGAGGAGATGGTCCGCCGTGGTTAATGTCATCGACTATATGCCGGGCGACACGCTGCTGCATCGTCTGAATCCCGTCATCAAACTGGGCCTCGCCGCTGCCATCATCATCGGCATCTTTTTGTCCGACACCTACGTGGCGCTGCTGGGGTTTCTGGCGCTCACGCTCGCGCTGGGAGCCTACGCCGGCGTCGTCGACCGCCTGTTCTCGCTGCTCAAGCTGCTGATTCCGCTCGCACTCATCATGTTAGCGCTGCAGCTGGCCTTTATGCGCGATGGCAACGTGGTGTGGGGCTTCGTCACCGACGAAGGCCTCATCACCGGCTCGAAGGCCTGTCTGCGCCTGTTGGGCGTAGCGCCGCCACTCATCCTGATGCTCATGGTGACCAAGCTCAACGACCTTGCCAATGCCTGCGTGGAGGTGCTGCACGTGCCGTATCGCTACGCCTTTACCTTTACCACGGCGCTGCGCTTTGTGCCGGTGTTTGGCCAAGAGATGAACGCCATCATGGAGGCACAGACCGCACGCGGCGTCGAGTACGACACCAAGAATCCCATCAAGAAACTCAAGCTCATGCTGCCGTTGTGCGTGCCGCTATTGATCTCGAGCGTGGGCAAGACCGATGCCACCGCGCTTGCCGCCGAGCAGCGCGGCTTCTACCTGCGCACGCGTGCGAGCTCGTACAAGCGCTACCCCATCAAAGGCTTGGACATTGCCGTACTTATTGTCAGCATCGCCCTTATCGCCATCGGCTTCCTGTTCTAGCAATCGCTGGCAGCAACCGCAAAATGCAAAAGGCCTCGGCTCGCACAAACGAGCCGAGGCCTTTACTGTTTTCCCAGATAAAACCTACCAAAATAAACCTGTCCCTTTTTGGCAGGTCGAGAGCTACAGGCGGTAGGGGGCGCCGCTGCGGATGATGGACTCGCGTACCAAAACGTCCATGGCGTCGAGGGTGATCTCGGGCATCTCGCGATACTTTTGCAGCACCGAAAGCTCCGTGCAGGCCAGAATGACGCGGTCGCAGCCGCTGCGGGCAAACTCCCACATCACTCGGTCAAACTTATCCATATCGGGCTCGCGTCCTGCCTTCACATCGTCGTAAATAAGCGACATCACATCGGCCTGGCGCTTCTCGCTGGGATAAACGACTTCGACGCCCGCCGCCTCGCACTCGCGACCGTAGACGCCGGCACCCACGGTGCCATCGGTACCCATGATGCCGATCTTGCGCACCGGCTCGGCCGGCATGCTCAAGTTGGGGTCGAACTCACACTCCCCCATCACCACGCCGGCAAGCGCATAGCGCACCGACTCGCGCGGCATATGGATGATGGGGACCGAGGTAAACGACTGAATCTGATCGTAGAAGTAGTGCGACGTGTTGCAGGGAATGGCAATGTGCGCGCAGCCCAGCGTCTCGAGCGCCTGCGCGCATTCCTTCATGGTCGCCAGCAGCTCGGTATGGTCGCCGGTCTTAATGGCCAGCGTGCGGTCGGGCATGGTCGACTTAGAGAGCACCACCATGTCGATATGTTCCTGATCGCGGGCGGCTGCCGTGTGACGCACCACCTGGTCGTAGTAATACGACGTGGCCTCGGCGCCCATACCGCCGATAACTCCCAGCTTTTCCATCGCCGCCTCCTTGGTGACGCTCGCAGCATTGCGCGTATCATACCCGCGCCCGTCCGATACAAACCGGGCGGGCGCGACGTTCATCCTATTTGTAATACGTCTTAAACAGCTTAAAGTGACGCAGCTTGGTGTGCCACATGCGCAGCCAGCGGTTAAAGACAAAGTCGCCCTTCATAAACGAGGGGTCGGCGGCCTTACCCTCCTTGACCAGGCGATGCGCCTTAGCGCGCAGCTCGGGATCCTTGACGTATTTATCGACCACGCCCATGGGGACAACCATCCACAGCGCCTCGTTCTGCGCCGTCACAAACTCGGGCTCAAACGGGCGGTTGTACACATACTCGTCCACTACGTACTTGGCAACGTTAAAGCCACTGTTGGTGACGTAGTAGTTACTGCGGCCCTGGCGAGTGTTGAAGTCGAAGAACTTGAAGGAACCGTCGCGCTTGTCGTATTTGACGTCAAAGTTGGAGAAGCCCGTAAACTTGAGGTCCTCGAGCAACTTGCGCACGCCGCCCATGAGCTCGTCATTGGGCTCGGTGATGATGCAGGCGTGGTTGCCAACGCCGTGAGGCTGGTGCTCCTCGAGCAGCACGTGGCCCAGGCACATCATGCGCACCTTGCCGTTGCGGTCGGAATAGCTGGTAAGCACGCGCATGTACTCGTCGTTGCCGGGCACGCGATCCTGCAGGATCAGATCATCGGTGTAGCCACTCGCATATACATCGCGAATGACCTGCTCCAGCTCGGCGCGATCGGCGATCTCGTAGGCCTTCTTCTGGCCCTCGAACTCGTGCTCCCACCACATGATGCCGTCGGAAGGCTTCAGGATCATCGGGAAGGGAAAATCGATCTGGTCGAGCACCTCGGCAGGAGCCTCGTCCTGGGCGTTGAGCATGGCCATGGTAAAGGTAAACGTATGCGGATAGGGAACACCGTGCTTCTCGCACAGCTCGTAGAAGATTTCCTTCTTCTGGCACTGTTCGAGCATGCTGTAGGGCGCATAGGGCGCGATGACGTTTGAGGCGAGCTCGCCGGCGTCCTGAGCCTGTGCGGCAAGCGCGACATAGTTGTCGCCGCAGCCCATGAGAATAATCTTCTTATCGGGATTGGCCTGCGCGACACCGTTAATGGTCTCGATCATGACCGGCATGGTGTCGATATCCACATTGGGCGTGTAGTCGATAATCTGGCTGCGATACGCAGGACCGGTCTGGTACTTGCCAAAGACCAGGCTCTTGACCTGATACTCCTCGTAAAAGGCGCGCGCCACCGAATAGGCGTTGATGTCGCCGCCGAGCAGCACGGGGATAAACTCGCGCTCTGTAAACTGCAATGCCATGGAAACTTCCTATCTAGAACTGCCCACGACGGGCGGTCTTTATGCAACCTGTTTATTTTAGCGTGCCGGACCGTTTCCTCCTAAAGCTCCACTGTATCTATGACAATCAACGCAATTATCCAGCATGAAGGCCGCACTCACCGCCGTATGACAAACGGCAATGAACCCACCGTTGTTGTAGGGTTCAGCATATTGATACCCCCGAGTGAAAGGCGCACGCGTGCTCCAGGACCTTCCAACCGATAACCCCATCCTCGATGCCGCAAAACGCGAGTTGGCGCAGCGCGCAAGCGACTGCTCCTCTGCGCACCGCAAACGACGCTTACGACGATGCCGCCTACATCGCCTCCATCGATACATCGGCGCACAAAGGCACGCGCAAGACGCCCGTCGCCGGCGGACACGATACCGCCATCGAGCAGTTTGGCCTCGTCTCCGATGCCCACGCCGGGGACAACATCAGGGTAATCAAACTCGGCGACGGCACCTGTTCGTTCACCCCCGCCCAGGCGCTCAACGAAGTAGGGCAAGCTCGCCGCAATGGGACCTTATAGCCACAAACCCCCAACGTTGAGATAGCTTTCACAGTCCAAAGCCCGTGCCAAGCAGGCCCGCGTAACGTTAAAGTTGAACTCTATGGTTTCTCAACAATTCGATATAACTGCAGGTCAAAGCCAAAGTCTCAAGTTCAACTTGACCCTTTAAAACCTTTAAGGTTCAAGTTGAGGTCGAAAGCAGTAGTAGAATACCTGAGGAACAATAACCTACGATTGATTGCAGAGGGACTGGATGCAGCATTCGAATCATCGCACCGCAGCGCTCATCGCGTCGAAGCCGGCTCGTATCATCACGAGCACCGCGCTCGCCGTTGCGTTGACGGCCACGCCGATGCTCTCCCCCGTCGCGGCGTATGCCGCCTCGCAGGCAACGCAGGATCAGCTTGCCGCCGCCCAGCAGAAGATCGAAGCCGCCACGAGCGCCTACAACGATGCCCGCACCAAGCTCGGCGATCTGCAGAAGCAGATTGACGCCAACGAGGCAAGTATCGAAAAGATCGAGGCGAAGCTTCCCGATCAGCAGGAAAAGGCATGCACCGCCATGCGCGATCTGTACAAGTACCAGAAGGGCACCAACCCCATCGTGAGCTTCCTGGTCAACGCACAGAGCCTGGGTGAGTTCATCACGACCTGCAAATACACCAACCAGATCACAAGCTCGAGCGTCGACGAGATCGAAGAGCTCAATAACATGCAAACCGAACTCGAGCAGAACAAGGTCGAGCTCCAGCAGGCCAAGTCTCAGCTTGAGGCAGAGCAGAAAAACGCCGAGGATGCGCTGGCGCAGGCCCAGCAGCTCCGCAGCGAGGCACAGGCAAAAGCCGAGCAGGAAAATGCCGCCGAGCTTGCCAAGCTTGAGGCCGATAAGGCCGCTGCCGCCGAGAAGCTCTCGGGCGAGGGCGTGAGCGGCAGCAATTCCAGCAGCCAAGCCACCAACGCCAACACCACCATCGACACCACGGTGAACAACGCCAACACCGGTAGTTCCGATTACGATTCGTTCATTAATGAGTGGACGAGCCGCATCGACAATTACCTCGCCGGCTCCCCTATGGCAGGCCAGGGCTATAACTTTGCCGTCGCCGCTTGGAATACCGGTGTCGACCCCCGTTGGTCCCCCGCCATCGCCTGCATCGAGAGCACCAAGGGTGCTTATTGCGCCAATTCTTACAACGCCTGGGGCTGGAGTGCACGTGGCGGCGGTTGGCGCAGCTTTGGCAGCTGGAGCGAGGGCATCTTCGCTCACGTTGCCTATCTGGGCGCCAACTACGGCTCCACCCTTACCCCGGCTGCGGCCAAAAAGTACTGCCCACCCACGTGGCAGGACTGGTACAACAAAGTCGCCGCTCAGATGAACCGCATCTAAGTGCAACTGCAAAGGGCCCCAATGGGGCCCTTTTCTTTTAGGTAGCGGAGGTATCGACGACGCCGGTCGCATTGGCAGCCGCGACTATGACGATCATGCATAGGAGCAGCACACCCAATGCCTTGAGCCAGAGTTTCGCGAGCTTCTTGCCGCGATAGCTGTCGAGCAGTGCGAATCGCCGACGAAGACGGCGCTTATCGAGCAGCGCAAAATGCGTAAGCGCCATAAGGCCATCGACAAAGAAAAAATACTCGATTATGAGAAGCCACGTCGGGTAGCTTTGGTTTGCTCCCGTGGGTTGAAAGGCGGCAAAGTGACTTCCGGCAAAGAACACAAGCAGCGAGAAGCAGACGAGCGTATTCCAAATGCGCCCCAGGGACTCCGGAACGCGAGAGAGCAGACCGCATGCAGCGGAGGTGGCAGGCCTAGGAAGCCTTGCGGGGTTCTGGAGCCCTTGGGGCGTCAACAACGTCTCCGAGGCCGGAGTACGGACAGGCGCAGGCGCAGGAGGCCGCACGGGGCGACTCAGATCGTATGCCGCGCGCGTCGCCCGTCCCAACGCTTCCGCACTCGCAAAACGCTTGGCCGGGTCGAGCGCCATCGCCATGCAAACGATATCGGCAAGTGGAGTGGGAATGCCGCGCACCTCGCATTGCTCGCGCATGTCGAGCCCTGGTTTAGGGTCGACTCCCGTCAAGCAGAAGAACAACAGGGCGCCAAGTGCGTAGACGTCGCTTCGCACGCTCGTCTGCCCAAACCCATACTGCTCGGGCGGCGCATAGGGCCGTGTCCCAAACTTGACAGTATCGGCATCGGCGCCATCGCGCCACACGCGCGCGATCCCCAAGTCGATAATCACCAGCGATGAAAACGTCAGGCCGTCATCAGGCGTATAGTTGGCACCTGTCACGATGATATTCGACGGCTTGAGGTCGCGATGGATCACCGGCGCCGAAGCCTCCCCCGCCATTGCAAAACCGGCATGGAGCTCGCCCACGGCGTCGCAAAGGACAGGATACAATTCACGCGCATAATCGGGAGCGGCTCCCAGACGGTCCACCAGTGCCCCGAGTGTCTCCCCTTCGATGTATTCCATAACCACGTTGAGCTCGTCGCCCGCACGACGACAATCGACGATTCTGGGCAGGTGCTCAAAACGCCCGCCTGCCCGCTGAGCGGCAAACAGACGCTCGTATGCCCCGCCGATTTGAGCCGAAGCATCGATACGTTTACGGACAAAGGGACCGAGCGAACCACCGCCGGTTCCTTCAAAGTACACGAGCTCGGTTGTTTCAACGGACGAGCGCTTAAGTACACGCTCCACGCGATAGCTGTCGTCGCGATCGAGCGACGCCAGGTGCTCGGCAAGCGCTGCGGTCAGCTCGTCATTGGAATATGTTGGGGCCTGAGTATCCATAGCCTCCATCATAGCGCAGGGCGCAGACACCCCATGGCATCCGCGCCCCGTTCGTTTGCATCGTTGTTCGACAGCTCCGCCGGCTCAGATATCAGCGGCTAATTCACCGTCTCCTCGCCAAAGCGATACAGCTCCTCGTTGACCTTTTGGAGGCTGCACCCGCGATCGATGCAAAAGATGATAATCGCATCGCGGCGGTCCTTGCAGTTAAGGACGCTTACCCCGGCAGCCGTCAGCGCACGGTTGGTCTCTTTGAGCGTCAGCGCCATCGCAAAGGCAATCTGCAGCACCTTATTGCGACTCGGATGACGCGCACCGGTAAAGATCTGATAGCCAAAGGTCTCATTGAGATCGGCCATACGAACCACGCGCGAGCGCTCCAAGCCCTTTTCCTGCAGTAGCTGCTTCAGGTAATCCGAAAGCGACGGGGCGGCAAAGTCGTGCTCCCTGATATAGCCATCGATGTTCGGCGCATCGAGAAGCTCATTGAGCAACTCCTCGGTCAGTTTTTTATCGGGCATACGACTTCACCTCCCATCCGGCGCAACGGTAGCGACATGCTAGGCCAGCACCCAGCTTGCAGTGGCAGACTTATCAAACATGTTGGCAAAATACAGTGCCTTCTTGATATCGCCATCAAAGTAGATATTGCCCGCCACGGAGCCACCGGCGGAAAGGGTACCAGACTGCAGCTCATCGGAGCCCTCGCTGTAGTAACCCTGATTCTGTTGGGCGCCGTTGGCGTCCTCGCCCTTCCAGTCGTAGACATTGTAATCTGCGCCCTCATCGCCATTGTTGACGTACGTGACGTGAATGCCCGTCATGGTCGAACCGTCATAATTTGTAAGGCCGGGCTGGACGGAATCGACAACGACGGAAAGACCGGCAGCCGTGGTCACCGTCGTGCCAACCGCCAGGTCAGTCGTAGGCTGCTCTTCCTTCTTCGCCTCTTCCTTCTTGTCGCCATCGCCAGCGTCCTCGGTGACGGTCGCCTTATCGCTACCACAACCGGCAAGAAGACCGGCAGTCCCCAAGGCGACGGTGGCGAATGCGCCAAGTGCAGCGCGACGGCTCAGCAGCACTTCGTTTTCGAGCTTTTTCATTATGCATCCTTCCTACGATCCGGCTACCGCGCCGGTACACAGCACATCGTAGGAAGGATTAAACTTGAATTCATTAGCTGAGAGCTAATGACGTAGGAGGCCGGTTGGTCCGAAAGGGCGAATAAATGCGCAGGTAGAAGGTATCGTTTCTTTTGACCTCCTTTCAGCGGATTGCCACCTGGTACGAATCCGGTACGAATCGTTCTTGGAGTTGCTCTGAGGTACTTTCAGGGGCGTTTTCCACGCGCTCACGAGGTGAGCTTACGAGGGTGAGTCGGCGCCCGCCGTTGATGACGCGGGGCTCGACTTGGACGATCGGAGTGACGGGGGGGCGGCCTCGACGGGTTCGGAGAAGAGGTCGCTCACGACGTCTGCCGCCGCACGCTTGGCCTCCATGTTCACGTGGGTGTAGATCTCCATCGTGATCTCGCTCGAGGCGTGGCCGGCCAGCTCCTGCATCACCTTGGGGTGCACCCCCCTCAGGGCGAGCGTGGAGAGGTAGGAGTGGCGAAGCTCGTGGAACGCCCAGCCATTGAGGCCGAGCGTCTCGCGGGCGCGCAGCCACCATGCCTCGAGCACGTTTGGGCTGAGCCTGCCCATGGTCGTGCTGATAACGACCGGGGTGCTCTCGCTCTGCTCCAGGCGTTTTCCGGGCTTCTCGCCGTTCTTCTTCGCCAGCCTCTCCTGCTCCGCCGCGTACTCGTCAATGCGGGCCTTCTGCGCCTCCTTGTGCATGACGAGGGCGTCTCGGACGGAGTCGGGCATGGGGAGGCGCCGCACGCCGGCCTTCGTCTTGGGGTCCTTGAGGTTCCCGAAGCAGTCGTAGGACTTGTGGATCGATATGACCTGGCTCTCGAGGTCGACGTCGCGCCACGAGAGGCCGCAGACCTCCCCGCGACGCATCCCGGTGCTGACCGCGAGGAAGTACGCGATGTCGGCCTCCCGGGTGAAGTCGAGCTGCGCCATGAACTCCCGGATGGCCTCCGGCTTGAGGGCGCGGCGGGGCTGGGTGTCCCCGCGCGGCGTGTCCATCTCGGTGCAGGGGTTCTTGGCGACGACCCCGTCCTTCACTAGGTCGTCGAACAGCAGCTTGAGCGTCTTGTGGATCTGGTTGAGATAGGTGCCGCTGGCGGGCTTGCCGGAGAGGGTGTCGCCGGAGCGCATGGCGGCGTACATCTTCTCGAGCGTCTCTCGCGTGACCTTCGAGGCGTCGGCGTAGCCGATGTGACGGTTGATTGCCTTGAAGAATCGCTCGTAGGTCACGTTGGTGTTCTCGGTGAACTCGCCGGACGCACGGCGCCTCGTCATGAAGTCCTCTGCGCACTCCTTGATGGTCGTGCCCGACCTCTTGTGCACCTCGTCGTTCTCGATCTCCTTGATGAACTCGCGAAGGGCCTTCTTCGCCTCGGTGTAGGTACCGTTGAAGCGCCTTGTGCGAGTCTTGTACTTTCCCGTGCGGGGGTCGAGGCCCACGGGGACGCGGAGCTGCCACTTGCGGCACTTGCTCTTGGGCTTGTCCTTCTCCATCTGGATGATGGAGCCCTCACCGGTGACCTTGGCCATGCTACTCACCGTCCCCGACTACGACGTAGGGCGGGCGGTAGTGCCACTCGAGGTCGCGGGCGAGCTCGCGCTGCCAGGGCTCGTCGAGGCGCAGGGCCTCGCCGGGCGCGGCGACGAGGGCGACGACGGGGACCTCGTTTCCGGCGTCGTCCGTGATGGAGTAGGACACGACGCGAAGGTTCTTCTCGCTCTTGGTCATGGCGCTCACCGCCTGCCCTGGGAGCGCGCGGCGCGCTCGCCGAGCTCCACGTAGGAGAGGTAGCTGTCCACGAGGGCGCGGCCCTCGGGGCTGAGGGCGTCGTAGCGGGGCTGGATGCCCTCGGGCTCGGGCGCGTCGATGTCCTCGCGGCCGATGACGAGGTCGATGGAGCAGCCCAGCTTGTCGGCTATCTGCCATGCCGCCGGCAGCGGGATGCCGCAGTCGGCGCCGTCTCCAGCGCGCTCGTAGCGCGCGTAGGTTGAGCCGGGGATGCCGAGCGCCTCGGCGAACTCCTTCGCAGAGCGGAAGCCCGCCTGGCGGCGGAGCCTCTGGAGTGTTCTTTTGCCGCTTATGGGCCTGTAGGGGGTTTGGGCGGGATTGATGGATGACATATACTTGTCACCGTCCCTTCTGGATTTGCCTCTGGACCGGACGCCGGGCCCGTGGGAGTGCCAGCTCCCACGGGCCCACCTGTTTTCCTTCTACGCCTTGGCGCCACCTCCCCTCTGTCCCATGCCGGAGTCGAACTCGACCGCCACACGGGCGTCGACGGTACTCCACAGCACGCGCGTGCCCTCGTGGTCGAACTCGCCGTGGGTGCGGTCGTACGCCTCCATAATCTTGTCGATGGTCTGGTTGTCGATGAGCTCCTGAGCCTTGATGGGGAACTTGCCGCGCTTCTTGGCGGCCTGCTTCTGGAGGAAGGACTCGAAGGCCGAGCGGGCCTCCTCAGCGCTCTCGAACGCGACGAGCTCGCCGAAGGCGGCGCCCTCGCCCATCTCGGCGAGCATCTGGCGCTCGTACTGGTAGCAGAGCGCGTCCCAGGGGCGCTCTTCCTCCCTGCGCTTCCGCTCACGGATCTTGGCGTCCTTCATGAGCATGAACTCGCGCATCTCGTCCGCGAGCGCGCGGGCCTCGGGCGTGAGGCCGTCGTACTCCAGCTGCACCTCGCCGCGCGCGGTGCCCGGCGCCGGGGTCTCGCGGCCGACGATTGCGTCGATGGTGGTGCCCAGGATGTCCGCGAGCTGCCAGGCCCGCTCCATGGGGATCTTGTCGGGGTTGGACTCGTAGCGCGCGTAGGTCGACGAGGGGATCTCGTGCGCCTCGGCGAAGTCGTTGGCGTTCTTGTAGCCCGCTGCCTTGCGGAGCTCTTGGAGGTTGCTCGCCATGGCGTCCACCTTTCTCGAATGTGTTCGTCCTGTGGAGGGAGACTGCAGGCGCCCTCCGTTGACTTGTTACGCTTCGCAACAGATTCTATCACTCACTGACAAGCCATTCAATGCTCAAGAGCTATCTTACCTCAAATCTTGCAAAGAATCTCATTCTTTGACATTTCCTGTGATATTCTACGGCTGCACGGCGACGGAAGGTGCCACTTCGTGACAGTCGGTTCGCCGGCGTGCGGTCCAAAGGCAAATCGGATGAGAGGGAGCGAGAGATGAGTTTCGAGGAGCTGCCGTACTTCATGACCCCCAAGCAGCTCGCCGACGTGACCGGCGAGCACGAGGGATCCATCACCTGCGGCATACGCGAGGGGCAGATCCCCGCCGACAAGGTGAACGGTCGCTGGCGGATCTGCCGCGACGTGATCTTCAAGAACGCGAAGAAGGGGGCCTCGGATGACGGAGAGGGCCGCGAGTAGCCCACGCGGGGCGGGCTCCCTCGCCGACGCGCTGGCACGCGTCCCTGCGGAGCTCAAGGCCGAGGCACGCTGGGTGTGCTGGCGGCGCGAGGAGCGGAACGGCGGGGCGACGAAGCTGCCCGCGGACGCCCGTACCGGACGCATGGCCAAGAGCACCGACCCTGCGACCTGGGCGACCTTCGAGGATGCGGTGGCGGCCGTGGGCCGCTGGCGCTGCGACGGCGTGGGGTTCGTGTTCGGGCCGGACCGCGCCTTCACGGGGCTCGACCTCGACCACGTGATTTCGGATGGCGCCCTCGACCCGGCGTACCGCTGGGTGGTGGACGAGGTGGGCACCTACACGGAGGTCTCGCCCTCCGGCGACGGCCTGCACCTGATCTTCCGGGGCTCGAAGCCCGACTGGGCTCAGCGCTCGAGGAAGGGGCAGCCCGGCGGGCGCGTGGTGGAGATGTACGACCACGACCGCTACTTCATGGTGACGGGGGACGTCTTCGAGGGTCGCGGTGCGCTGGGCTCCAACCCCGAGGTCGTCGAGAGGGCGTACCGCACCTGGATCGAGCCGGGGCGGGCCGCCGCGCAGCCGACGCTCTCGGAGGCGCCCACGGCCGGCGCGGACATGGACGACGAGGCGCTGCTCGAGCGCATGTACGCCTCCCGCAGAGGCGACGCGATCCGCGCCCTCATGGCCGGCGACTGCTCGGCGCAGGGCGGCGACTGATCGGCGGCGGACATGGCGCTGTGCTCGCACCTCGCGTTCTGGTGCGCGGGCGACGCCGCCCGCATGGCATGGACCGGATCTTCCGGCGCTCCGGCCTCATGCGCGACAAGTGGGACAGCCGCCGGGGCGACACTACCTACGGGGCGCAGACGATCGAGAGGGCCATAGAGGGCTGCACGGAGTTCTACCGGCCGAGGGCCGCACGTCCTTCTCGCCATATGCGTCCTTCTCGCGCCAATGACAAGAACATGTGTTCGACCGCTGCGCCGGACACGGACGGAGGAGGCTCTTCGGACGAAGAGGCGCCGGACTTCGAGACGGCGCCGTCTGTGGAGGGATGGTTCGTCGACACTCGCGGGCGGCTGTGGGCGCGCGGACGCGACGGGGAGCTTTCGCGCTCGGTGACGTCGACGGCGCCCTGGGTGGCGGCCGACCTCGTGGACGTGGACATCGGCGACGTGCGCGCCCTCGTGCGCGTGACGGTGCCCGGCGGCGTGCGCGAGCGGGCGCTCGACCGCGAGGTGCTGCTCAACCAGAACAAGGTGATCGGCGCGCTCGCGCCCCTCGGGGCCAACGTGTCGTCGGCCAACGCCAAGGACGTCGTGCTCTACCTGACCGACGTGGAGCGCCGCTGCGGATGGGCGCGGCCGCGCGCGAGGAGCGTCGTGCACCTGGGGTGGGCGGACGGCCCGCTCTCCGCCTTCATGCCCTACGACCTGGGCGCGGGCGGCGTGCGCTTCGACCCCAGCCCGGACGAGGCGGTGAAGGCACGCCCCTTCATGGAGCCGGCGGGCACGCTCGCGGCGTGGGTGGAGGGCGTGGCGCCGGCGCGGGCCGCCTCCATGGCGTTCCGCTGCGTGCTGGCGGCGAGCTTCGCGTCGCCCCTGGTGTCTCTCCTGGGCGCGCAGACCTTCATCGTCTACCTCTGGGGGCGCTCGCGCTCCGGCAAGACGCCGACCCTCAAGGCCGTGTTAGCGCTAATCTAAAATTGACCACTTTCGCAAACGCATCTCGCCGAATGCGCTAACGCGCTTTCGCCGACCCCGCTAACGCACTTTCACCAACTGCGCTAACGGAACTATGCTCCGATCGGGTATCCGACCCGGGAGGAGCGGGATATGGAGCGAAACGTAATGGGAGAGCTGAACGTCTACAGGGGGTCCGGCGCGAAGCCGAACTTCAGCGAGATCGCGAGGAGGCACGGCATGGACCGGCACACGGTCGCCAAGTACTGGCGGGAGGGCGAGTCCGCCGCCGACGGCAGGTCCGCGAGGGGCAGCGCCTTCGACCCGCTCGAGGAGGTGATCCGCTCGAAGGCCCAGCTGCCCGGGATGACCAAGATGGCCGTCTACGCGTTCCTGCGCGAGGGCCGCGGGGAGGGGCTGCCCGGGTACGGCGCCTTCACCGCCTGGTGCCGGGCCCGCGACGTGCCCTTCGGGGGCGCGGGCGGCCGCGAGCCGCACCCGCGGTTCGAGACGCCCCCGGGCAGGCAGCTGCAGTTCGACTGGAAGGAGGGCATG
>NZ_JBQKDI010000020.1:0-35061 GCF_052121915.1 Collinsella sp. LCP19S3_B11
ATCCGGAGGCGCCCGATCGGCGGCCCCTCGGGGCTTGCCCGTATCGTAGGCAATGCGCCGAATGCTCGCCATCGAAATTTATCGGTGGCCCACTTCAGACTGTAATGGGGAACACAAGTGAAGCACAGCCATATCAGATTTGTTGCTTTAGCGGTGGCCTTCGTTGCCGCCGTCGTCCTCGCGCTGCCGGCGACCGCATTGGCCGGCCAGGCCGGTCAGTTCACGGCCTCCGCACCACAGTCCGTTTCCTATAACGGCCAGGAGCACCACTTCAAGAGCACCGTCAAGAACGAGAAGGGCGAGGAGCTCGTTGAGGGCGAGGACTTCGTCCGCCAGTACTACTACACAGACCAGCGCAGCTGGAATCCCTCGAGCGAGACCGAGTGGAAGAATTCCGACAAAGGAATGACTGCCGCCGGCTTCGTGTGGGAGAACATTCACGGCATCGGCGAGTACAAGGACTACGCCGACAACTCAATTCGCCACAGCGTCTGGACGCAGTATCAGCTCAAAGTCCCGAACGTGACCATGCAGGAGGGCGAGGAAAAGCCCTCCCTCGCCGCCGACCTCAACGTGCTGAGCGGCAACCCCAACAACCCCCTCAACCTTTCCGACTTCATCCTCAGCTGCGATGCCGCCGAGAAGGCCAACTACGCGCCCGGTGAGTACGACATCACCGTCGCGACCGACCCTGAGAAGATTCCTGCGCCCTACACCAGCAACACCGCCAAAAACCGCACGGGCATCGGCAGCTTCGACTACGAGGGCTACCACTACTATCAGCTCGTCGGCGACGATACCAGCGGCTTTGTTCAGGTCCAAGTCGTCCCCGGCACGCTCACCATCACCCCCGCTTACACCCAAGTAAACGTAACTGTCGCTTGGAAGGACTCCTCCAACAAGGACGGTATCCGCCCGAGCGCCGAGGACTTCGCCAAGTACCTCACGCTCACCGCTGACGGCGAGCCCACTGACGCGCAGGCCGTCATTGTGGAGAACGGCGACACCTACAACGTCGTCTTCGACAACGTCCGCAAGTACGCCTATGACGAGAACGGTGTCCGCCACGAGATCGCCTACCAGGTGACCCAGGCGAACATCGACGGCTACACCACGGACAACGCGACCGTTGGCAACGAGGGAACAATCACGAACACCCACGAGATTGCTGCCGCCCCCGCCGAGAAGCCCTCGACCGAGAAGCCCGCTGCAAAGAAGACCTCTCGCAAGGCTCTTCCCCAGACCGGCGACCAGAGCGCGAACGCCCTCGCCATCGTCGCACTCGGCGCGACCGCCCTCGGCGCCGCCGTTGTCATGAAGAAGCGCAACGAGCTCTAGGCCGCGCTCTTCTTGCCATTGAATGGAGCCCCGTCGGATATTCCGGCGGGGCTTTTCGTTATGCGCAACCAACGATTGCTTGGCAGCCCGCGTACCCGCGGCCATACTTTAACCAGCGAACAAACCCGCAGGAAGGAGTCGTCATGGCATTTGCAGACAAGCTCGTCGCCATCCGCCGCGCGCACAATCTCACGCAGGAAGGCCTCGCCGCCAAGCTCTTCGTCACACGCCAAGCCGTCAGCCGTTGGGAACGCGGCGAAGTCACCCCGGGCATCGACATGATGAAGCTCATTGCCGCCGTAACCGGAGAACCGCTGTCCCACCTGCTCGAAATGCCCGAGCACTATTGCCAGAGCTGCGGCATGATACTCACACCCGACGACTGCGGCACCGATGCTGTGGGCGCCATGACCGACCATTACTGCAAGTGGTGCTACGACCACGGCAAGTACACCTACGACACCACCATGGAGGCGATGATCGAGGATTGTGCCCCGCGGCTGGCGCAAAACACCGGCATGTCGCTCGACGAAGCCGTCTCGCTCATGGGCGCCGTCCTGCCGCAACTGGAGCGCTGGCGCTCCGTGCAAGAAAACGAGGAGCGCTACGGTGCCGAGGCGCGGGCGCGCTATGGCGACGAGGCGATCGACGCAGCAAACGAAGCACTGCTGGACATGGACCCCGAGACATGGAACGACATGAAGGAACTTGAACGCGCTATTCTGGGTCAGCTTTCGATTGCCATGGGCGACGGCGATGCGGATGGAAGCGAGGCCCGCAAACTTGTCGCGATGCACCGTCGATGGATTGGCCTTAACTGGGGGCACAAGCCCCAAGACGAAGCATACCTGGGCCTCGCCCACGGCTATCTTGCTGACCAGCGCTTTATCGACTACTACGACAAGCCCTGCGGCACCGGAGCCACGGCGTTTCTGGTACAGGCCATCGAGTCGTCGTCAGCTCATGCATAGACCGCGGCGGCTTTGGGTATTTCAATCAAAACCTCAACCGATTGGAGACTTATGGCTACTAATCATGAGCTCACGCTGTACGTTATGACCGGCTGCCCGTATTGCATGAAGGTCAAGCGTTTCCTTGCCGATAACGGTGTGACCATCCCTGAGCGCAACATCTCGACCGACCCCGATGCCGAGCAGACGCTCATCGCCGTCGGCGGAAAACGCCAGGTTCCCTGTCTGTTCATCGACGGCAAACCACTCTACGAATCGAGCGACATCATCGCATGGGTACAGGAGAACCTGCTCTAGCGTGCGCATCCCGTCCGTCCAAGGCCCCAACCCATACGGCCAAACATGTACGCCAGTATCCAAAGTCGACACTTTTCGACATCTTTGGATGCTGGCGTACAGCTTTTTGCATGGGCCCGGCACAGGTGATCCGTTTTCTCCGCCCCGAGGGTCAAACGAAAGGGCGTGGGTGGCTCGCTCTAGCCACCCACGCCCTAAATTGAACAAATGCGCTTAGCGATGTAGCTCACCGTAAGCGTGACCTGCCAACCATCAACTACCTATTGGAATTGGCCCTGCGACGAATCGCCTCACCAAAGCCGAGCACCGCAGTGCCAACACCGGCGAGGGCGGCAGTCATCACGGCGCTGCTTTTATCACCGGTCGAAGGGAGTGACTTGGTGCTCTTGGTGCTCTTGGTCTTCTTGGCAATCTCCGTCTTGGGTTTTTCACTCGGCTGAACGGGCTTCTTCGTCCACTTGCCGTAGAGCGTCATCGAACCCGTCAGCGAATCGCCGTCGTTCCACAGGACCGTGCAGCCCTCGTCGGTATACCAACCATCGAACGTCCAACCATCGACAGCCTTCTGCTCCTTGGCGGCATACGCAGAGCCAACCTCAAGGCCCTCATCGGCATCGGGCAACTTTGCCTTCTCGGGGGCTTCGCCGACATACTGGTAGCTGACGCTTACGAGGCCGTGGGCAGCCTTGAATGCAACAGGGGCTTCTTTTGCCTCGTAAGTACCAGGTTGAGCAGCCTCTACATATTTGGCCTCGCCATGGGCGGACCAGCGAGAGTCCTTCCCGTCAACATACCAGCCGTCAATCGTGTGGTCGCAGTCATCAAGGATCCAGCCAGTGCCAACATTGCCAAAATCAGTGTCGCCAGCACTGGTGCTGTAGATGTCATCGCCGGCGTTCGCGGCGTGGTTGTTGTAGATAACAACCGACGAGTCGAGCCTCATAGTGCCCACGTTATAGACGCCGCCGCCCATGTCGGCACCAATGCCGTCCTTGTTGCAGGCGCCAGTGCCGTTATTGGTAATGGTCGCAGAGCCAATGGTCAGGTTGCAAACATCTTGCTCAGTGTAGATACCAGAGCCCGCATTATTTTTGATGGTGACGTTTGCGCCCTTCTCAATCACGCTTGTGTATTGTTTGTTGCCCTGGAAGAAAATGCCGCCGTTCTTCGCGGCGGGTCCCTTTGTACCGTTGCCCTCGACGTCAACCAGGCAAGAAGAATCAACGTTAAGCACGCGAGTCCAGATGCCACTGTACCCGTTGTCATTCGCATAGAGCTTCGAGCCCTTGCTCATGTCGATGCGCCAAGCGGAAATACCCCAGGTGCCGCTGTTATCGAACGTGACTTCGGAGCCGTTCTTGATGGTGTAGTACGTGCCGTTCGAGCCGTTGCCCTTGCTGTTAAGAACCTTGACCGTCGACGAATCGATAGTGGCATAGAACGTGCCCGTAAAGCCAGAGCGGTTGTGGTCGGAGATATAGGTGGAACCACCTTCAATATTCACGTTGTAGCCACCGTCACCACCATCCCACTCAAGAGCGTCCTGGCTGTAGTTCTTAATGGTGAGATTAGAGCCATTCTTCAAGTTTAGCTTGTTGTTGCTGCAGAAATAGATGGCATGCACATTGCTGGCGGTACCGGTACCGTCCATGGTAAGCGTAGCGCCATCGAGCGTGAGCGAGGCATCCTTGCTCGCGCACACAGACATCCAATTCCACTCGGCGGTATACGGAGTGGAGCCGATGCCGGTCATGGTCACGTTGACGTTCTTGAACGTCAGAGCCTTACCCCAAAGGGCAATGCCCTTCTTCTGGGTGAACTTCAGCGCGTGGCCATTGCCGTCGATGGTGAGGTCCTTGTGCAAATCAAGGCCCGAAGTCTCGGCATCGCCAAGGAGCTTGATGGTCGCGCCGTTCGTGTTTTTGGCAGCAGCGAGCGCTTCATCAAAGGTCGCGTACGGGGTCCCATTAAACTCTGCGACAGAAGCACCGTTCCTTGCGCCCGCAGAAGCACTTGCGTCAACAGGAGCCGAGGAGGGAGCGGTCGCAGCAGATTCGGCAGAAGAGGCGACAGGCGTGCCAGATTCGTTCGCAGACGCGGCATCGACTTGGGGCTTGGCAACCGTGCTCACCGAAGACGCCTCAACGGCAGGCTCGGAAACAGAAGCAAAACCGCCATCCGCAAAAGCCTGAGGCGCAAGAAAGCAGAGGGATGTCATAAGCCCTGCTGTTACCGCAAGAACGGCATGGGAGCGTTTTTTCATGGAATGCCTTTCCTTTCGTATCGAGCCCGGCAGAATGCCGGCACAACTATCTTACATCGCTATTCTTATGGCTTAAGCGAAATACGCTTCAGGTTTATAGCTCAAGTATTATCACATTGTAAATATTTTAAATAGTCATAGCATCATCACATTTTGGCAAGTTTCTTGCACAACTTTTGGTGCCAGTCCCAAGCCTCTGGGAGTTGGCACCAACAAGACGATTTGCTTCCTTCGTCCCCCTACAGATCAGTTATCCGTGGAAACGAGCGGTAGGCGCGAGCGGCTGCTCGCGGAAAACGCGGTCGACGGCGGCGCGGTATTCGTCGACCTTTTTAGTCTTGCGTACGAGTTTGTGAACGGTAGCAGGATCGGCGAAGGCGCATTTAGCGTAGAACCACCACTCCTTCATGCGAAAGACCGCGTTGCCGCCAATCTCTTCTGCATATGCCGCAAACAGCGTGTCGTGGAAGCGCTGCAGTTCGGCTGCCGTGGCAGCAGGACCGCCCTTGACCATGCGAGCCAGCGCGGGGTTCGCAAGCAAGCCACGCCCCAGCATCACATGGCGTGTACCGGGATAGGCCTCCACCAGCGCCTCCATGTCCTCAAGATCAAAAATATCGCCGTTGTATGCCACCGGAAACGGCGCCAGCTCCAGCGTCTCGCCATAAAACTCTTTGCGCGGCGAGCCCGTATAGCGATCCTTCTGTATGCGCGGATGCACGATCAGTTCTGCCAGCGGCATGCGACAGTACAGATCGAGCACGCGCTCGTATTCGTCGTCGCTCTCCAGCCCCAGCCTGGTTTTTACCGATACCGGCAACGGCGAGCGCTCGCACACATCACGCAAGAACACCTCGAGCTCATCGAGGTTGCGCAAAAAGCCCGATCCTTTGCCCTTGGCAACAACCGTCCCCGAGGGGCAGCCAAGGTTGAGATTGACCTCGCGGTAGCCCATGTCGGCGAGCACCTGCGCCGCCCACACAAACTCGTCCGCGTTCTTAGACATCAGCTGAGGCACTACGTTGAGCCCCTGGTTGTTGGCAGGATCGATCTCCTTAAACGCCTTGCCGCCAAAGCGGTTTCCCACCCGCGGCGGCGGCAAAAACGGCGTGTAATAGCAATCGAGCGCGCCAAAGCACTCCGCATGCACGCGACGGAACACATGCCCGGTAATCCCCTCCATGGGGGCCAACGATAGAATCATCAACATCTACTCTCAAATCAATGCGGCAAAGGAACCGCCCCTTTGTCACATGCATTATGCCTTGTCCCCGAGGCGGCCCACAAGGCGGAGGCGGTTGCTTGACACCAACCAGCCCTCCGACCATCCCTGTGCAACGAAGGTGAATGGCGCCCACAAACAGCAAGCAGGGCCGCCCCACAGCAGCTCCCTCACTCGCCACTTTTTCCTTGTCCAAAAGAGGACGTTCGCGATCAAGCGATCACCAACAGCAAGCTGTTGACCGCCATGTCTGAACAACAGACACCCTCCGCTCATCTATACTCAAGAGTGTGTGCGCATCGCCCTCGAAAAACGATGAGAGTCGAGGCCCCATGCAGCTGCTCACCGAGCAAGAAAAGAAACGCATCCAGCGGTACTGCACATACCCCAAAATCGCAGCGACCGCACTCGTCATGTCGTTCGTAGCATGCCTGTTGATGTTGCCGCACCAAATGATCAACGATGTCGCGTTCCACCAAAAGGAATTCCAATCCGCGGGCATATATACCGCCATTGCACTCACCGCAATCGAACTCGTCATCTTTTGCTATTGCGCTCTTGCGCCGCGCTTTGGAATGCAGGGCAAACAGTGGAAGGAGCTGCAGAGCAGGCTTGCGGTAGCCCAAACCAACAAAGACCGCTCCGCGGAGGTCGCCGGCGTGCTCGCCGCGCAAGATGCCTTGGAGCCCGCGTGCAAACGCGTCGCGGCAGACGACCCATACGAGTCGTATCACGACTACGGCTACCGCATTACCGGCTATCTGCTTGATAATGACCTCGGCGCTCAAGCAGCCTATGTCTACCTTTCTTTCGATGCAGATGGCATGCTCACGGACGTCGATTACACCAGTCAGATCGACCCCGAGGCAAGCCTTGCAGACAACCTCGCCTGCAGCGAGCAGGATATCGCGACACTCTGCGCCCCGCTCAACGGGTTAGACATTTCCGTTGCCACACCGGGCCTCCTCACGCCATGCAGCCTGTCGGATGAATTTAAACAGGCATTTTTAGCCGGATCCCTATATGAAGAAATCAGCATCAAGACGGAGGACGAATCTATCAAGTCGTACTACACCTTTGACACCGAGCCCAAAGAAGAGTTCGACAAGTACACCCATCCGGAAATTAGCCTCATGCTCTCCGCAAAGGAGGACTAGCAACTTACGCTCTAATTGACGCTCGCAAACGCCGTCTATATCTCAAGGTCTAATACTTTTCCCGAGAAGTGAACGGCTATATTTGGACCCCCGAAGCATCGACATTTTTAGACGCCAAACCCGCAGGATTTGGCTGGCAAAACCGCAGGAAACCGCCTTCAATAAGTGTCGATGCTTCGGGGGTCCATTTTGACTCGTTCACTTCTCGGGAAAAGTATTAGACCTCGATTTACATGTCACTCAATGTGACAAAGGGACAGTCCCTTTGTCACATTATTCGGAGCGCAGGGCTTCCACGGGGTCTTTCTTGGATGCACTGCGGGCCGGCAGCAGGCCGGCAACGACCGTCAGCAGCACCGAAATTGCAATGAGCGCCAGCGCATCCTGCACGGGCAAGCTCATCAGATTGGGTACCTGTTTGGCAGCAAGCGCCCAGGCATTAACCGGAAAACTCACGGCCACCACAACGACAATGGCAAAGACGCCGGCAATGAGGCCCTCGATAAAGGTCTCGGCGTTGAACACGTTTGCCACGTTGCGCTTCGACGCACCGATCGCGCGTAGGATGCCAATCTCCTTTTTGCGCTCCAGCACGCTGATGTAGGTGATGATGCCGATCATGATGGAGCTCACGACCAGGCTGATGCTCACGAACGCGATGAGCACCAAGCTGATGGTATTCACGATATCAGTCACCGAGCCCATGATGATGCCCATGTAGTCGGTGTACGAGATTGCCTGCTCGTCGTGGCCGGCGGCTTTGACCTGCTTGTTGTACGCATCGATATGGTCGAGTACGCGCTCCTTGGCCTCAAAGTCGCGCGGGAAAATCTTGACCGAGATGGGATCCGCTTCATCCGCGTAGCCCAACGTGGTCAGATTGTTGTCGTAGGTGAGCTTCGACGCCTTGGCATAGCTCATCATGAGCGAGCTCAGGTCCTCGGCGTCCATGTTGAAGTGGATGGCACGAGCAAAGGCGCTCGCATCCACGCGCATGGCGCTCGCCAGGTTGGCAAAACTCGAAGATATCTGCGTCACCATCTGGTCCATGAGCCCTGCCGCGCCGGCCTTGAGCTGGGTCGACACGGTCGTTGCCACCTGCTCGCTGATCGCCTTCATCACCTGATCCATAGCCTGCTGCAGATACGGAGCCAACTGATTTTGGACATAGTCGGTCATCGCCTGTTGCAGGCGCTCGGCCAGGGCATCGCCGCCGAGCGCCTTGAGCTGCGCCAGGCACTGCTGCGCCACAACATCGTTCTCGAGATACGCCGAGAATGCGGCAGCAAGCTTTGACGCGTCTTTGAGATCTTCGGGTGACAGCGCCCTAAACTGATCAGACTGCAAAAAGCCCTCAAATAGTTGGTTGGCAAGCGTTCCCACCTGTTGCATTTGCTCGGGCGTGAGCTCCAGACCGTCAAAGATGCCCGAAAAATCGGGGGTCGGCGCTTTGGCCATGATGTCGCTTAAGTCGATGTCTTTGCCAACGCCCGAAAGATCAATATCCAGGCCCGACAAATCGATGCCCGAAAGATCCATGCCACCGGCAGAACCCGAGAGTGCAGACGCATCGAACGAGAACGCGCTCTTGAGCGCTGCCTCGTCCACGCTGAACATACTGCCCAGATCCACGCCTTGCCTGGCCTCGCCTT
The DNA here is from genome assembly GCF_052121915.1 of Collinsella sp. LCP19S3_B11. Classification (NCBI taxonomy): domain Bacteria; kingdom Bacillati; phylum Actinomycetota; class Coriobacteriia; order Coriobacteriales; family Coriobacteriaceae; genus Collinsella; species Collinsella sp. LCP19S3_B11. The sequence goes on from NZ_JBQKDI010000020.1 coordinate 8,901, forward strand.
GCAGTTCGTCGAAGGTTTTGCCCGTAAAGACATCCGTCTCGGGGTGGGCAAGTTGCTCTTGCACGATCTGCGAATTGGCGGCGCGCTCCATAAGCTGGCGAGTCAACGCATGCGTATAGGCAATGCCCGGAGATAACGCGCTCGCATTGGCCGTCTCGTTAGGTCGCACCACGCCCACAATGTGCACGTCAATACCGTCGGCAACCTTGGCCGTCATAAAGTCGGCGTCGCCAGACATGTCAGTCCACATGCCGGTCTCTTCGTTTTTGCGATAAGCATCGGCCGGCGACAACACCTTAAACGTCGTGGACAGCGCATCGTCGTAAGTAAAGTCGGCGCCGCTCTCAGGCGTCTCAATCTTACCGTCGGCGGCCATGGCACTGTTCACCAGGTCGTTGAGCTCATCGATATCCAGCGCACCGATGCTGTAAAGCGTATAGTCGCCCACCGTTCCACGGCTCGAAAGCACCATTACGGCTTCGTGAGCAGACGTAGGCCAATGGCCGGCGACGACATCGTACTGGCTGTCGAGCAGACTCTGATCGTCGATCATCTCGTTAAAGACCGAGGTTCCCATGGAGTCCATGCTCACCGTTGCCGCCGAGCTCGCACCACCGCTCATGGCCTCGGTCATAGCGTTGGGCACCAGCCGGACAGGCTTCTCATCGCCCTTGCCGGCACGATAGATAACCGGCGTCACGCCGTAACCGTACTGGATGGCGTTGACCTCTTTGTCGATACCGTCGCCGCCGCCGTCAAGCCATGCCTTAAAGCTCGTCATATCGTTGGACTTAACACTTGCGAACATATCCTTTACGGCCGTGACCACGGGAATCTTTTTGGTTCCCTGAGCCTTACCGTCGGTGCCGTCGTCGGACGAACCCTCGTTCTTGGACGTATCGTCATCCGTGGCCCCCTGTTCGCCCATCATGGACGACAGGTCGTAATCCTGCTTGGAAATGGTAAGCGGGTAGCTCGAAAGCGTATCCTCCTCGACCTTTTTGATGTAGCCGTTTACGCCATTGGACAGCGCCAAAATCGCCGCGATGCCAATAATGCCAATCGAGCCCGCAAAGGCCGTCATGGCCGTACGGCCCTTCTTGGTCATAAGGTTTCGGGCAGAAAGCCCCAGCGCCGTCACAAAGCTCATCGAGGTTTTGCGCGTAGGCTTGGCCTCGCGGCGCGTGGCGTCAGCGACATCGAAAGGATCAGAATCGTCGGTAATCTTGCCGTCCGCCAGGTTGACGATGCGCGTGGCGTACTCGTACGCCAGATCGGGATTATGCGTGACCATGATAACCAGACGGTCGCGCGCGACGTCCTTGAGCAAGTCCATGACCTGCACGGACGTTGTGGAATCCAAGGCGCCGGTCGGCTCGTCTGCCAGCACAATCTCGGGATCATTAATCAGGGCGCGGGCGATGGCCACGCGCTGCATCTGTCCACCCGAAAGCTGACTCGGGCGCTTGTTCACGTGCTCGCCCAGACCAACGGCCTCGAGCGCCTTGCGCGCACGCTGGCGGCGCTCGGCGTGCCCCACGCCCGTGAGCGCAAGCGCCAGCTCCACGTTTTCCAAAATGGTCTGATGTGGAATGAGGTTATAGCTTTGGAACACAAAGCCGATGCGGTTGTTGCGATAGGCATCCCAATCGCGATCGTGAAAGTCCTTGGTCGAAATACCGTCGATCAGCAGGTCACCCGAGTCAAAGTGGTCGAGTCCGCCGATAACGTTGAGCATCGTGGTCTTACCCGAACCCGAGGGCCCCAGAATGGCCACGAACTCGTTATCCCGAAAAGACAGGCTCACGCTGTCGAGCGCCACCTGCGTAAACGACTGCGTAACATACCTTTTGCAAATTCCTTTGAGCTCCAGCATGGACGGCAACCTCTCCTGCGCAGGCACCTTGCCCGCTCTCCCCCGCCGTTCGTATTCGACGCGTTTGTCCTACTCTATCCCCATTTTTTACCGGCGCAAGTGAGGAATGTAACGAAGCGCGCCAAAAAACGAGCAGGACGGCACATCGCGTGACGTACCATCCCGCGCATACCGCCGATAATGTGACAAAGGAACTGTCACTTTGTCACATTAGTCAATTGTGAGTGCATCCCCTGGAGCGATATCCGAAACCTCGCTGCCCAGCGCCAGCACGCCGTGCCAGCCTTCCTGTAAGCCACCTTTCTCGAGGATAAGATCCGAGCTGTCGATCGTACTGACGGCGGGCAGTGGTTTGCCAAGAATCGCGTTGGAAACATCCACCACTTCAAGAGTCCCGTGGCGGCGCGGTTGATGAGAACCTTTGCCGAATGGCGCAAGCCGCCGTGATAATCAAAAAGATGTCCACACGGATTGATATGCTCGCCGATAAAGAGCAGCCATGCCGCAATCTTCTCCGCGGCAACAATACGGAAGGCGACCATGAACGATTGCGGCCAAACAGGCACGCCTAAGGACAGCGCCAGTGCGAAGGATTATAAAAGTGCCCTCGATTACATGCTGTCCGGGCTGAATACCTATGTACGAGACACCGATCTTTCACCTCAGGTCGCCGCGCTCTACAAGCCCGGCACAATCTTTCGCAGCAAGAACCCCGCTGACATATCGTCCCACATTGGCGGCATGAGCACATCGCATCGTCTTCTCATCCTGTTGAACCGCATCATCGATCTAACCGAATTGGAGCAAGACGCCGATCGAGGACACTGTGCGACCCCGTCGGAGTCTCGTTTTTTAGTGCTCGATGCGTACGAATACCACGGAAAGACACAAATTACGCTGCTGCATCTTTTGGACGACGAACGCTGGCGTTACTTTATCGATGCGGTGCCGGCAGCACCCGAACTTGAAATTGATGCCATACGCATCAATTTCAGTGCCGTATGCGAACAGCAGCCCATCAGCGATTTAGCATCCGAAGAATGGCTCGATTGTTGCTCAGACCCCATCGGCGTAAACCCCCAGGGAGAACTGTATTCACCCGAGCCTAAGCCTGCGGAGGCACTTTGACCCGTCTTTGTGGGTGAGCTTGAAAAGCGGTAAGCGCTCTGACCTGCCGTACAGCGAAATGGAAATTCCGCGGTCTCCATCACTTGATACGATACAAAACAGTAGACAATCCGAAAGGAGCAAACGATGGACCTTAATCCCAACAACGCATATGGAGTCGAAAAGGAAGACGTTGCGCGCATGGCAGAACTTGCCGGCATGGAGTTTGTCGACCATGGCGAGGACGAATACAACGAGGGTTTTCCTTCCGAAGATCTTATCTATGGGCCCGAGCAGGAAAAAGACCTCCTCGCCGAGATGGCAAACGTTGCATTCTCCACGCCTGGCGATGATTATGCCCAGTATATCTGCGAAAACAGAGAGCGCATCTACCGTGCGGCCCGTATGTCTTCAGCAGTTAGGGAAATGCTCGTCTTGGGCTACAGGCTGGGAGTTTCGTCCGGCAGCGGAGCCTGTATGAACGATTTAGGCGCCCTCTACTATATGGGAGACCTTGTTGAGCAGGACTACGCCAAGGCCGCGGAACTCTACGAAATGGCGGCCGACGCAGGTTGCTTCCAGAGCATCATCAACCTCGGCTATATCTACGAGTACGGAAGGACTGGCAAGCCCGACCATGCCAAAGCCTATCAGTGGTATTCGCTTGCCGCAGCGCTTGCGCCCTCCAGCGAGGCGGTGTACAAACTCGGCGACATGTTCAGCCGCGGTCGCGCCGTGCCGCAAGATAGGTCAAAAGCATACCGCCTGTACGAACGCAGTCTTGAGCTTGCCCGCGACGATGCAGAGTTCGCCCAGCCCGCCATTCGCATAGCCTCTATGCTCATTGACCCCGACGCCCCCTCTTGTGGCATCGACCGTAATCCCCTGCGCGCGTTGGCGCTCTATCAACGCGCCGAAATCGGTCTGCGCATCGACATCGCCAATGGCATGACATATTACGCCAAGCGTCTCCGCGAGGCCATCGAAGGTCAGGAGAAGGCTCGTGAGCTCGTCGAGATGGACAATTTTGTGATTGACCGCTAAGTGCCACTTTCGCGCGTCTTATCAACATCAATGATCTGATCCTGCCATGGAGTCCCTCCATGGCAGGATCAGATGTTTACCTTGGCGCCGTCGATGGTCTTGAGCAGGAAATCGCCGTAATTGCTGCCGTCCTCAATCATCGGCATATCTTTATTGGCGGCAAGAAACACCTTTTCCCACAGTGCGCTATCGCTCGAAAGGATATCGTTCTCCTTTTGCATGAGCTTCGCATACAGCTCGGCGGCCTCGTCGGCATTGGTCGGCTCCTGCGCGATGAGCTCCGCGATCTTAGGATCGGAGCTCGTAGATTCGCTCGCGTTGCCACCGGGCGCCGAACATGCCACAAGACACAAGGCCAGCACCGGCACCATAAACAAGGCCGCAATCTTAGAAAGCTTCATGGTCATTCCTCCGTTTTGTCGAAGCTTGTTTACTTTTTATCGGCGGTCAGAGGGAGCTTTGCTGCCGACGCATCCAGGCCATAGCGATAGCTGATGGCATCGACGGGACAGGCCCCGATGCACTTTCCGCACCGGATACATTCGGCATGATTGGACGCGCGGACCACATCGACGTCCATCTGACAAACCTTTGAACACTTGCCGCACGAGACACATTTGCATGCGTCAACCCGAATCCCCAGTAGGGACACCTTATTCATGAGCGCATAGAATGCGCCGAGTGAACAAATCCATTTGCAGAAGGGGCGGTAGAACAAAACGCTCTGCTCTACCACGGCAATGAGAACGACAAGTTTCCAGATAAAGAGCCACCCCAGCGCAGATCAAATACCGGCGTTGGCAATGGCCAGCGGAATGGCGCCCTCGAGCACACCCTACGGACAGACGTATTTGCCCGACTGCGAGACCAAGGTACTGATTCTGTCCGCGCGTGGTGAAGTATCCGTTAAAGTCTCCGGACTCGATGCCGGCGCCAACGATTGCCTCACCGAGCCGTTTCATCTGGACGAGCTTGCGGCAAGGATCCGCAGCCTTACCCTCAGACGCTTTACACAAAGCGACATAGTTTTAACCTGCGGAAAGCTCAGCTTTGACACCAAGGCGCGCATCGCTTCCGTGGACAGTGAGGCTCTATCTCTTACGCGCAAGGAAACGGGAATCATGGAATACCTGATGCTTAATCAGGGGCGTCCGGTAAGCCAAGAGGAGCTTATCGAGCACGTTGCGCGGGAATGTGACGAATAACTGCCCCTTTCGCGCACACAAAAGCAAGGGGCCCATGCGCACAGAACCAACGCCATGCCGTGCGCGCGGTGCTGCCCGGTATGAGGGCCCGCCGCTCCGGCCATGTGTTCAACGTGAGCAGCTTGGGCGCTTACAACGTCGGACCGCTCTCGGGCGTGTACTGTGCCACCAAGCGCGCGGTAAAGGCGATATCCGAGACGCTCGACCAGGAGCTCGTGGTGGGTACGCCGGTCTACTTTGCAGGAGCAAACGGCGCGTTGCTCGCGCTGCTCGACCGCGCGTTTTACGCCGCGAGCGTGCACGGAAGACGGTTCGCCGGCAAGCCGGCATGCGCGGTGACGACGCTTTGGCGGGTGGGGTCCACCTCAACACTCGATGAACTGAACCGCTGCTTTACATTCAGTGGCATGCCAGTGGCCTCGTCGACCTACTGGAACATGATGTTTAACAGCGGCGACAACCCCTTTGGCGAGGACATGCTGCGCCAGCTCGGGGAAAACATGGCCCATCTGGTGAGGACGACAAGGGTCTAATGACCCGATAATCCCATCTACATTTGATTAACTTAGCGGACGCCTACTCGACAGCGGGCGTCCGTTGCATATGGGCGCCAACTTGTGGCGCCGCAAGGTCGGTCATTCTGGCTTCGTCGCTTGTGCCTTCAATCTCTCCTCAGCGCTCAGCATCGCAGGATGATACGGACACTTTTCGCCCATGCACACTGTATTGGCCGCATAGCTATCGCAGGCTGGCGTCTTCTCCCATGCTTTAAGCTGTGGTCCGCCGAGCGCGTTAAAAAACGAAACGGCCTCACGAATCGCCACGCGCGCGTCTCGCTTGCAGCACCGCGGACTTCCCGAGCGCGCGATGGCGGCGAGCAGCTCCGAAACCATAAGCTGTCCCTCCTGCCAGCCTTCACTACGCAGCGGCGCATTGCCGCGCACGATTGCATATGCCATGCCCGCAGACGCAGCTGCCCCGCACATGCCCCAGCGGGCACACGTTGCCCCCGGCACGCAATCCGAACGAGACATCAAATCGGCAAGATCGTCTTTGAGCATCGCATCTCGCTCCCCAGATGCTTCGGCGTTGCGCCAGCACGCAAGCAGCACCGCGCCCACAATAAAATGGTGGATGGGGCCAAAATCCACGCAGCGCTCATCTGCCATAGCCTCTTCCAAAAGAGCCGCGGGCGCCACCGACACACTGGCCATGAGCATCTCAACAATCCAGCCTGTTTGTTCGTCTTTTGCCATGCGGCATCCTCCTCTAAAACAAATTGTGCGCACACTCCATTATGGCCTTCTTCTGCCCAGCGCGCTCAATGCGAAACAACCTGCTTCGCTCGTGCCGCCAACAAGCCCTGCTAGTTCTCGTCGCAAACCAGCCCTGCTCAGGGGCAACACCAGAGGCGATGGCAAGCACGATGGACAGTGGCAACACCACGACGGCAGCTCTTTTCGAAAAAGAAGGCCCCGCGCAATCGCGCGAGGCCTCCCCATTCATGGAACTATGATCAAAGCAGCCCAAAAAGCTTACTCCCACTCAACGGTGCCGACGGGCTTGGGCGTGAGGTCGTAGCACACACGGCAGATGCCGGGAACCTCGGCTGTGACGCGAGCGGTAATACGCTTGAGCAGTGCCCAGTCGAGCTCAGGCACCTCGGCGGTCATCACGTCGACGGTGTTGATGCAGCGGATGATGCAGGGCCAGTCGTAGGCGCGCTTGCCCTCGCGCACGCCGGTGGCACGGAAGTCGGGCACCACGGCGAAGTACTGCCAGATGGTCAGACCTGCCTTGTCGATCTCCTCGCGCACGATGGCGTCGGCTTCGCGCAGCGCCTCAAGACGGTCGCGGGTGATGGCACCAAGGCAGCGGACGCCCAGGCCGGGACCGGGGAACGGCTGACGCTCGACCATGTTCTCGGGCAGACCGAGCTCGCGGCCCACGACGCGGACCTCGTCCTTGTACAGCAGCTTGACGGGCTCGCAAAGCTCAAACTGCAGGTCCTCGGGCAGGCCACCCACGTTGTGGTGGGCCTTCACGCCATCCTGGGACTCCAGGATGTCGGGGTAGATGGTGCCCTGGGCGAGGAAGCTGACCTCGTCGCCAACCTTGCGGGCCTCCTCCTCGAACACGCGAATGAACTCGGCGCCGATGATTTTGCGCTTGGCCTCGGGCTCCTCGACGTCCACGAGCTTATCCAAGAAGCGATCGGTCGCGTCCACATAGACCAGGTTGGCGTCCATCTGGTTCTTGAAGACGTCGACGACTTGCTCGCTCTCGCCCTTACGCATCAGGCCGTGGTTCACGTGCACGCAGATAAGCTGCTTGCCGATGGCCTTGATGAGTAGGGCCGCGACAACCGAACTGTCGACACCACCGGAAAGGGCCAGCAGGACCTTCTTGTCGCCGATCTGCTCGCGGATTGCAGCGACCTGCTCATCGATGAACACCTGGGCAAGTTCGGAAGTGGTGATACGCACCATGTCGTCGGGACGCTTGTTGGAATCCATGCAAAGCTCCTTTTCGGTTCGATGGGAATGCGTCACACGTATGCAGACGCACCGTCATATGACCTCATTATATGCAGAACAAGATGTGTTTCCCATCGCTGCGACAAAGCTTTTTGCAGGGGTGGCAATTTTTCCTATTGTCGAGCTCAGCTAGGCTTCGGTAGCCACCTTGGCAGCATCGCCAATAGACTCTTCCTTTATACGTTCTGCGTAATCGTATGCCATACCCGCAAATTCCAGTCCCGAGTAACAGGAGTACAATTGCTGCTATTGTTGCCAGCTGTTGGGAGATGGAAGATGGACTGCGATGGCTACCCTTGCGTTCCCATGCCGTTGATGTGCACCGCCTTTGTGCCGGGGCAGATTGACGCTGCGGTTGCAGGCATTTCCGACCCCGATTCGCGCGCCATTGCCACGGCAGAAGCGCTGTACTTTCGCGGACAGGCCACCCTCGCTGCCAAGACGGCGCGCCCCTATCTTGACGCCACCGACCCCGCACTGCGCTATTCCGCATGCTTTATCTGCGGATACGCCAGTCTGTCGCTCAACCGTATCGCCGATGCCCGCCGGTGCCTTACTGGCATCCTCGATACGCCGGCCGACGAGGAATCGCCTGCCGTCCACGCCATGCATATCCTGTTCGCCTCGGCCGCGAGCGTCCTGCTGCACTTGCCTTCCCCGTATTCCGCCGAAGAGTTTTATCCGCTTGCGGCGCATTTACCCGAAGGCCTGCGCCTGTTCGCCAGCTACGTGATGGCGCACGCCTTGTATCTGCGCGGCGAATACGGCCGCAGCCTGGGCATGGTGGAAAATGCCCTGATCATGAAACAGGGAAGCTATCCCATCTCGGAACTGTTCCTGCACCTGGCGGCTTCCATGGCATGCATGAGCCTCAAGGACATCGACGCCGCAAAGGCACATTTCGGAGCCGCTTGGGACATTGCGCGCCCCGACGGCCTCATCGAGCTCATTGGCGAGCACCACGGCCTTTTACAGGGGCTCATCGAGGCGTGCCTAAAAGCGCAATACCCTGACGATTTCGCACGCATCATCGAGATTACGTATCGATTCAGCTACGGCTGGCGGCGCATCCACAACCCCGATTCGGGCGAGGACGTGGCCGACGATTTAACGACCACGGAGTTCACCATGGCCATGCTCGCCTGCCGCGGATGGACCAACGCCGAAATCGCACGCCACATGGAAGTATCGCCGGGCACTGTTAAAAACCGCCTATCAGGAGTGTATGCCAAGCTTGGTATCGGAACTCGCGCCGAGCTGGTCGCGCATATGTTGCGTTAGCGACCGGGCTGCCAAGCGCATCGAACGCGTTCCGGAACCCGGTGCTTCGCTCGATCAATTTGGACATTTTGACCCTTGAACGGCACTACCGCCACGGGGCACCTTCTCGCAAAATAGGATTATTTCCTCCGTTATTTGCGGGATGGGAGCCCAAAATGCTTGATCGTCGTTCGCTACTTATCGCCGGAGCATCCTCGCTGGCAGGCATCATGCTGCCTCGCGTGCCGAGCAGCGCAAACGCCTTCATACTGCCATTCGCCCCCACCGAGTCCTATGCCGACGAAGAAGACCCCTTCAAGGTGCTCGTTCTCTCGCGCACCATGTTTGGTGTGGTCGTGGTCGACGTCGCCAACAAGAATATGCCCATCAAAGGAGCCCAGGTCACGCTCGCGTCGCGTTATGCCGCGGGCAAGCAGATCTCCGCCACTACCGACGACGAGGGCACGGCCATCTTTGAGGTCGCGCCGCTTTCGGAAGGCTACGTGGACCAGGCAACGCTTCTCGACGCGTACGACTTTAACGGTGGCATCTCCATCAGCATGGCGGGCTACCGTGATGTCGAGATCCCCCTCACGCGCATCCAGGGCGGCACCGCCATTACCGCGCCCACACGTCCGCTTTCCGACGGTGAGCCGTACTTTCGCCAGCTTACGTTCGACGAGTGGGACATCCAGTACGCCGACGCCACGTTCATGGCACTGCCGAAGGACGACGCCGGAAACGACCAACCCGACACGCACGCCTTTACCGTGCAGGCACATCTGCCACAGGGTGGACAGGCAACGCTGTGCATCAACAAGGTAATGCCCGCCACGAGCAGCTCATCCGAAACCGTCACGCAAATTGGCCAAGTCAAGGCCAGTGCATCGGGTTCGGATAATCTGGCAACGTTCACACTCGAAGACACGTTCCTCGATGCAGCTTCGGGCCTTCTGGAGGAAGGATGCAAGCTGCGCTTTGTCCTCGACTATCAGGGCAAGACCTATACACTCTCCTCCCCCATGGCCGTTGTCACCGCGCCGGCCGCAAAGGCAGAATCGGGCTCGACCACTATCGTCCCCACCACCATGGACCAAGAGATTACTCCGTTTGATTTCCCGGCGGCGTTTCCCGGCATCGGCGGCAATAAGTTCACGTGCTGGATGCCCTCGTTCCCCATTTTGTTCGATTTCTCTTTTGCCGGATACGTGCTGTTTGGCGGAGGATACAAACCGGTCGGCTACATGAACGATTCGGGCAATCCGGATCCGGAATACTGGAAGAAGTCACCGCGCGAGTCGGGCGCCAAGCAGGCAAACCGCTACCTCGACGAGATGGAGGGGAAGTGGAATCAGTACAAAAGTATGAGTGCCGGTTCGGGCACCGATCCAAGGAACACTAAGCTGCTTCGTCACCACTGCACGCCGCGTTTTACGATGGATATCGCCACACAGCTGTACGGATCGCTCGCCTACGACTGGGTGGGCAAAACCTGGGGTGACAACAACGACCCCGCATTTGGCAATATTAAGGCCCTCTTCCAGGTAAGAACCGACCTCAATTGGACCGAGCAGTTTACCCTAGGACCGGTGCCGTTTTTCCTAAACGTCAACCCCTGGGTGCTGGCGAAGCTGGCGCTCGCCGTGGGTGCCCACACGCACGGCAGCGGCGCGGCGTTTTTTAAAAACATTTCGCTCGACTATTCAAACACCTCGGGCTCGTTCACCATCCAGATCGGGCTTGCCGTCACCTTTGGCGCCGGCGTTGCAGGCGTCGCTTCGTCTGCCGTGCGCGGCGCCGCATCCCTCACGCTGTTCATTGGGTACGAGAAGGCAGATGGACACCAGCTTCCGCGACTGCGCGTAGGTGCAGACGTCGATGTCGATGTGATACTCCAGTTCGTAATGTTCAAGTGGACCACCAAGGCTTGGTCGGGGTCGTGGCCCACACTCCTCGATTCGTGGAATATGTCGGTGAACAATGGCAACCAGTATGTGCTCCAGCGCTCTGAGCTCGCATTGGGTGGAGATACGCCTTACACGTTGGATGCCCGCTTCGGCACGGCCGGCAACGCCGAGGCAGGCGGCGTGCCGCAATTTATCGCATCGGCCACCATCGTCACCAACGCCGAGCTGCTCGCACGCGCCGAGGTTAAGGCCACTGCCGTAAACGTCGCGCCTGTCGTGCGCGATTGGAATCAAGCGGTCACGCGCATTAAGCTCGAGGCGGATGCAGAAAGCGACGACACGGGACAGATCGAGCATTTCGTCCATACACTGATAGAAAACGCCGCGCCGATGTATGAGTACACCTATATCGGGCAGGCGACGAACGCCGTTGCGGACCCCAACGCCAATTCTGCTGGTGTATCGGAGGACGAGCGTGGCGGCATAAAACCCTCGAGCGACAACGTGCTGTTTGCTGGCGTGCTCAGCGAAGCTCACATGAAGCTGGCAATGATTGCCGGCGTAGAATGTCTGTTCCGTATCGCCTCGGTGCGCTACGGCGACAATGGCCGCTCGCGCCTGGTGGTGCACACAAAGGCAAACGGCACGTGGTCCGCTCCCACTCCCGTGGACTTTCCCCTTGGGTTTGGCGAGGGCGACGTGGAGCGCGACGGCATATTCGATTACGACTTCGACGTGGTGGAATATACGGACGGAAGAGGAAACCAGGACGCCTACGTGCTGCTGATCTCGGGCGAGCGCCCCGCAGGTGACAACACCCTTTTCGATACGGCAAGCACAGCCGGCATACTGTCCGTCGTGCGCCTGCGCATAAGTAATAGCGAAGTTCGCGTGGTGTCGTATACGTCGTGGCGCAGCATCTCGCGCGGCCGCCTTCAGGAGGATGGCTACCATTGTCTGCAGTGCCCGCGTATCACGGTGGGCAAGACGCTCGTCGACGGGCGCCTGTCGGGTGCCTACCTCCACCGCCGCGGAACCACCGCAGAAAAGGCGCTCGGCAGCGAGGCCGAGGTTGTGCTGGAATGCTTTACCTTGTGGTCGGATGATTTGGGCGACAGTCTCACGTTCCGTCAGGTCCTCCGCTTTCCGCAAGCACCATCGAGTATCGAGCTGGGCAAGCCCGAGAATATCAACGGCAAAATGGTGGTGTCCGTTGCGTACGAGACCGCAGACGGTTGCGGCTGCGCATCGTACGCCGTGATCGGCCAGTCCATTGCGTGCTGGGACATTATGTCACCAGACGCCACGGTACCTCATGCGGTGCCATGGCCACAACATTCGGGCTTTTTGGCAACCGTCAACGAGCAACTGCAGCATATTACTTGGACGCGAGGCGCATCGGCATTTGCAACGCAGCCCGTGGGTGCCGCAGGCTGTGGCCCGGCATCGTTTAGCGTAAGCAACAACGGCAGGTGCGTGCTCTATGTAGAGAACACCGATGGCAAGGTGGGACAAACCTACGACGAAGAAGGCAACCCGGTAGCAGTGATGGGCAAGCACTTCCGCATCTTCGCCAGCACCTTGGCAGGCGATCTGTTCACGGAGCCGTTCGTGATGTGCGAGCTGGACCATCCCGTCGATCAGATAACGACATTTTTGACGTCGGGAGGCATGCTCTCCGCACTCGCCACGCACATTGTGAGCGCGGAGAAGAGCGAGGCAGAGCTGCACGGCATCGAAGTGCCCTTGGTGGCGTGTGCCACTCCGACGGGCGCGGTCGCTACCTCGGGCGCGGTGGTACCCGGAGCAGCAGGCGAATCCTTCATGGTCACGGTGCGAAACGACGGCAACACCTTGCTGACCGCCGGCACGATCGATCTGTACCGAGAGGGCTCCAGCCAGCCGTTCTCCAGCGCATCCATCGGATTCGGACTGAACGCACGCATGGTTTCGATCTACGATCCAGAGCTTGCCGAGGATGCTTCGGCCAAAGACATGGCACACGTGAAGTACGCGCTCGAGACGCTGGGCGCACGTTTTGCAACGCACCCGCTGGTAGCCGACAACGGCAACGCCGTGCTGGCACCGGGTTGCACGGCACAGTTCCGCATGAGCTTTGCCATCCCCGAGAGCTGGAGCGACGAAGTGGGCAAACGCGTAACGCTGTATGCGAAGGCGCATAATCTGGTGGCGCTCGATCCCGTAACGCTCGAGGAAATTCGACCGGGTGCAAACTCGGCGCTGGGTGCCGTACTGCACGAGCTTCATGTGCCCGACGCGGCATGCGAACGCTCAGAAGTTCAGGTCGGCGTATGCGACAGCGCGGATACGACGGGGCTTCACGATGCACCGATGACGGCGGACGACGGTGGCGGCTCGAGTGGCGGCGGTACTGACAAGGGCGGCGGCTCCGGCGGAAGCAGCTCCAGCAGCGGCAAGGACCACAACAATAGCAAGCGCCCCGGAAAAGCGGGCGCGCTTGCGGGCACGGGCGATACATGCGCTCCCCTTACGGCAGCCGCTGCAGCACTCGCCGCGGCAGGCGCCGGCCTCGTCGCCTACAGCGCCCGCCGCACGGCGCTCGAAGCCGATACCGCCAATGAGGTCAATTCGGATAGGCCCCGCTAGCTCCTAGTTACTTTTGTGAGAGACGCCGACTCGGCTCATTCGTCATCGCTATGCGGGCATTACAACTTCGGTTCGCTATTCAAACTTACTCGTACAATACCGACTCGGTTTTGTGCGAGCAAACGAATCCCCATCGAACTCCGAACGATTGTTCGATGGATTTCGTGTTGGTTGGAATCGCCCAAGGGCTGGGCTATGCTACCTTGACTATCTATATGACTAAAACGCGGCAAAGGAGCATCGAGAGAGCGAGCATGGCAAAGAACACCGCAAACTATGGTAACGACAGTATTCGTCAGCTCAAGGACGAGGAGCGCGTACGCCTGCGCCCCGCCGTCATCTTTGGCTCGGACGGGCTCGACGGCTGCGCGCATGCCGCCTTCGAGATCCTGTCCAACGCCGTTGACGAGGCGCGCCAGGGCTACGGCAAGCTCATCACCCTTACCGCCTTTCGCGATGGCTCCATTCAGGTAGAGGACAACGGCCGCGGCTGCCCGCTTGACTGGAACCCCTCCGAGAAGCGCTTTAACTGGGAGCTCGTCTTTTGCGAGCTTTACGCCGGCGGTAAGTACAACAACAACCAGGGCGGCGACTACGACTTCTCGCTCGGCACCAACGGCCTGGGCTCGTGCGCAACCCAGTACGCCTCCGAATACATGGACGTCACGGTTTGGCGCGACGGCAACAAGTACTCCCTGCACTTTAAGAAGGGCAAGGTCGTCGGCGCCAAAAAGAAGGCACTCGAGATTGAGCCCAGCGACGAGGACCGCACCGGTACCACTATCAAGTGGCGCCCCGATCTTGAGGTCTTTACCTCCATCAGCATCCCCCACGATTGGTATCGCGAGACCATGCGCCGCCAGGCCGTGGTCAACGCCAACGTGACCTTCCGGCTGCGCATCGAGGGCGACGACGGCGAGTTTTCCGAAGAGGACTTCTGCTATCCCAAGGGCATCGAGGACTACGTGCTCGAGAAGGTCGGTGCCGACTACCTTACCGAGCCCTTCTTTATCGAGGCCGACCGTCGCGGTCGCGATCGCGAGGATCTGCCCGATTACAACGTAAAAATCACTGCTTGCATGTGCTTCTCGCGCACTTTCACGATGCAGGAGTACTACCACAACTCCTCCTGGCTCGAGAACGGTGGCTCACCCGAAAAGGCGGCCCGCAGTGCCCTCACCAGCGCCATCGATGCCTACATTAAGCAACAGGGCAAATACAACAAAAACGAGAGCGGCATTAAGTGGCAGGACGTCCAGGACTGCCTGGTGCTGGTGACCAACTGCTTCTCCACCCAAACGTCCTACGAAAACCAGACTAAGAAGGCCATCAACAACCGCTTTATCCAGCAGGCCATGACGGCATTCTTTAAGGAGCGCCTCTCGACCTACTTGATCGAGAACAAAGATGCCGCCAACAAGATCATGGAGCAGGTGCTCATCAACAAGCGCTCGCGCGAGAATGCCGAGAAGACGCGCCAGAGCATCAAGACCAACCTGCAGCAGAAGACCGACATGGCCAACCGCGTGCAGAAATTCATCGACTGCCGCTCCAAGGACAAGAGCCGCCGCGAGATCTACATCGTAGAGGGCGACTCGGCAGCAGGCGCCATTCGCACCTCGCGCGATGCCGAGTTCCAGGGCGTTATGCCCGTCCGCGGCAAGATCCTCAACTGCCTAAAGGAGGACTATCCGCGCATCTTTAAGTCCGACATCATCATGGACCTCATGCGCGTGCTGGGCTGTGGCGTGGAGATCAAGGACAAGCGCATCAAGAACCTCGGCGCCTTTGACCTGGACAACCTTAACTGGAACAAGGTCATCATCTGTACGGACGCCGACGTCGACGGTTATCACATCCGCACGCTCGTGCTCACCATGCTCTATCGCCTGGTGCCCACGCTTATCGACGAAGGCTACGTGTATATCGCCGAGTCGCCGCTCTACGAGATCAACTGCAAAGAAAAGACCTACTTTGCCTACACCGAGCTCGAGAAGAACGGCATTCTTAAGGAGATCGGCGACCAGAAGTGCTCCATCAACCGCTCCAAGGGTCTTGGTGAGAACGACCCGGACATGATGTGGCTCACCACCATGAACCCCGAGACGCGTCGTCTGATCAAGGTGGAGTCCGAAGACGTCACCAAGATGGAGACCATGTTCAACCTTCTGCTGGGCAGCGACGAGGCGGGCCGCAAGCGCCATATCTCGGAGCACGGCAAGGAATACCTGGACCAGCTGGACCTGCAGTAGCAGCAAATCGATAACGACGGCCCATAAGAAGTTCAAGAGGAAATCGTGGCAAAGAAGAAGACGAAGAACCAGCCAAAGAAAAAGCAGGTCAACGCCGAGAACGTCATCGGCCTGCACTCCGAGGTCACCAATCAGCCGATCACGCAGACGCTCGAGGTCAACTACATGCCCTACGCCATGAGCGTCAACGTCTCGCGTGCGTTCCCCGAGATCGACGGTTTTAAGCCCTCGCACCGCAAGCTGCTCTACACCATGTACAAGATGGGCTTGCTCAAAGGTGAGCGCCAGAAGAGCGCCAACATCGTGGGTCAAACCATGAAGCTCAACCCGCACGGCGACGCCGCAATCTACGAGACGATGGTGCGCTTGGCCACCGGCAACGAGGCGCTGCTCGCGCCGTTCGTTGAGTCGAAGGGCAACTTTGGCAAGTACTATTCGGGTGACCTGAGCTACGCCGCCTCGCGTTACACCGAGGCCAAGCTCGCCCCCATCAGTGCCGAAATCTTCAAGGACATCGACAAGGACCCGGTCGACTTTGTCGACAGCTACGACGGCGCCATGAAGGAGCCGCGCCTGTTGCCCACCACGTTCCCCAACATCCTCGTCTCGGCCAACAAGGGCATCGGCGTCGCCATGGCGTCTGACATCTGCGGCTTCAACCTCAACGAGGTCTGCACCGCCACCATGCACTACCTGCAGGATCCTAACTGCGATCTGCTCGAGTACATGCCCATGCCCGACTTCTCGACCGGCGGTGAGATTATCTACCGCCGCGAGGAGATGGAAAAGATTATCGAGACCGGCCTTGGCAGCTTCCAGATCCGCTCCCGCTGGCGCTGGATTCCCGAAGAGCGCATTATCGAGGTCTACGAGATCCCCTACACCACCAAGACCGATGTCATCATCGATCGCATCGTCAAGCTCTCCAAAGAGGGCAAGGTCAAGGAGATCGCTGACATCCGCGACGAGACCGACCTCTCGGGCCTGCGCATCGCCATCGATCTTAAGCGCGGTGTTGACCCCGACAAGCTCATGGCCAAGCTCTATCGCTCGACTACGCTGCAGGATTCGTTCTCATGCAACTTTAACGTGCTGGTCGATGGTTACCCTCGTGTTATGGGCGTACGCCAGATCCTGCACGAGTGGGTCAAGTGGCGTATTGAGTCCACGCGTCGCCGCATTAACTTTGACTTGGGCAAAAAGTCCGAGCGCCTGCACCTGCTGCACGGTCTTGAGGCGATTCTGCTCGACATCGACAAGGCCATCGCCATCATCCGTGGCACCAAGCTCGAGGCTGAGGTCGTGCCCAACCTTATGAAGGGTTTCGACATCGACGAGACCCAGGCCGAGTTTGTTGCCGAGCTTAAGCTCCGCAACATCAACGAGGAGTACATCCTCAACCGCACCAAGGACATCGCTAAGCTCGAGGGTGAGATTGCCGAGCTAGAGGAGATCCTTTCGAGCGAAGAGAACATCAAGAAGGTCATCAGCGACGAGCTGGCCGCGGTCAACAAAAAGTACGTGATGCCGCGCCGCACGGGCAGGATCGAGCCCCACGAGGTCATCGAGGTAAGCCTGGAGCCCGAGGTCGAGGAGTACCCGGTGACCATCATGCTCTCGCGCGAGGGCTATCTCAAAAAGATGACCGACCGCGTGCTCAAGAAGGCTGCGACGCTCAAATACAAGGACGGCGACAAGCCCTTTATCGAGTTCCCGTCCTCCAACACCCACGAGCTGCTCGTGTTTACCAACAAGAGCCAGGTGTACAAGTGCAAGGTTGCGGCGTTTGAGGACACCAAGTCGGCCCAGCTGGGCTCGTACTTGCCCACCGACCTCGAGATGGAACCCGACGAGAGTGTCATCTGGGTCATCGACCCCGAGGACTACAAGGCCGACGTGCTGTTTGTCTTTGAGAACGGCCGCGTGGTGCGCGTCGCACTTTCTGGATACGTCACCAAGACCAACCGCAAGCGCCTCAAGAACGCCATCTACGGCGGCAGCAAACTGCTGTATGCACAGGTGCTCAAGGAAGACCGCGACCTCGCGCTGGTCTCGAGCGACTACCGCCTGATGAACTTCAACACGTCGCTGCTCAAGACCAAGACGACCACCAACACGCAGGGCGTCCAGGCCTTTACCGCCAAGAAGGGTCGCTCGGTCACCACCGTCGGCACGACCGAGGAAATCCTTGGCGCCGGCGTCTCGGCCGAGAAGTTCACCGCGCAGAGTCTCCCCTCTGCCGGTGCCCTCATGAAGGAAAACGACATGCCGAGTTTGTTTGACTAGGACGACGGCAACGAGATCGTTAGACACTTCGCAAAGCGACGAGGCCCGGAACGCAACGGCATTGCGCCCGGGACTCGTCGTTTTTCTTCTCAACTATTTTTTAACGCAGATAAATTGATTTCTGCTTATTTTTCTGCGTAAAAAATGTCAGCGCCACTGCTTCGATGCCCTTTGGTCTGTCGTTAGCAAAACTTGCAAAAGTTAGCAAAACTTGCAAAAATTAGCAAAACTTGCAAAGGAGCTACCATGGAGTACAGCAAGAACCCCTTTACCCCAACATTTGGAAGCGTCCCTCCCTTTCTAGCGGGTCGCGAGCATATCCTGCGCGACATCAACCGTGGCTTTATCAACGGCCCGGGAGATCCCAACCTGTCGACTATTTTTACGGGCGCAAGGGGAACGGGCAAGACGGCGCTTCTCTCGCTCCTTTCAGAAACGGCGCTTGAACACGGCTGGATCGCAGCAAATGTCTCCGCCATGCCAGGCATGCTCGAAGATATTATCGAGCGAACCAAAGAAGCCGCAGATAGCTATCTCTCACAGCCTCACGCGCGCATAAACGGCGTTCAAATTGGTCCAGTGGGCATCGATTGGACATATGCTCAAGAGGCCCAGGGCAACTGGCGCACACGCATGAATGGTATCTTTAAGCAACTCGAAAAACATGACATCGGACTTCTCATCACCATCGATGAAGTCACCGTCGATCTCGAAGAAATGCTTCAATTTGCCTCTGTTTACCAGCACTTTGTACGCGAAGGTAAAAAAGTTGCCCTACTCATGGCAGGACTGCCCTACAAAGTATCGGCGTTGCTGCGTAACGATTCCGTCTCGTTCCTCAGGCGTTCCCAATATCATCAGTTAGGACGAATCACTGACGTTGAAATTGCAAACGCGTTTCGCAAAACCGTTGAGGCCGGAGGACGTTCAATCACACCAGAAGCGCTCGAGGATGCTGTGAAGGCCGTCGACGGATTCCCCTACATGATGCAGCTCGTCGGATATCGCACATGGGATGTTTCGGAGAACTCGCCCAAAATCAGCGCACCTGATGTCCAGCAGGGTTCTCTGCTTGCCCGTATGGAGCTGCGCGATCGAATTCTCGAAACGACCTATCGGGAGCTTTCCGATAAAGACATTGAGTTTTTGCTCGCGATGCTGCCCGACTCTGGCCCCAGCAGGGTCTCGGAGATAGCCAAACGCATGGGCGTTGCCGGCAACTATGCAAGCCAATATAAACGCCGTCTCCTCGAGGACGGCGTCATCGGAGAGCGCGGGCGTGGTCTCGTTGGCTTTGACATCCCCGCATTCAGGGAGTTCCTGAGTGAGAAGGCCTCCTAGCACGCCGAGATTGTCCGCAAGGGCAACGGCGCATGGCAATCAACGATTCACCTGGCAAGGACGGCAAGCAGTTCAAATAACACCGATTGCCATGCACTCTTCTTGTTCTTAGGCAAGCTTGCGAGCGAGCTCTCGCACCTCTTCCAACTTGGGCGACGATGCCATGCTGTCGCGCTCGGTCATACCGCTGATGGTGACAATGCCCTGGTCCTCCCACTTGCAGTACGCGCAGGCTGACTTGTACATAGCGATCGCCGCATCATAGACGCCCTCGCTGTGGCTATCGAGCAAAAGGGCCGTCTTGGTGAACGGGAAGCCCGTAGCACCGAAGGCGTACAGGCGGTCGATGGCGGCCTTCTCCTGCGCAGTGATATCGAACCAGTAGATAGGCGAAGCGAAGACGACCATGTCGGCGTCTTGCAGCGACTCGGTCACGTCGGCCATGTCATCCTTCTGCACGCAAGTGCCCTCGTGGGCGAAGCAATACTGACACCCCAGGCAACCGGCGATTTTCTTGCTGGCAACGCGGATGACCTCGACCGTATGGCCGCCCTCGCGTGCGGTCTCGGCAAACGCCTCGACCATAATGTCGGTATTGGCGCCCTTGCGCGGGCTACCACTCAATACAACGATATTCATATGGATTCCCTCTTCTTCATGCTGCAGGCGCGCAGTGTGTTTTCTTGTAACCAAAACGAATGGACTTAATCAATCGCCAGCAGGCCATATCTCTTGTTCAAGTCCCCTAAAGAAGCTCAAGACGATTGCGATTGCCTTATACAACGTCGAAAACCAACAAGGGAGCCATGGTTGCGCCGCCTGCCCAGATGGAACGCGGTCAAGATGAGCATTGGGAATCGCGACGACTTGATATCGCTCGCATGCCTCCTTCGGAATAGGCGTCAAGGACAACTACCTGGATAGCGAGCCGGCCGAACAGGCCTTCGGCCATACCTTCTGAAACATATGGCGCACCTTGTCCAGGCGGCTGTTTGGACGGCGGGGCTGGATGACCGGCTGACCGACAGCGGCCTGATATCCTTTCAGCTCTGTAAGGCATACGCTCCGCCCGTTGGTGTAAAAGGCCAGATCAGTACGGTATGCCTGTATACAGCGGGCGGGAATCTCGCCAGTAAAGACAACTTCATCCTTTTTTACCTGGGCCGTTTCGATGGTGGCACAGTATTTCGGTGCATCATGATAAGCCCTGGAAAGGTATTCCCGGGGCGCATAGAGGGTGAAGGAGAGATAAGGTTCCAGCAGTTGCGTCCCTGATTCCTTCAATGCCTGTTCCAATACAATCGGGGCCAATGAGCGGAAGTCCGCCGGCGTGCTGACCGGACTGTAATAAAGCCCGTATTCAAAGCAAATCTTACAGTCCGTTACGTTCCAGCCGAACAAGCCCTGCTCCAGCCCGTAACGGATACCATCCCTGACAGCGTTTTGAAAACTCTGGTTCAAGTATCCCAGCGAAACCCGGCTCTCGTATTGTACACCGGAGCCAAGCGGGAGTGGTGTAACAGACAGTCCGATGGATGCCCAAAACGGGTTGGGCGGCACCTCGATATGGATGGTGTGGCTGGCTGCTTTGAGCGGCCGCTCTAAATAAATGACGGTGGGTTCCTTCACCGCTGTTTCAATCTTGTACTTTTCCGCCAGCAAAGCGGAAACAACCTCCAACTGCACCCGGCCCAAAAAAGAAAGAATGATCTCATGGGTGATGGAATCCACCTCGTAGCGCAAAAGCGGGTCAGTATCCGCAATCTGCGTAAGAGCGTCCAGCAGCCGTTCTCTTTGCGCTGCCGTTTTCGGCGCAATCGTCGTCCGCAGCATGGGGAGGGGGTCCTCGCGCCACCTTTCACGAGGGAGCCGGGTGTTGTCCCCCAATACGTCGTTTAATCCCACGCTGTCGCTGGGAAGGATGACAATTTCGCCCTTGTGGGCGGTGTCTGTCCGAACAATCTCCCCTTTGGATGGAATACGCATCTCTGTGATTTTCAGCTTTTCTCTCCCGGCCAGGGCCACCGTATCCCGCAGGCGCAG
This sequence comes from Collinsella sp. LCP19S3_B11, assembly GCF_052121915.1. Taxonomy (NCBI): domain Bacteria; kingdom Bacillati; phylum Actinomycetota; class Coriobacteriia; order Coriobacteriales; family Coriobacteriaceae; genus Collinsella; species Collinsella sp. LCP19S3_B11. The sequence continues at coordinate 30,387 of NZ_JBQKDI010000020.1, forward strand.
CGTTCCGCTGTATAGCCGCAAATAGATGAGCCGCTGGCCACAATCTGTATACTCCACCTTGAAAACGCTGCCGCATAGGGCGTCGCTCCCCTGTTCCCCAATCGGTTGGAACAGCCCTGTCACCGCATCCATCAACGGTTGAATGCCAAGGCCCTTTTTGGCGCTGCCATGATAGACCGGGAACAGGGAGGCGTCTTGAACCCGCCGCTGTTCCTCCTGCGCAAGTTCTTCCCGGCTGATTGGTTCTCCTGCGATATACTTTTCCAATAATTCATCGTTATTTTCGATGACCGCATCCCATGCTTCTATGTCGGTATTTTCCTCCAGGACTATTTCCGGGGACAGCGACACCGTCTGCTTGATGATAATATCGGCGGAGAGCTTATCCCGAACAGACTGATACACGCCCTGCAAATCAACGCCAGCCTGGTCGATCTTATTGATAAAGATAACGGTGGGAATGTCCATTTTCCGCAGGGCATGGAACAGAATACGGGTCTGGGCCTGCACGCCATCTTTAGCGGAGATCACCAAGATGGCCCCATCTAAAACAGCCAAAGAGCGGTACACCTCCGCCAAAAAATCCATGTGGCCGGGCGTATCCACAATGTTGACTTTACATCTGTGCCACTGGAAGGAAGTGACTGCCGCTTGAATGGTAATCCCACGCTGCCGCTCCAAAAGCATGGTGTCCGTCCTCGTTGTCCCTTTTTCGACGCTCCCCGGTTCTGAAATGGCTCCGCTGGCATATAGCAGGCTCTCCGTCAAGGTTGTCTTTCCAGCGTCTACATGGGCAAGAATTCCAATATTGATTATTTTCATGTGATTGTCCTCCCTTTACTGCCCCGAAGGGCATAAAAATCCCCAGCAGTAAAATACTTTTACCACTGGGGATGATAATTTGCGGACATACACATATACAGCCTACACCTGTTTGTGAGTGCTGTTTTTGGGGATATGTCAAAATTGATAAGGCAAAAGTATTCTTAAATTGGGTACAAAAAACTAAGCCCCTACAAAAGGGACTATCATAATCCTTTGTTCCCACTATTTGATTATAGTTTTATTTAAGAATACCTTGCCGCATATTTTTTACTCCTTTTCTTGACTTGAATTATTATATCACATCAGTTTTAGGAAAACAAGTATCTAAAAGAAATTTTTCTTCCCCTTATATGTAACAATCATACCGGCTTCCTAACGTTCAGAATGGTTTCTACTGTCTGCTGCGGTGTTTGGTTGGAATTGTCCAGCCAAAAGCCGATCCGTGGTGTTGTCTGCATTTTACTAAATACAAATTCAATGTATACAGAAAGAAATATATAAGGAGTGGGAGGGATTCCGCCGTAGTCGGCATTGTAGGAAAATCCAAAAGTTTAGATTTTCTCAAAATGCTTATCTTTTGGTCTTTGGTTCGGAATAGTGTAGTGCTGGCGGTCTATCTATTGTTTTCGGTTGCTTGCTTCTTTACCGTACATGAGCATTTGCTCATGGCATCTCGCTTTCAAAGTCTTTTGAATCTGAGCTGGGACATGCATGCGCTTGCTCAGATTTGGTAAAAAGATACGATTGCTCCTTATTCTAATATAGGGTTTATTAAGGCAAATGCAAGCAAAAGATGCAATAGCGAAATCATTGCTATTGCATATGGCTCTCTTTCCGCTCCTTTCTTAATTGGGACTTAAATCCTTCTGATAAGCAGGACGTTTTCGCCAAAGCGCTTATAAAAAGACGGCGCTGGGCCCGAGCTCAACTTGCATGCAGGCTGAAAGGCAACCACCCAGCCCGGTACTGACGAATACGGGGGGCAACGGCGACAGCTCCTCTGCCAATGCGAACGCAAACAACACCGTAAACAACAACAGCCACAACAAGGGCAAGAGGCCTGCAAAGGGCGGCTTTCCCATAAGTCATGGAGCTGACTGGGGGCTTCGCTTGCGTCCGGATCGATTTGCTCGCGTTCGAACTCCCGCGCGGGCGATGAGGACCTTCGTGAATGCATCCCTGATGGGCAGAAGCGACCCGAGCCCCTTCTCGAGCGTCGACTCAGAGCTAACGTCGTCTCTTGCTTAAACTCTCCTTCGCGGTTTCGAAACTCAAGGTCTTTTAAAGTTTCGAAAATGAGAAGACGATATGCGCAAGGGCGCGTCGGGTGGTAAGCCCCAACCATGTCATGTCGCCAGCGATGAAGGGCGCGTCTGCGCGTGCTACAATCCAACTACCAGAGATAAAAACACAGTCCCCGTCGGGTAGTCGTGGGCGTGCGGGGGTCCGCATCAGTAACCTGCCTCCTTGGTTGTCCCTTCTCTGCATGGTCATCTACATAAAGGAGGAACCAACCATGCAGATCAGCGTGTCGTCCACCCTGACCGTATATCATGACGGCCAATTCTGGGTCGGGCTGGCGGAGCATGTCGAGGACGGCAGATACGGCGTCGCCCGCATCGTCTTCGGCGCGGAGCCGTCCGATGAGGAGATCCTGCAATTCGTTGTCGGCAAATGGGAGAAGCTCTCGTTCTTCGGCGACAAGGCCACTGAGACAAGCAAGCCCGCGAAGAACCCCAAGCGGCGCGCTCGCGAGGCAGCGAAAGCCCTTAAACGGCCCGCGGTGAGCACCAAGGCACAACAGGCGCTCGCGGCACAGCGGGAAGCGATGAAGCGGGAGTCGGCTCAAGCAAGAAGTCAGCGTCGCGCGGATGAGGCGGAGGCGCGCTTCGAGCAGCGGAAGCTGAAGCGTAAGCAGAAGCATCGTGGGCATTGACCGGTGCCGACATCGGTCCAGGTGTGAACAGGGCTACGTCCCCTATTCACACTGCTCACACATACAGCAGCGGGCACGGATTCGACTGAAACTGCGCCCGCTGTCTGATGCTAAATTAATTTATCAAGCATGCGTTCTATTCCAGCGCAGTAATTAAATACGCTGGTACATGGATACTCCGATCAAAACGGCCGCGCTCGCGACCGGGAACTTTCGGCAATTGGATACGCGCCTGACCTGGGATATCCAAGCGAACAATAGGCCTAACCCGCGATAGGTCCCAGGCCAGGCGGGTATCCAATCGAAGGGGAGGGGCGCTCCGGCGTGGAGGCAGCGGAGCGCCCGGGGAAAGCCCGGCCGGCCGGCCAGGCGGCCCCGTTCGCCTGGCCGGCCGGGCCTCCGGGGTGCGGCGGCTCCCGTGAAGGAGGGTCACCGCGCCCCGGCAAGCCGGGCTATTAGGCGGACGGCTCCTGCTGCGTGATGCAGTGGATGTTGCCGCCGCCGTAGACGACCTGGTCGGACTTGACGCCCACGCACTTGTAGACGCCCTCGCCCCAGACCTCGTCGTAGATCTCCTGGAGCGTGTCGACGGCCAGCTGGTCGTTCTCGTCGCCGTACTGCGGGACGATGACGCCGTGGTTGGTCACGAGGTAGTTCATGTAGGAGGCGATCAGCGGCTCGTCGGGGACGCGCGGCTCGGCGTTCTCGTCGGCGTCGATGGTGTCGCAGGAGGCCTGGTCCATGTACAGCGGCTTCACGGGCATGCAGAGCTTGTAGACCTTCAGCTTGCGGCCCTTGGCGTCAACCGCGTTGGAGAGGGTCTCGTAGGCGGCGTGGCACTGCTCGTAGAACGGGTACTCGGGGTCGTCGGTCCAGATGCAGACCATGACGCCCGGGGCGATGAAGGTGGCGACGTCGTCGATGTGGCCGTTGGTCTCCTCGGGGTCGATGCCCTCCTTGACCCAGATGACCTTCTCGACGCCGAGGTAGTCCTTGAGGTGCTCGGTCATGTACCCGCGAAGCTCCTCGCTCCAGGGCTCGAACTTCTTGCGGTACTTGGGCCAGAGGGACTCGGGGTCCTCCTCCTCCTCGAGCACCGCGGAGCAGGTGCGGCCGGGGGACAGGAGGCACTGGTCGGTGACGACGAGGGTGCCCTCGCCGTCGACGGTGATGGAGCCGCCCTCGAGGATCATGTCGTCGGGGCGGTAGCGGCGGCAGCCGGAGAGCTCGGCCATCTTGAGGGCGATCTGCTCGTCCTTGTCCCACGGGAAGTAGAGGCCGTCGATGAGGCCGCCGTAGCCGTTGAAGTGCCAGTGGTTGGCGCGCTTCTCGCCCTTGCCGTTGATGACGTAGGTGGCGCCGGTGTCGCGGAACCAGGCGTCGTCGGTGGTCATCTCGACGACGGTGACGTTCTCGTCGTTCTCGAAGACGGCCTTGCAGTTGGCGTAGTCGACCTGGTTGGCGCACATGTAGACCGGGGTGAACTCGGAGATGGCGCGGGCGATGGCGGCATACTGCTTCTGGGCGGGCTTGGCGCCGTGGGCCCAGGTGTCGGTGCGGTGGGGCCAGCCAATCCACACGCGGTCCTGGGGGGCGAACTCGGCGGGCATGAAGAAGCCGTCGGCCCTCGGGGTGGACTCGGACTCGGTGATCGTACGCATAAGATTTCCTCCAAACCGAACGATCGTCTGCCGCGGGCGGGCTGCCCGCGGCCTAGGACCAAGAGATGGCGGGCGCCCGTCCCCCGGCAGAGGTCGGGGCGCCCGGGGCCGGTTTTCACGGGGTCGCACCGGCGGGCGACGACGTGTTAGCGCTAATCTAAAATTGACCACTTTCGCAAACGCATCTCGCCGAATGCGCTAACGCGCTTTCGCCGACCCCGCTAACGCACTTTCACCAACTGCGCTAACGGAA
>NZ_JBQKDI010000021.1:0-20664 GCF_052121915.1 Collinsella sp. LCP19S3_B11
TGCCATAGTTGAGCAGCCGCGACGGTATCCCCGCCGGTCTGGCGGAGCAGTTCCGCCTGCCGGTGAATATCATGCCACGCGTTCTCCAGCACCGCCCGGTAAGTCGCCTCCGCCGTGAACGCCTCGTACACGATGTCGCCCGCCCCGGTGCTGATCGCGAGCGACACCGCTTCCTTCGACCACGTCGCCGAGGTCATCGGGGCCGAGTGGTCTTCCTCCACGATTACGTTGCCGTAGTCGTCCCAGCCCATGATTAGGATGCCCGCTTCGTCGCCCGTGCCGGAGTCCGAGGGGTCTACCGACACCACACGCCCGATGATGTCCGACGACTGGCAGCGGTGCTTGTTCAGATCCTCGGCCGCGAACAAACCTCCGGTGGTGGGGGTCGGCACGCCCTGATATAGGGCTGTCCACACGCGCTCGCCGACGCTCCGCCGGATCGTCTCGAAGTCCCTGCGGGAACGACCACGCGCCGACACCAACGCTTCGCCCGGTTGTCTACCGAGCGCATCGGGCACACCTTCCTCCGCCACCGCGGGAATGTTCACCACCCGCCATAGACGGTTCTCCGGAGTCTGTCTTAAATCATGTTGGATCAACCGCCCGGCGAGGTCGTCCTCATGCCAGCGGGTGTTATGGCTCACGAGCCCGTTGGCGATGAAGTTCTCCGTCCGGTCGATCTGCACATCGAACACGTCCTCCACCCCGCAGGGGGTGATGGACTCCACCTCGTCAGGAGTGACGTTGTAGGTAGTCAGCGGACCGTCGGAGGACGTCTGGTGACTTCCCGTACCCGACGGCGAGGTTGCAGTCGTTGCAGAGCAGGCCACGGACTCGACCGGTCTCGTGGTCGTGGTCGATGCACAGCTTCCCGTCCCAGTGGGCGCGAGTGTTCCCGGGCGTAGGGTACTCGCCGCAGACCGCGCACCGTCCCCCTTGCTGTTGCAGGAGTGCGTTGTACTCGTCGGCAGTGATTCCGTATCGGTGCTTGACTCGGGCGGCTCTACGGGATTCCGGGTTGGCAGACGGGGGCCGGTGTCCGTCTGCCCACCGTTTCCGGTTGTAGTGGGACATGCACATGCCCTTGCATTTCGCGGGCTTGTCACACCCTTCTGCGGAGCAGGTGACTCCTCGCCACTTTCCCCAGTAGCCCTCCGGATGATGTCGCCCGGCTTCAGGTCTCTTAGTCTCGTCCATGTTTCGTTGCCGTCCTTCACGGTCAGGAAGGGGTGCCGTGCGTTTGCGCGGACTTCTACACCCGATTTCATTCTAATCCGGTAGATGGAATCAGGGCCATTGTTTCGCCAGTTTTTCACCGTGGAGGTAGTCAACCGTCCCCCCTCATACGTCGCCACCTCATCACCCGGTCGAATATCCCGCAGTGGTCGCTCGCTCCCGTCCGCCATGAGGACGGGAGTGTCCCCCGTCATGCACATGATCAGGATCACAGCAGCGCCGGGGGCGAGACGAGTCTGCGCCACCGAAGTCCACCACTCCCAGACTTTCTCCCGCTCGCGGGCGGAGTCGGCCTGTTGCTGGTTCTTGAACGGGTCGTCAATCAGCAACACATCAGCCGCCCTACCCGTCAGGGAACCGGACACGCCGGATGCGTACACGCCGCCCTGCGCCCCGAGGACCGACCACGATGTCGCCTGCCGGTGGTTCGGGTTCAGCGCCAGGCCAAGGCGGTCAGGCATCGCCGCGCCCGACAGTGGATCAATAGCCCCCGAACCGTACTGGGCGATGATCTCACGCGAAGCCATGGCGTTACGACGAGCCAGCGAAGCCGCATACGATGCCACGACGATACGGGAATCGGGGTTCCGCATCAGCGCCCAGATGGGTGTCCAGATTGCCACGCGGGTTGATTTGCCTTCCTGCGGCGGCATGGTGATGATCAGCCGACCACCATCGCGGAGGGCTTTAGCGATTTCCTTGTCGATCAGCTCCAGGGCCGGGGTCTGTCGCATCTTCCGGTCCACGCTCATAGCCAACTCGCCGGGCGTGCGGAACCTCATGCGGTTGTTCTTGTTCCGCAGGGCGGTGACGGCGCGGCGCATCGCCATGATCCGCGCTTCTCCACTTAGCCGGTCGAATGCTCCGAGAATCTCCGACCGGGTTGGCTCTCGAACCACCGTTACACCTCCGACTCCGACTCCGTGTCGTGTTCCTCATCCTCCCGCGCGGCCCGGCGGAAGTCCTCCAGGAACTCCTCGACCAACTGATCAGCCAACGCCTCTTCCTCCTTGCTGACCGTGATTTCATGCTGCTGCGGCATGTCCAGCCCCATCATGCGACACCGACGCTCCGAGATGCGGATAGCGGTATTAATCGCGGGCACATCGCCCTTGTTGATGTCGGCCTGGAGTTTCAACTCGTAGTGGTCTAGCTTCCGGCCCTCGATGACACGCAGCTGCGCCGCCTCGTGCTTCGGTGTCTCTTTAAGGTAGGTGTCAATCTTGCCCCACACAGTCCGAGCGGTCAGGCCGAACTCACGACCGATCGCCTCATAGGACGCGCCCATTCGGCGTAGGCGGAGCATCTCTTCGATTTCCTGCAGCCGTTCTTCCTCGGTCATGCCGACGCGCGGGCCGGGGCGTTTCTTAGCCACGGCGACCACCGCCCACGTGCGCCGCCCAGAACGCATCCACATCCGCGCTGTCCCGCACTCCCCACTCGTTGAACGTCATGGTGTCGGAGCACTCGTCGCGGACTCCGCGGAGGGTCATACACCCATAATCGGCGGTGATTGCGCACGCGACCCACAGCGGGTTCAGCCGATCGGCGATAGCGTCCACGACTTGCGCGGTGATGTTCTCTTGGACTTGGAGCCGACGCGCGTACCCGTCCACCAGTCGGTTGATCTTCGACAGGCCGACGACCCGCTCGCCGGGGCGGGGCCGGTACGCGACCGTCGCCGTGCCGGTGATGGGCAACAGGTGGTGGGCACAGGTTGATTGCATGCGGATGTTCCGAACCACCACCAGCCCCGGGTTCTGGGGGGCGGTGAATGTCGTGGCGAGGTGATCCGCCGGGTTCTCCGTGTACCCGCCGAGCACATCCGCCCATGCTTTCGCCACGCGGTGCGGTGTGTTGTCGGTGTGGTCGCCCTCGTCAATGTTGAAGGCTGCGAGCAGCCCACTGATCGCGGACTCTGCCGCCATGATCTGATCCTCGGTGTAACTGTGCATAATCTAGTGTCCTTTGCTGTCGCCCCACGCGAGGGCGTGGAGTCGGTGCGAAACGTTGATTCCCTGCTCGGCTGCTGCGTCGCATATCGCGGTGAACCGGCGGGCCAGCAGCTCCGGGGTCGCGCCCTCCGGCATGACCCACACATCCCCACGGTCGCAGCCGTGCTCTAACGACAGATCAACCGCCCGCGTAACAGCTTCGGGAACGTCCTCGTCCCGGCCCACGTCGATAACCCACTTGAAGCAGAACGGGGTCTCCCACGTATCCCACTGCCCGAGGGTGGGGTTATGGTGCTGGTTCCGCATCGGAGCGCCGAGCTTCGGGGACACGGTGATGTGGTCAAACAATGGGGCGAGCTCATGGGGAACAATCGTGCCGTTCGTCTCCACATGCACCTCGCACCCGTGATTCTTCAACCGGACGAGCAGCGCCCTAAACCCGGCGCGGCGTGCGTGCATCAGCGGCTCCCCACCGGTGAGCACCACCATCGCTCCGTGGGGGATCTGCGCAACCACATCGTCCACCATCACCCGGGGAACGGTTGAAAGCGGGATGCCGTGCTGCCCCGTCGAATACGGGGTGTCGCACCACGAGCAGGATAGGTTGCAGCCGCCCAGGCGGATGAAGTGGCACGTCCGCCCGGCGTGCGGTCCCTCGCCTTGAATTGTCGGGCCGAACACTTCCGACACGGGTAGGCGCTCCACATTCGCTTCGGGATGCTGGTCGAGCCAGTCGAGCATTGCGGTCATGTAGTCGTAGTCCATCACAGCGTTCCCTTCGGTCGGTACGTCGCTCACGTCTTCGGAGTCTCCGACCACGACACCGCTATGGCGGGGAGCCCCATGTTCCGCGCGGTCTCGTACAGCAACCGGGTCATGTTCTCCGCTGTTGGGTTGAAGCCCACCCGGTCGTTCAGGTGCTGGTGGTCGAACTTCTCGTCCAACCACGCGCCGAAGCCCGCGAGAGCACGGTAGTCCAGGACGAAGCCAACGTCGTCCAACTCGTCGCCCAGGGTTTCCAACAAGGCCAGCAGCTCCTCGTTATCGTACGAGCCAATGTCTGCCGTGCGGTTATCCGCCAGGACGATCCGCGTTGCCTGATCCTCGTCCACGTCCACGACGTAGCAGTCCAACTCCGCGAAGTCCGACACCCCCTCTTCCGCCAAATCACGCGCCGCCATTAACGTGTGATTCCCAGCCAACACCTCCATCGGACGGCCCGTATGCGTCCCCCGGTTCACAACGATGGGTCGGAACTGCCCATTGACGCGCAGGGAGTCGGCGGTCGCTTGGACGTCGCCGCGGCGTGGGTTCTTGTGGTGGGTGTGGAGTTGGTTGGTGGGGATGGTTTGTGTGTGTCCGAGTTTTGTCATGGTTTGATGTTATCTTAATTTTTTGTTGTTTTGGTTTGTTGTTTTTTTGGGTGGGTATGGGTGAACCCCCGCGAGGTTTTGCCGAACCTTGTCGCGGGGGTTCTTGGTGATGGACTTGGTATCTCTCTGATGTGCCCCTTTATGGTGGGTCCTTGCGTTGCAGCGCGTTGGTGGACTCACCTGTGTGTGATTGTAGCAGGTGTGGTTGTGGTGTCTCTTCTGGTTGTCCGACGAGGCGGCGGACGATGCGGGCGGTAGGGTCTGATTGCTGCGCGATCTCGACTCCGTCACGAGCGCTGTCGAGACTCTGGCACCACATCGTCAATCGGCATCCGTTTGGATGGTCGATGTGGTTGCACTGTAAGTTTTCTCGATCGATGCCGTACTCCCACTGCATTCCGGCGATTTGCTCGGCCATGACCGGGGCGGCTGCGACTAGGGGTGCGATGTCTTCGTCGTAGACGATGGCGGGGCCTGCGTACCAGGCATCCTCGTAGTCATCCCATGGGTCGAAGACGGGCACTTGGCCGATTTCCCACGGGCGGGGGTAGTCGTCGCAGCTGAGGGTCTTTGCTTGGTCTGGCGTGATGGTCATTCTGTTTCCTGTTCTTCCATGCGGTTGAGGGCGAGGGCGAGGAAGGCGCGCCCCAAGTCTGCGAGGCGTTCCGGGGTGCTGTCTGTGTACAACTCGGCGACGATGTTTTGGTCTGCTTGTGGGGTTTCGGCGATCCAGCCGGATACGGCTGCGGCCTTGTGGAGGTCGGCTGTGGACACGGGGTGGCCCTCGACGATGTCGTGGAGGATGCGGGAGGTGTGGGCGATGATGTTGAGCCAGTCGGTGTTGGCGGTCATTTGAGGTCTTTCAGTAGGTCGTTGGGGACGCAGCCGCTTAGGCCGTGTGGGTTCTCTTCGGCGTACACCTCGGTTTGCCCTGGCGGGCATTGCAGTGTATCTGTCGTGTATGCCAGGCATCCGCCGAAGCTTCCTAGTATTAGAGCCCCGGCTATGGCGGCGGTGATGGTGATGCGTAGGATGCGGGATCGGCGCTCGTCCCAGGTCGCTGCGGTTCCGATTGCGATTCCCGCTCCGATGCCGATGAGCGTGCCGTAAATTGCGAAGCTCATTCGACTACCTCCGGTTTGGATACGAGTCTGCGGACGATGCGGTATTCTGCCCAATCTGGCGGTGGCGCTATCCGTCGCGCTTCTTCTTCGCTGTTGAACCAGCCGACCTCGAATGTGTGCGCTGGCGTGTTGAATGGCGGCTCCGGTCGCCTACGGTTGCCCCATCCGGTGTAGTGTTTCCAGGCTCCGTTGAGGTGGGCTTGCGGGGCGTACTCCCACTGCATCCCGGCGATAGTGCGGTAGGCGCGGCGCTCGATTCGGTTAGCGTCCGGTTTCTGTTCCAGGCGTGCGCGTGCCTGTTTGGGTGTGATGGTCATGATTGATCCTTTGCGAGGTTGTAGATGTGCCCGGCTGGGCGGGGTACGAGCTGCGCAGCGCCGCGCTGCTCGAGGATCGTGATGGGCGACTGTAGTCGGGCGTAGACGCGCCACCCACGGTCGCCGTGGTGGTGGGCAAGGTCCTTGAATGCTTCGGCGGCTTCGTATGTGGATTTGGGGATGGTTACCCGGCTGCGTTCTGGTTGACCACCCCGGGTGCGGGGCAACCACAGCTCGGCGCGGTACGCGGGCATGAGGTCGCCGTCCGGGGCGATGGGGCCATCTACTGGCTCCCATGGGGTCACTTGGCGGGACATGAGCGCCGTGAGCCGATCGGACGGTCCGCCTACGATGTCGGCGTAGATTTCGCGGGCTTCCTGCTCGTCTGTGTACCAATGCCAGTACTCCGGCGACTGCCACTGGAGGTTCCCGTCCTGGTCGACACCAAGCGCCGTCGTGGCTCGATACTCGGTGTAGATAGTCACTCGATTTCCTCCCAGTCGCTCACCCAGCGGCGGACTCGGGTGCCGGGCGGGAAGGCGACTTTCTCAATGCCCTCGAAATAGACTCGACTACGCCCGTCGGCGGTGTATTCCTCCGGGTCGGCCACCACGGGCGTGCCGTCCGGGGTCCAAGCACGGGGCAGATCGAAACGGGGGGTTACTGCTGTTGCGGGCACGCCTTCTAGCAATTCGCCGTCTACGGGGTCAAGCAGCACCACCAGTGTCTGCTTGTATTGCTCGGAGTAATAGGCACTAACCACGATCCAGGCTTCTATGGATAAGTCGCACCACATACCCCGGCATTGTTCGAGCTCTTCGGATGTCATGTCCGCAAGCGTGCGGGGTTGTTTGTCGGTCATTGGTTGTTCTCCTTGTCTGTCCACTTTTCGGCGAGTGTGGGGATAATGTCTTCGTGGTCTTGCATGTGGAGGTCGCATAGGGTAAGCGCGGCTTCGATGTAGGGTCGGCGGCGGGTGATTTCGTCGCCTTCGGCTTCTGGCCAGCCTTGGTCCTTTGCGATGAGGTCGCGTAGTTGGTCGGGGGTGCCGTTCCAGCAGCCGAGGGTTATTCGCCAGCCTTCGGGGGTGGGGGTGAGGTGGAGGGTGCCGCTGGGTAGGTGGTTGATTTCTAGTCCGCCCCATCTAGCGTAGTGCAGGTTAGCGCCGTACAGGTCAGCGCCGTACAGGTTAGCGCCGCTCAGGTCAGCGCCGTACAGGTCAGCGCCGCGCAGGTCAGCGCCGTACAGGTCAGCGTAGTACAGGCTAGCGCCGCGCAGGTTAGCGCCGCGCAGGCTAGCGTAGTGCAGGTCAGCGCCGTACAGGTCAGCGCCGCGCAGGTCAGCGCCGCGCAGGTCAGCGTAGTGCAGGTCAGCGCCGCGCAGGTCCGGGAGCTTATTGTCCTCTCGTGCGCTTTTCACAATGTCAAGCACTTCTTCACGATTCATTTCTGGTTCCTCTCCTGGTGGTGAGCAGTAGCAAGTAGGGCGAGGGCGATGGTCTTTACCGAGCTGGGAGTGATGTCTATTTGTTCTATTTCCCGTGGGCCGTAGAAGGTCCCGCCGTATTCGGTGCTCGTGACGATGACCTCTTCGACCTTGCGCTGTGGTCGGTACGGCGGGAGTGTGATGGTGATGGTGCGGGCGATTTCGTCGGCGTGGTGAATGGCTTGGGCGTGGGTGCGGAAGTTGGTGGCGGTGCCGTCTGGTTCGTGGACGGTCCAGCGGCCGAAGCCTCCTCGGCGGATTGTGGGTCTCATGAGAAATCTTTCAGGGTTATCCAGGATGTGAGAGCCATCCCAGCGGAAAACATGGTTAGTAAGTTGAGGTCATCGTGGAGGTCGGCACCGCTGCATACTGTCTCGGCGATGATCGCCAAGGCAATGGTGAACACGAGGTGCACCGCGAACCTGGAGCGGTACCGCACGCGGAGTTTGCGAGGGTCGAGGTACGTCACTTTCCACACCTGGCCTTCACGGCGCGGGCGATGACGTTCGCGAGCATCGCGGTGGCGAGCTCGGCGGATGCTGTGTGAGTCTTGGTCCCGGGCTGTGCCTTCACGGCGATAATCGCCGCCGTAGTAGCGATGGTGATGTAGGTGGCCATTCGGTGTCGGTTGATGCTCATTGCTTGTCTTCCTGTTCTGGTTGGTGATTCATGATTCGGATGTACGTGCGCTCCTGGATGGACTTCACCCGCCCGGTAAGGTATGTACGGACCCGGCTCCCGTCCCACCCGAGATGCCGCGCCGCTTCGGCCATGCTGCCGTAGTGTGCGACGAGTTCTCGGAGCTTCGCGAGCAGCTGGTCATCCACCGGGATGCGGGTCTTGTCGATGTTTCCCGGGTTGTCGTCGCCCAGGGGCGGGCGGTCGCGGTGCTCGTTGGGGTCGTCGATGTTGTCCCACTCCATCGGGAGCGCCCAGCCCTGTCTCGCGACGCGGTAGTGCGGTTTCTTCACCGGGAGGGACGATAGACGGCTGTAGGTGTCGCGCAGGCTGATCGCCGTGCGTCGCTGGACCGTGGGCCACCTCTCATGCTGGATGTGGAGGATCGTGGGGAGCGATAGGCCGCTGTCGGTGGCGATGTCGCTGACCGTCCACCCGGCGGCGCGGAGGGCGCGGATACGCCGGGCGAGCTGCCACGTGCTGATCTTCTGAATGGACCGGCTCGGCGGGGTTCCCAGGACCGCGTTGTGTGTGCGCTGCTGGATCGCCGTGGTGTTCTCGTTGAGGATGCGGTCCACGGTCTCGGTGGATAGACCGGATGCGGTCGCGACTCCCGTCCGGGTCGAGCCGGTCTGTAGTAGCCAGTTGATATGGTTGCAGGCCATGACGGGCGAGACTTTGTGGTGAACCGCGCCGTGGAGGTAGGCGTGCTTCTTGCAGTACCCGACTTCGCGTAGGGCGTGGTTCGGGCACTTGGGTGATGCGCAAATGTCGGCATGGGGCGGCTGTTCGGGAGTGGCCTTCTTGGCTTCCATAATCACTGCTCCTTCCATTTGGACACTGTTGTTTCGAGATCATCCGCGTACGACAGGTGGTGTGCTGCGGCGAGCTGGTGAATACCCTCAACCGCGGCAGTTTTCGCCGGTTCCTCCTTGAACGTCAGTTCCGCGAACTCGTCCAGTGTGAGGTGCTTCCCGAGCGCGTCTACCACCAGACCGCGGCCCGTCGGCATCAGGTACACCGTGCCCAGGGGCGTGTTGGAAAGCACCGAGCCGCACCACGACAGTCCGGACAGGTTCGAGTCCGTGAGGTTCGTCATCGTGAAGTTCGCATACGTCGCGCTGGAGTTGCGGAAGTTGCACTTGATAAATCCTGCTTTTTTGAGGTTCGCGAGGGTCATGGTCGCGCCGTACAGCTCGCAGTCGAAGAACATGGTGTTCTCCAGATTCGTGTTGATGAACACGGTGGTTTGGAGGGTGCAGCCCTCAAACTGACTTCCGGTGAAGTCCGCGCGGAGCGCGTCGAGCCCCCGGAAGTAGCAGTCCTTGAAATCGTTCTCGCGCATCTCCGCGTCGGTGGCTCCGAGGAACTCGAATCGGCATTCGGTGAAGGCGGTGCGGGTGAACCCGCCGTCGGCTAGGTCGTTTCCGTAGAAGGTGCAGTCGACAAACTCGCCGCCGGTGATGGTGATGTCTCCGAGGTTCACGTCGGTGATGGTGTAGCCCTGGAGGGTGAAGGTCCCATCGGTGAGCCGTGCTTTCTTGATTGCTTGGTTGAATTGAACAAGCCCGTCGATGACTTGTTTCATGGTGGTGCCTTTCTGTGGGTGGCCCGCCCCGGATGGGGCTTTGGGTTAGTGGATGATGATTTCTTCGCCGGTTGCGGTGTCGAAGAACGCATCGTCGATTTCTGGGTCGAGCTTCAACTCGGCCATGCGGTCGTTGATGGTCCAATCGGTGCCGTCGGCGTTGGTGATGTCGAGGATGGTTCCGAGTACGGTGTAGGTATTCACCCCGTTCTTCTCAACGATGGTTCCGCGTTCTGGGTTGTTTGGGTCGGTGCTCCACTTGATTTGTGCTTTGGTGCCGTGGAGTCGGCGGGCGATGGTCCAGGGGGTGTGTCCTCGGTAGGTTCCGGTCTTGGTAACCATGGTGATCATTGTGGGCTGTCCTTTCTGTGGTGGTGGTTAAGGTGTTTCCTTAACCTGTAACTATAGTATATACCATCTAGTCATGTCGTACAAGTTATTTTGCAACTTTTTTTAAAAAACTTTGACATTTTTTCGCGACCATCAAACACGCAGGTCACGCACACAATTATGCAAACACCTCCCGACCGAACAGCAGCATTTGCAGCACATCATCCGCCTGCGCCGAGTCCGAACACATCCCATACAGACCCTCGTAGTCCCGGTCAGTCAACCGCTGGTTAAACTCGTCCACGAACCGCCCCTCACCCGGCAGACTAATCTCGTTGAGCCGCTCAAATAGCCGCTCGAAAGTCACCACGACAGTCCGGTCCACAAGCTCGAACCGCACCGTGTTCTCGTCCTCCATTGTCACCAGCTCCCACCACGACCAGTAGACCCCGGTGGAAATCAGCGACTCCAGCAGTAGGCGGGCATACACGTCACCCAGCATGTCGATGGTCCCGACCGCCATTCCATCGGCGATATGCTCGGCGTGCCACCGAACCAGCTCGTCCTCGTCGCGCTTATCGCTCGTCATCGTCGCGAGGGTCGTTATATAGGGCAGTTTCGGCAGTTTCATTGTGATCAGTCCTTCCTAGAACTTGTTGGTCTTCCTGTATTGCATCTTCTCGATCGTGGACAAGCGGCTCCACATCCATTCGCGGGCGGGGCGCTGCGTCTTGTCCGTCTCCGGGTGCGCGAGCATGATGTGTCGGAGCTCGACGGCGCACTGCGGCCACCGCTCGAATGGCGCGTGGCACAACTCGCTCAACACATCCACCATGCGGCTCCGCAGCACGCCAGGGTCATCTGGCGGGTTCATCAGGACGGTGCGGAGCTCGTCGCGGGCGCGGGACTCCGCGGGGTGCGGGCTAGTCATCCTCGCCCCCATTCCGCTCGTCCTCTGCCCGGTGGTGCGCGATAGCCGCGACCAGGATCGCCAGCAGCTCCGGGCCAGCGACGTGGAACTCGTCCTCCGCTTCCTTGATCGCCCAGCTAACCGTCTCCGCGAGCATCGCCAGCAACTCGCTCGGGCTCGTGGTGGTCCAGTGGATAGACCCAGTAGACTCGTCTGCGGACATATCCAGGTGATAGGTCATGACCAGCGACGGGCCAACGTTCGCGGCCATAGCGCGCTCGCGGTCGTTGCGTACCCACTGGCCGTTCAGCATCTCGCCCACGATGATCGTCGCGAGGTCCTTCGCCGGGGCGTTCTTGTTCTCGTCGCGTCCGATGATCTCCGCGATGATGTCGCGAAGCTCGTTCGCGCGGGGAGCGGGTTTGGTGGTGATTTTCTTGCTCATGGTGGTATGTCCTCCCTCTCTTAGTTCATCCACAGTGGGCTGAACCAGTGGAACAGCAACCAGCCGAACGTGCCGCCGATGATGATTAGGGCGATGAACACGACCCAGTCCATGATGGTGACGGGTTCGTCGTAGTAGTCGTCTATCAGTTCGTAGTCGTAGCTGCTGGTGTGTCGATCTTCTGCGCGGTGCTTACCGGCCATGATGTTTTCCTTTCTGGAGTCCCGCCCCGGGGGGGCGGGGATGAATGGGGGGTTAGTCGTCTTGCATGATGGACTCGAACATGCGGGCGATGGTTTTGACCATTTGCACGTTATTGAGGTGTGTGTCGATGTCCTGGAGTGGGGTGTCGAGGATGTGGAACTCGATGGTCTTGGTGAAGTTCTTGACGGTCATCTCGATTCGTGTGTTGTCGATGTTCCGGCACGCGATGCGCCACATGACCGGCGGTTCGCCTGGTTCCATGTAGTCGGGGTCTAGCTCTTCGCGAATGAGGACGTAGCCGTAGGTTTCGAATGTTGCGACGTTGTCGAACTTGTCGATCTCGATGGTCATGGTGTGCTTCTTACTGTGTTCCCGCCCCGGGGGGCGGGGTGAGTGGAGGGGTTAGTTGGTGGCGATGATCTGCTGGAAGGCTTCGGCGATCTGCTTCACGTTTTGCAGTTCTTCGATCAGCTTGTCCATGTCCTCGACCTTTGCGGTGGTGCTGGCTGCTGCGTAGCGCAGTTCGTTGGTTGCGAGGTCGATGTGGAGGGTGCAGTTGGTGTTGAAGTTGCTGGTTACCCGCCATTCGACGCTGCCGTTGTCGTAGGTGTTCTTGGTGAGGGTGTGGTCTCCGGCGGTCCAGTTGGTCTGGTTCTCGGTGGTGGTCTTTTCGATGATGATGGTGCTCATTGTTTCTGCCTTTCTGGTGGTTGGTTACGGGCCTTTCCCTTAACCTGTAACTATAGTATAGGTGATATGGTGGTGTAAGTCAAGTAAAAAACGAAAAACACTTAAACTTTTTTCCGAACCGCCCTACTGATACCCGCCCGGCGACCACTTCTGATCCATGAACCGGCAGTAATGCAGCACCGGCGTAAGCTCCACGCTTCCCAGCTGACCACTGCGGTTCTTCGCCAGATCAACCGTCAAATCACCACCATCACTCCGCGACAGCAACAGGACCTTATCCGCGTCCTGCTCCAGCGCGCCCGACTCACGGAGGTGGTGCAGCCGCGGCGCGCCATTCATCTCCGCCTGCCGGGACAACTGCACGACCACCACAACCGGACAGTCCAGTTCCTTCGCGAGCATTTTCAGCGCCCGGCTGTACTGCGCAATCTCAATCTGCCGCGACTCAACCTTTCCCACAGCGCTAATCAATCCGATGTAGTCCACGACCATCAACCCCAGGGGGCGCTCGCGAGCTAACCGCCGAGCCTTCGCCCGAATCTCCGCCATTGTGATCCCCGGCGCATCATCCACCCACAAGTGAAGGTTGCTCATATCGTCGGCGTGATCCGCGAGCCGCTGCGCTTCATCATCCATCAGCGTCGAGTGCGTGAACCGCCCGAGGTCGATGGAGCACTCGGCGCTGATCGCCCGTGCTGTCACTTCCTGCTTGCTCATTTCTAGGGAGAACATCAACGCCGCCCGGTCGGTGCGGGCGACGTTGCGGGCGAAGTCCAGGGCGAGGGTCGATTTACCGATACCGGGCCGGGCCGCGACGATGATCATTTGCCCCGCCCTGAGCCCGCCCGTGATGGAGTCCAGGGACTCGAAGCCCGACCATGTGATCCGCCCGGTGTCCTGTCGGTAGTAGTCCCGCGTCGCTTCGAGCATGTCGCCCACCATTGACGGGGCATCGGACACGCTGACCGTCCCTAGGTTGTCGAGCTCGGCGCGGGCCTGCTCCACAACCTCGATCGGTTCGACTTCGGGCGATTCCGATAGCTGCTTGATCTTCGCCGCGGCGGCGTACGATTCCCGGCGTAGGTAACCCGCCCGCACGCGCTCGGCGTGGTACATCGCGGAAATCGGAGTTGGGGCCTTTGAGATCAGGTCGAAGATCAGTTGGGCGACATCTCCGATCGTTCGCCCGGAAGCGGCGTTGATCCGGTCGGCGAGGAACACAGGGTCAATCTGCGCCCCCTCCGCTTCCATCTGCTCGATTGTCTCGAAAACGAGTTGGTGATCCGGGCGGTAGAACATCTGCCGGTTCATACCCGAGGACAGAATCTCGGCGGTAGCATCGCGCGACTGGATCATCGCGCCGAGGACGAACATTTCCGACTCAACCGGTGTGAAAACGTTGTCCGATTTACTTGTCCGCTGCATTCGTGTCCTCGCTTCCGGTGGTGGTGATTTCGAGCCACATTCGCGGCTTCTGGCCTTTCTCGTGGTGATGGATCCTGGGCATGATCTTGGTCATGTACTCGCTCGTATCGTCCGGGACGATGCCCGCATCGACAAGCCCGTCCCAGCACGCTTTCGCCGTGGCGACGAGGTTGTCCTCGTCTCTGCGGCGGTTATCCGGCGGTAGGTAGTGGAGCCGGGTGGTGATGTGGCCGAGGTTCCGGGGGACGGTCGCGCGGGCGCGGTAGGCTGCTTCCTTCCGCACCGCCGCCACCGCCGCCGCCTTCTTCGCCCAGTGTCCCCGGTCGTTGAGCGACAGTGGGGGGCGGGTGAACGACATGGGGAGGTTCCAGGACCGCATCAGAACGGCGGCTCGTCGCTGTCGAACCCAGCCGCGCCGGTTCCCCCGCCGGTGTTGCCGGACGGGGTGGAGCCCCACGGGTCGCCCATGTCCGCGCCGGGGGCCGCGCCCGCGCCGTCGCGGGTCTTACGGCACTTGACTCCGATGGATGATGCGCGGCACTCCAGGCGGCTCCGGCGCTCGCCCTGCTCGGTCGTCCACGACCGCTGAACGAGGTTGCCGAACACCATGACGACTGTTCCCTTCCGCACCTGCTGGCCAACTGCTTCCGCGCCGTTGCCGAACAGCGCGACGGGAATCCACGTCGTGGTTCCGTCCACCCACTCGTTCGCTTCCTTGTCGAACCGGCGGGACGTGCTGGCTACGTCGAGGGTGACCCACGGCTTGTTGTCCTGTGTGTACCGGACTTGCGGGTCTTCCTTGACTCCGCCCTCGAAAAATAGGGGGTTCTCTCCCTGCTTCATGTCTACTGCTCCTTGTCGGTTGTGACGGTCTCGCCGTCGATGATGGTGGTGTCCTCGGCGGGCTGCTCGGCCTGCTCCGGGGCCTTGTCGGCTGGTTGCTGCCCGTTCTTGTCATTATCGCCGCTGAACCGGCGCGTGGCGATTTGCGAAATGCGGTTCATCTCACCCACCTGCCGGGCCGCGTTCGCCCGCTTCCACGCCGCCTGCAGTTCCTCGCGAGTGCACGTCTCCGGGTCGAACCCCTCCGGGTGGAGGGAATCGGTACGCGGCGCGGCGGGACGCTCCGGCTCCACAATGTCGGCCTGAACCTCGTCGTTGGTGTAGACACCGGATAGGTCGAGGGGGAACGCGGACCGGAGGGCGAGGGCTGCGGCGCACTTCTGCAGCATCAGGGCGGGCTTCTCCTGCCACATCGTGTTCGGCACCTTCTTGCCAAGCTTCTTATCCCACCGGGTTCCGACGTACTCGCGGAACAGGGCGACGGCGGGGAACCGCTCGCCGTTACGGACCACGACGGACTTCGATGCCACCGGCGGCTCGTCCGCGACCCACACGTCATGCCACACTCCGTCCGGTCCGCACCACAATGGGTCCTCGTATCCGAGCGTTCCGTGCGTCCGCTCGGTGGTGCGCTGCGCGACGAGTCGGAAGCCGTCGATGCCGGTCTGGATCGTCCAGTTGCCCTGGCGGTTGATCATGTAGATCTGCCGGGCGAAGGGGTCCAGGCCGGTCCGCTTGCACGTGTGGAAGAACACCTGAATCTCGGCGGGGGCTGCGCCTTGTAGGCCGATGGATCGGAGTGCTTCGATCTGCACCGGTGTGAAAGTGTCCTGCTCGGCGGCGATGGTGAGGGATCGGCTGCTGTACTGGTCAGTCATGGTTAGCTGTCCTCCGTGTTTTCGACTTCGTCGGCTAGGCGGTGGAGTGAGTCACCGGTGACGCGGGCGAAGCGGGCGAAGTCTTCGGGGCTGTCGAACATGGCTGCGGTGTAGACCATTGCTCGCATGATTTCGTTGCGGCACTGTAGGTCTTCGGTGTTGGTGCCGAGTCCGTTGTCGGCCATAATGTCGGGGAGGTTGTTCCTGACGGTCCCCTCGGGGTCGAGGATGTAGGGGTGGTTGTCTGGGTAGCGCTCGTATGGCGCTTCGGGGTTGAGCATGTTTGCCTTTCTATGCTGGTCACGGTGTTCACCATAAACACCTACTTAAAGTTTACCGGATAGTTGTGGGGAAATCAACCTCAACGCTGCCACTGCTTCGGAACCGGCTTAAACCGCCACCGATCGCCCGACCGCGTCGCCACGACACGACCATCCGCCGTGATGCACTCGCCATCCACACCGGCGACGATGACCCGCGACCGAGCTGCATCCAACTCCGCCGCCGCTTCCTTCTCGCGCAGCTTCGCAGCCGCGTACTCGAAATACACATCGCCCACCTCAACCGCCTGCACCGTCGCCGGGGTCATAGCAGCCAACACCGGCCACTCCGAGGACGGATTCGTCCGCTCCGGCTCCCGCTCGCACACACCCCCCGGAAGCGTCGCGACGAACTCCCCGATCGTGTCCACCGTCATTTCGATATCGAAATCAGTGTAGGTGACCCAATACTCGGTGAGCTCCAGGAACGGGCCGAGGACCACGAACACGACATCGCGCAGCCCAGTGACAGCGCACTGCCACAAGCCCTGGAGCCAGTAGTGCAGCGGGACACCGTTGGTTTCCGGCGTTCCCCATCCGCTCGTGTCGGCCTGGGTCTTGATCTCCATGAGCGCGACGCGGCTCGTGGTTGCCAGCAGCCGGTCGGGGGTTGCGTAGGCCCATGTCCACCGGCGCGACTGGAACGTTCCGCACGTTGTGACGGTCCATTCCGGGTTGTCCTCGGCCCACCAATCAGCGACACCGGCTTCGAGGTGCCGACCGCGCCGGGTCGCCTCGGTATCCGCTTCGGGCGCGTCGAAATGACCGGCGAGCTGGTGCCACATGATCCACGGGGTTCCGCCCCACGGGTCGCAGTCCATGATGCCCGCAATCTTCGACGCGGTGACCCTGCGCCGCCATTCCGCCGTTCCGGGCTCCACGCCCTCCGCGACGGTCGCATGCTCACTGATGATCGCTTGCACATCTACCACATCTGCCATGCCACGTTTCCTTCATCGTCCAGAAGCACAGCCCCGCCGTAGCGGGGAAGCCGTGCCGGTGTTTCCTCGGGTCGCTGGTTCGCTTTCAGCAGCAGCCCATTGTCGTGCGCCCATCCGCGCCGGGACTCCACCCGGTCGTGACAGGCCGCGCATAGAACCAGCCCGTTCGACGGGCGGTTCACGTCCGCATCAGCGTCGCCATGAACCCCGCCCATCCTGCGGGGCTTCCGGTGGTGGTAGTGCCCGCCCGGCTTTTTGTTGCATAGCTCGCACACGCCGTATGACCGGCGGCTCATGATGCGCTTGTCCTCGACGCTGAACCCCTCCTTCACCACACGCCCCCAATGAGGTTGTCGGGGACGAACACCAGCGTGATCGCGTTCGGGGCCGCGTCGCGGGCCATGATCTGCGGGATGGTGTCCGGGGCCGCGTCGCCGGTGATGGTCTGCCCAGAGTCGGGGTTAATGATCACGTACTCGACGCGGTCGTACACGTCGTTGGGGTAGATCATGACGCTGTCGTGCTGCACTAGTTCCCGAGCTCGTTCGAGTTTATCTGGGAACACTGTCGGCATGATTTTGGTGAGATCGGTCAGGGCGATGTCCAGCTCTAATCCGTCATACACGCTGTACTCCGCGCACACCTCATTCACCGCGTCCATCGTGAACGGGCGGGGTGTGACCTCGAACGTCGCCGTCGTGAACGGCCCTCCCTCTATCTCGACTTCCGCCGTCCAGCGGATAATGGTCTGCCCGTCGGTGATCCGAACCTGGTCGGTTCCGAGTAGGCCACGGCACCGGGCCGCGAGCGCTTCGGTGAAATTACGCATAAGCGGGTTCCTCAATCTCGGTAAATGACAATTCGGTTGGGGTGGTGACACCGCTCGTCCGAGACGGGATGATCGTGTCAATCACCCGCCCGCCGCTGCCGCCCCTGCGGATCGCCCGGATGCGCCACAACCACGACATTCGACGCGCCGACAGGCCGACCGCGACGTGCCGGACAGCTCCGATGGCGTACAAGCCACCACCGCCGGATGCCGCGGCTTCCTCGATCAGGTGCAGCGGAACCTCCCCCGTGGCGACGAGGGGGGCGATGCCGTCGAGGAACATGTTCATGATCCTGCCCTCAACCGGGCCGCACTTGCCGACGACGATGGTGCGAGCCACCGACCGCCAATCACCCTCCGGGTCCAGCGTCCACTCACCGGAGCGGATCGTCCGAGGGAGCGGGGACAGGTCCGTGACGATCTGATACTGGTTCGCCCGCTGCGCCGTCTGCTCCACGATGGTGCGCAGTGGCACCCCTTCGTCCTCCATCGCCGTGATGCCAGCTTCGGCGGCGGCGTGAGCCGTCCGCTCGTCAATCCACCCTGCCGACGTGTCCTTCGGTTCTTCGTGGAAGACATCCTCCGACGGGCGCGGAGCGCCGCCCGTGTTGTTAGATGATTTTTTATTAGTTAATTCTTTATTTGGGGTTAAATCCTTACCCCCCGTTTCGAGCAGGGATTTACCCGCCCCCCCGGCTACAGGTTTAACCCCCTTCATGGTCGCCAGGGGGACTGTGAAAACACTCGTTGTCGCTTCCCGGTGCTCGACGCTGATCACTCCGAGCTCGTCAAGACGGCGGAGCGCGTTCTTCACCGACGCGCGGCTCAATCCGGTTTCCTTCGCGATGTACGCCGCGGACGGCCAGCACCGCCCGGATGATCCGTTAGCCATTGATGCGAGGATGTCGAAGACAGTCCACACGCTCCCAGGTTCGCCCCATAGTTTCCGGCGATCTCGGTCGTAAGTTGCGGTCCATGCGGACGTTGGTGTATAGTCGTTCATAGCAGAACGCCTTTCTGTGAGTTGGGACCCCTCGTTAGCGCGGGGGGTCTTTTTAATGCTTCAGGGTGGGGATGACGACGGGGGTCAGTCGGATAACCGATGGGTAGGGGCCACGTCGTTCGCGGGTGATCAGGCCGAGCTGTTCGAGTAGCTGGAGTGGCTGCTGGATCATCGCAATAGTCACGTTGAATACCTTAGTCAGTTGTGACATCGAGACTTCCACGACTCCGTTGTCGTCGGCGTGGTTGATGATCCAATCGAGAATGCTGTAGACGCGCTTGTTCGCGTCGGCTTCGGATAGTCGGTGAAGGGCGGCGGAGCCGATCACGGGGGCTTGCATGGTGCTTGTACTGCCTTTCCTGTGGATATGAATCTTACACGTATAGTTTACCAGAAGTTTCTGGTCTGGTACAACACTCACGACACCTGCCGACGAACATCATCCAACAACCGCTCCGGAAGCGGCGGAAGCAGATCCGCGACCGTCTTGTCCTGATGCGCACGCCGGATGAACCCGATCGCCAGATCATACTTGCTGCTAATCACGCGGAGCTGCTCGCCCTGCTCCGCCACGACACGCTGCACGTCCTCCAGCTTCGCGGTTAGCACCTTGATTTTCTTATCCTGCTCCGCAGCTTTATTGCTCGCGAAGTCCTGAATATCGTCCACCAGGGCTTGATACTGGTCCGCGACCGATTTCCGGTTATCGAATAGGCCGGTGATAAATGCGGTCAGCACGGCACCGGCGAGGCCCACCAGACCGACGACGACCGCGGCTAGGCTTTCGCTCATTCGGAATCTCCCTCACCCTCGCAGTGCGTTGATTTGACGATGATCTGCTCCACCGGGGGGGCGCGAGAACGCCCAGAAGATCGTCGCAGCTACCAGTAGGTACACCACAGACGCCATCGACCCGAGTGGGTAGTTACCGTAGACCTCGGCGATTAGGTACATACCTCCCCATATCAGGTAGATAAAGAACAGGCCCCCGGCGGCGATAGCTCCGCATCGGCGGGTCAGCACCGCGCAGATTGCGAACGCACCGACGATGATCCACACAAATGCCCACAGGTTCGGACCGCCCCACTGCTCGACGGCGGGGAGCCGACTCGGGTTCCCCAGCATCGGCAGGTAGAACAGGCCTTTAATGAGCGTGCCGACTCCGTAGATTCCCAGCCCCGTCCAGGGCGACCCGAGCCCACGGCGGAGCCGGACCAGTGGTGGCTCCTTCTCCTTCTCCAGCAGGGTCATGCCGCCCCCTCCGCCCCGGGGGTGTTCCCGGTGAGGTTTACCCGGTAGCCGCGAGCACAGTAGTCAATCGTCCGTCCATCCCACTGCCGCCAGGACGATAGATGAAGGTAGGCATCCTCCAGCGACGGGGACCACGGATGGATGCTCGGCGCGTACATCGACGGTTCCTGTAGGCGGGTGACGATCTCCCGCGACTTCGTCCACAGCGCATCCGGGCGATCCGCCAGGCGAACAATCACGCCACGCTTCTCGTCGCAGTACGTGAGCACCACCTTCCCGTGGATGTACTGCGCATTGATTTCACCGATCGCGCCTTCGGGCGTGTCGGGGAGAAGGATGGGGGTCGGGTTGATGTGCCGTCCCCACTCCCACCGTGTACCGGTCCAGCCCCAGAACTCCCACGACGCGTCGTTGCATAGGTGCCGCCAGTTCGCCCGGCGGAGGTAGATACCGCTATCCGGGCCGCGCTTCCGCCCCTCCGGCGTGCCGAACACATAGACGTTCTCGTCGCCCGGCAGCATCACCATAGTGTTGTTCTGGAAGTAATGATCGCGTCCGCGATTCACCCACTCGTATAGGGTGCCCAGGTTGTTCTCGTGACGGCATACGTCCCACACCTCGGCGTGCGGTTCATTCGACCAGAACCAGGCTGCGGATAGGGTCCAGCACATCCGCTGCACACCGCCCTGGCCCCACCGCTTCACACGGAAGCCGTTGCCGAGGTAGTTCCCATCGGGGAGCTGAATCACATCATTCGGGATGATGGTAAATGCGTCGAAGTTCCTGCCGTTCACCGTCCCGGACTCGCCCACGTGCCGGTAGGGCCACATCTGGTTCGC
>NZ_JBQKDI010000022.1:0-19417 GCF_052121915.1 Collinsella sp. LCP19S3_B11
AGTTCCGTTAGCGCAGTTGGTGAAAGTGCGTTAGCGGGGTCGGCGAAAGCGCGTTAGCGCATTCGGCGAGATGCGTTTGCGAAAGTGGTCAATTTTAGATTAGCGCTAACAGCACTCGAGCGCCGCCTCGACCATCTCGTAGGTGATGTAGGGAGGCAGGCCCTCGAGGCCCTGCCTGGAGGCCGCGTCGTCCCAGAAGCCGAACAGCGCGCTCAGCAGCTGCGCGACGGCGAGCGCGCAGGCGACGAAGGCCACGATGCCGGCAACCGCCCCGAGCAGGGCGGGCGCCGCGCTCGAGATGGCGCCCGCGATCGCGGAGGCGGCGCCCTTCGACCCCGCGGCGCGGGCCGCCTCGCCCGATGCCTGGGCCGCGGCCTGGGCCGCCTGGGGCTTGGCGGCCGCCGCGGCTTTCTCGGGTCCGCGCGCGCCTCCCTTGGGGGCGCCGAGCGCGTTCGCCGCCTTGCGGCCGCCCCGGGCCGCCCCGGCCTTCCTCCGGCGCAGCCTTCCCGCCGCCTTCCCGGTCGCTCGCCCCGCGTCGTACATGCCCGACGCGCCCTCGAGCTCTTCCGAGTCGTCGAGCTGGGAGACGGCCTCCCGGGCGATCGCCAGCTTCGCCGCCTCGACCCGCGAGCGCATCGAGGCGGCCGCGCGCCGGTTGCCAGCGGGCTGGGACAATTTGTCCCCGCGCCCGCCTTCCTGCGCATTGCCTTTGGGATTGGCCCCCTTCGCCGCTGCGGCGGGGCCTTCCGCCTCGTCGAGCGGGCCGGTTCCCTCCGTGACGTTTCCCAGGGAGTCGCGCTCGGTCTCCGCGACGTCGCCCGCGGTGAGCACGTCGCGGTGCCTCGCCCCGACCACCTCGAGCATCCCGCCGCCCTCGCTCGGGCCCGCCATGCCTACTCCTTCGCCTCTCGCGCCGCCCGGCGCATCTCGCGCTCGGCGACCTCCGAGGGCTTGGTGTTCCACAGGTCGTAGAGCGGGCCCCTCGGGAAGTCGTCGGTGATGGGCACGCGGATCCCCGCGCTGATGAGCAGGCCCTCGCCGGGCTTGACGGCGTCGCCGATGTATCCGCGCTCCGTGCCGGAGAGCTGGAGCATCTCCGCCCACGCGTCGAGGTCGGCGGTCGACTGCTTGTGCAGCAGGAAGAACTCGGAGTTGAGCACCATGTCGCGGGCCTCGGCGTTGGCAAGCATGTGGCTCGTGTTCTGGCTGATGCCGGTGCAGATGAGGCCGAACTTGCGCCCCTCGCGCCACAGGCGGGCGAAGTACTCGACCACCGTCGGGTGCGCGAAGAGGCTCTGGACCTCGTCGATGTAGAGCCACGTGTAGTTGGGGCGCGGCGGCGTGACCATCACGCGGTTGCGCACCATCTCGAGCGCCGTGATCATGCCGAACACGCGCATGTTCTGTCCGAGCCCGTGCATGTCGATGTTGGTGATGCGGTTGTCGAGCGCCACGTTGCTCTGGCCGTTGAAGAAGGAGAACGCGCCCTTCACGTAGCGCTCGTAGCGCAGCGCGATGTCGGCGGCCTCGGGCTCGGGCTGCGCGAGGAGCGCCGCGTGGAAGTCGCCGAGCGTGGGCAGGCGGCCGTGCTTCGCGCACTCCCGGTACGCCTCGCCGACGCAGCGGGCGATGATCGAGCGGTCGCGCTCCGGCAGGCCCTCGCGGCCCTCGGCCATGAGCGCGCTCGAGAGCGCGAGCACCGCGTCGGTCTTGTACGCGAGCTTGGCGGCGTCGGCGCGGTCCGCGACGTCGGCGGTGTCGAGGGGGTTGAGCACCGCCGAGCATCCCGGGGCGAGCTCGACGTTCGCGCCGCCGAGCGCGCCCACGAGGTTGCCGTACTCGCCGGCCGGGTCGAAGATCACGACCTCGTCCTCGGGGTGCGCGAGCACGGTGTTGGTTATCTCGCGCTTCACCGAGAAGCTCTTGCCCGAGCCGGGCTTGCCGCACACGAAGCCCATGGGGCTCGCCAGGCGCTTGCGGTCGCACAGCACCAGGTTCCCGCTCTCCTTGGACTGCCCGTAGTAGCCTCCGCCCGCCTCGTCGAGGCTCTGGCTCGCGAAGGGCATCTGCATCGCCACCTGGCCCGTGGTGAGGTAGCGGCTCACGGAGACGTGGTTGTCCCCGAGCGGGAGCACCGAGTTGAGCGCCTGGCGCTGCCGGAAGTGGAGGGGCTCCAGGCCGATCGTGCAGCCCTGCGCGACGCTCGTCACCTGCTGCACGCGGCGGTCGAGCTCCTCGAGGCTGTCGGCCCAGGTGTAGACGAGGCCCGTGTAGACGAACAGGCGCTCGGACTTGTTGCGCAGGAAGTCGAGCAGCTCCTCGGCCTCCTCCTTCGAGAAGCGGAGCTCGGGAGGCAGGATCTGGTAGTCGTAGCCCTTCTTCACGGCGCTCATCTGCTCGTCGATGATCTCCTTGTCCATCCAGTCGATCTGGCGCTTCACGAGCGCGAGCGCCTCGCTCTGCGCGATGGGCTGCACGTGGAGCGTCACGTTGAGCGGCAGCGGCAGGTTGATGATGGAGGCGAGGTAGGTCTCCTCGATGACCGACCCGAAGCTGCGCACGGCGAGCACGGCGCCGTAGCGCCCGTCGCTGCAGAAGCAGTCGGACCTGCCCTCGGGCTTGAAGTCGAGCGCCGAGGGCATGACGAAGTCCTTCGTGCGCGCGCCCGACGTCGGGGACAATTTGTCCCAGGAGAACTCGAAGCGCGACCCCGGGCGCAGCTGCCCCTGCAGGAGCTCGAGCCTCTCGGCGCCGTCGAGGGCGCGCGACGAGCAGCGTATGCGCGCGAGCGTCTGCTCCACGTCGCCCCGGATGCGCGTGAGCTTGGGCACCGCGGCGTCGACGTCGTCGGCGCCCACGGCGTAGGTCAGGTAGCGGTGGCGCACGAGGTTCGAGACGCCCTCGCGCATCTTGTCGTTGAGGATCCGGTTGTACTCTTCGGCGAGCCCGGCGGTGGCGCGCTCCCCGGGCTCGAAGAAGACCTTGCGGCCGACCTCGTCCGCGGGGATCGGCGCGTTCACGACCTGGAGCTGAACGTGGGAGTCCGCCGGGAAGTAGTTGAAAAGCGAGCTCATCACGGTGAAGGCCGTCTCGCGCGCCTCCTTGCGCGCGGACTGGTAGCTGATGTCGGAGAACTCGACCGTCTGGCTGAACACCCCCGGCATCACCTGGGCGATGCCGTCCTTGTACATGGCGTCGTAGCCGACGTAGGCGGCCATCTCGCGCGAGCGGTCGCGCTCCCGGCGGCGCCTCTGCCGGTCCGCCTCCGCGCCCTTCGAGGCGTCCTTGCGCCCGCCCGTGCCGCCGAGGAGCAGCCCGAGGGTGCTCGGGCGCTTCGGCCTATTCTCCTTGTTGGTTCTTGCTCGGCTCATAGAGCTCGGCTCCTTTCCTTCTAGCCCTGCGCCTCGCGCGCCGACCCGGGCGGCCCGGGCGCGGCGAGCCCTCGGGGAGGCTCCCGGCGAGGCAGGGCTCGTACGCGAGCAGCTGCGGGGAGAGCTCGTGGGCCGCCAGGAGCGGCAGCAGCTCCTCGGCCCGCATGCCGAACGGCCGCCAGAACCCGGCGAGCCAGAACGGCATGCTGCAGAGCATGATCGGGAAGGCCGCGCCCGCGACGTCTGCGCGCAGGCCCAGGTTGACGAAGGCCGCCGCCCCGACCGCGCTGCCGAAGCCGAGCGACACGCAGACGAGCGTGCGCAGGCTCATCTTCCCGACGATCTTCTCCTCGTACTCTCCGATGTCCTTCTGCACCGGTATCCGGAGCGCCATTCGCGACGCCCCCTATGCCGGCAGCCAGGACGTGTCCAGCTGCCCGAAGTAGACCGACGCGGCGATGATGATCGCGCCGCCGGCGATGGTGGATATGGCGGTCGCGATCTGCGGGCCGCCCTGCTGCTCCCTGATGGCCAGGCCGAGCGAGACCGCGCCCCACACGACCAGGAAGCCGCCGAGGAAGGTCACGCAGCCGGACACGAGCTTGATGACGTTTGCGAGCATGCTGCTCTCCTTTGCTTTCGGTTGACGATGTTCCGTTTCGGGCCTCCCCCGCGGCGGGGGAGGCCCGCGCGCGCCGCGGCCCCGTCACGAGGACCCCTCCTTCTTCCGCCTTCGGTACTCGGCGAAGTCGAACGGGCCGCGGCGGGCGGCCTCCTCGAGCAGGCGCGAGCGCGGGTGGCGCTCGAGGCGGTACTTCCGGTCCATGAGCGGCATGCACCCGTTCACGAGCACGAGCGCGTCCTCGCGCGGCATGCGCGCCACCTCGGCGGGCTGTATGAGGTCTCGCTCGGAGATGCCCCGGTTCACGGTCCGGGTCCAGCCGGCGCCCCGCGAGTCGCTCTGCGTCTCGCTCGCCACCGTCTGCTTGCCGGCCATCTTGCTGATCTCCTCGTTGGTCTCGTTCGCCTTGCCGCCCAGGTAGAGCAGCGTGTCGCAGGCGTTCACGATGGTCTCGGCGTTGTTGTCGCCGTACGTCTCCTTCAGCTGCGAGAGCGACTGGGCGATCATCGAGACGGCGATGTTCCGGCTGCGGGTTACGGCGATGGTCCGCTCGAAGTCGGGTATGCGCCCGATGTTGGCGAACTCGTCGAAGACGAAGTGCACCGTCGTGGGCAGCGAGCCGCCGTGCGCCTCGAGCGCCTCGACGCACAAGGCGTTTACTGCCGTGTCCATGAGCAGGGCGAACAGGAAGTCGAAGGTCGAGTCGGTGTCGCTCATCGACGCGAAGAGCGCGACCTTCGCGCCCTCGTCGCCCATGTGGGCGAGGTCGAGCTCGTCTTCGGAGGTGAGGTCGCGCACGGCCCGGATGGACAGCGGCTTCAGGCGGACGTTGCAGCTCGAGAGCATCGACTTCATGGTGTCGCCGGCCGCCACGCGGAACTCGCGGTAGCTCGCGAGCGCGAAGTCGTCGGGCGGCGCCGGCTCGCGGACCTTGACCCATTCCCACGCGCCGTCCTCCTCGGCGAAGCCGCGCATCGAGCCTCCGCCCTCCGCCGCCGCGCCGCCGCGCCTCATGTAGCGCTCGCCGGTCTCCAGCTCGCGGAACACCATGTCGAGCGGGCTCATGTAGCCCGGGTCGTCGCGCGCGTCGGCGAGCGAGAGCAGCGTCAGCAGCCCGTCGAGGTTCCGGTCGGCGGGCTCGCAGTGCATGACGAGGTAGGCCGTGAGCGCGGTGTAGACCAGGCGCTCTGCCTTCTCCCAGTAGGGGTCGCCCTTGTGGTCTGCCTCGCCCTCGGTGTTGGCGACGATGCCGCGGGCGAAGCGGATGACGCCCGCCTCGTCGCGTATGTAGGCTATGGGGTTGAAGCGCATGGAGCGCGAGAAGTCGGTCGTGTCGAACGCGCGGATCTCGTAGCCGAGCCCCGCGAGCGCGCCGCCCATCTCGCGGATGAGCGTGCCCTTCGGGTCCGTGACGAAGAAGCTGGCGTTGGCCTGCAGGAGGTTCGGCTTGACGTAGTAGCGCGTCTTGCCGGTGCCCGGTCCTCCCACCACGAGCACGTTGTCGTTGGTGTCGGTGGAGAGGTCGAACCTGCGGCTCACGAGGCGGATGCGCGCGTTGTCGGTGAGGATGATGTTGTTGTCGGGGTCCTTGGGATCGCCGAAGGGCGCGATGTCCTTACGCGCGGCCCACCTTGAGCTTCCGTGCTCCTCTCCGTCGCGCCGGGCGCCTTTGGACCCCAGGGATCGGGCCCAGGCGAGGAGCGCGCCGCACGCGCAGGCGGTCCCCGCGCACAGGGGGAGCGCCTCCGCGGAGAAGACGCGCCCCGCGCGAAACGCGGCGGGGATCGCCGCCATGGCGGCCTCCGGGTCCAGGATCGGGTTCGCGCCCGACGCCGCGATTGCCGCGGCCGCGGCGTCTCCCGCTGCGAACGCCGCTGCGGCCAGCGCGGCCGCCGCCTGCCACCTCATCTCTCGGGCCCCTCGATCTGGCGCGGGCCGCGGTCTCGGCCGAGGCCCTTGCTGTGGGCACTCGAAGCCTCGCGCGCCCGCTGCGCGCGCTCGGCCAGCCGCTCGGGCGCCCGGCGCCTCTCGGCGATCTCGGCGAGGCGCTCCCTGGCGCGCTCGGCGGCCTTGCCGGTCTCTTGCTCGAGCCGGTGGAATGCCTCGTCGACCTCGGGCGCGTCCTCCACCTTGAAGAGCAGCCAGTCGCGGCCCTCGCCGGGGATGATGTGGTGCTCCACCGACGCTGCGCTCAGCTTTTCGGAGACTATCTCCTTGATCGTCGCGTACTCGGGGAGCTCGGAGAGCTCCGCGAGGCTGAGTTTCGCGTAGGTCGGCGCGCCCTCGGCCGCGATGGCCTCGGCGCGCCCGTCGGCGATGGTCCCGCGGATTCCCGCGAGGCGCCCCGAGAGCTCCCTCGCGCTTCGCGCCATCGCCTCGGCGCCGGCCTCCTGGCCGATCCTCAGCATCCAGTCGAGCAGCTTGCCGCCCGCCTCGTCCCCGTAGTCGCTCGCCATCCCGCGCCTCCCTTCCAGTCGAGATGAAAAAGGGGCGCCTTCGCGCCCCGGTCGTCCCTATTCGGCCCCGACGGCCCTCTCGCGCGCCATGGGCGCGCGGGCATCCTGCCCGGCGTGCGCGCGGCTCGCCTCGCGGGCGGACGCGGCGCGCTGCGCCAGCGGCTCGGGGGCCTTCTCGTGCAGGTGGGCCCATTCGCCGCTGCGGCACTGCTCGGGCGTCGCCTCGCACATGTCGCGCATGGCGCGCTCGAAGCGCTCGGGCTCCTGGGCGATGGCGCCGAAGCTCCAGCTCTCGAAGCTGGTCCACGCGTCGCCGTCGCGCTTGAGCGTCCACCACTCGTCGCCGCCGTTCACCTGCTGGATGAACGCGAGGTCGCGGTAGCAGAACCCCTGCCGTATGGCCCAGTTGCCCGCGCCGAGCGCCTCGCGGAGCCTGTCGACGCTCCCTGTGCGGGAGAACTCGTAGGGGTACTCCTCGAGGAACGGGTCGTCCTGCCAGTCGAAGCCGCCGACCTTGAGCCAGCCGTTCTCCTGGCACTTCTCCACGAGCTCTTCGCGCTCGCGGCCGGTTATCCTCTCGAAGCCCTCCATGGGCGTCCCGCCTTTCGTTTCTTGTATGGCGGGCGGCGCTCTCGCGATGGGGGCACGGTGCGAGTCGGAGCAGGCGTGCGTGCCGGCGCGTCGGCGCCGCCCAAGACGTGTATAGCGATTTCGATTGCGGCGGCGGGCGGGGCCGCCCGTGATGGGTCGAGCTGGGTCGAGCCGTCCGCGCCTCCACGGGAAGCGCACGGGTCAGCCGCGCCGCCTGTCTCTTCCGCCCAGGTAGACGGGCCTGCAGGTCTGGGAGATCCTGCTCGAGATGGCCTCGGCCGTGATGCGCTCGCCGCGCCTCGCGAGCCTGTCCGCCAAGGCGCCCGGCGCGTAGTTCGACGTGACGATGGTCGGGCGCATGTCCTCGTAGCGCGCGTCGAGCACGCTGAACACGGTGCCGACCGACCACTCGGTCGCGTCCTCCTTGCCGAGGTCGTCGAGCACGAGGACGTCGCACTTGGCGTACCGCGCGACGGCGGCCTCGGTGCCGCCTGCGTCGAACGTCGCCTTCACGCGCTCGAGCATGCCCTTGGCCGTCGTGAAGACGACGTCGTAGCCGGCCTCGGCGAACAGCCTGGCCATGGCGGAGGCGGCGTGCGTCTTGCCGGCGCCGACGCCCCCGTGTATGTAGAGCCCGGCGCCCCCGTTGCCCGCGAACGAGGCGATGTACTCGGCGAACTCGGGGCGGTCGGCCTCGGCGGCCCAGTAGCGCCTGGGGATGCCCGCGCGCGAGAGCGCCTTCTCCCGGCGGGCGGCCTCCTCCTTGGCGGCGAGGTCCGCGCGCTTGCGCTCCTCGGCCTTTCGCTCCCGGGCGGCGCCCTCGCACGGGCAGGGGGCGGCGGAAACCCAGGCGACCTTGCCCGCCAGCGCCGCGCCGAGCGGCTCGAGGGCGGCGCCGCAGTGCGGGCACGCCCTCGGCTCGGGCTCGTCGAAGGAGAGCCCGGCGGCCCGGGCCTGCTCCAGGGTGATGAGTCCCACTCGGTCCATCGGGCGCACCCTCCTTATCTTCTGAAGTCCTCGTTATCCCTTTTTCTTATCGGGTGGCATATCGTCAGGGGTTTCTCTGCCATATCGTCAGGGGTTCGGGCTGCGGACCCTGACGGTTCGTCACCCTTGTTCGCGAGGAACCCTGACATCTCGTCACCTTTTCTTGCAGGGAACCCTGGCGTTTCGTCAGGGTTCGCCAGCGCGCCGGACGGCAGCCTCTCGCGCACAATGCGGTAGCGCTTCGTGGCGTGGCCGCGCGCCGGGGCGTGCGTTCCGCATTCCTCGATGAGGCCCCGGTCGAGCAGGTCGCGGATGGCGCGGTAGGCGCTGCGCTCCTGCACGTTGAGGAACCGGGCCAAGCCGCCCTTGCTCTCGAAGTAGTCGCACCCGGCGTCGCAGAAGCCGAAGATGCGAGCGTAGACGAGCAGAGGGAGCCCCGAGAGGCCCAGGTCCGCCATCATGAAATGCCGTACCGTCGTGAACTCGCGCGGGGAGGGGCCGTCGCGCCCCCTCGGGCCTGCGGCCGCCATCGGCGCTAGGCCCTTCTGGGCGAGCCGACGATGCTGTTGCGCTCGACCCATGCGACGAGCTCGTCGTGCAGCACGATGCCGTCGCGAGTCTTGCCGCCGATGTAGCGGATCGGGAACGGGTCGTCGGGGTCCTTGGCGAGCCGGTACATGGCGTCGCGGCTGATGCGCAGCATCGCGCACGCCTCGTCGGCGCCGAAAATCGCATTCGTCGACGCTATGAGCCTCACTTGGCTCCTGCTAGTGCTCTTGGTCATGGTCGTCCTCGAGCTCCTTTCGTCTCGAGGCTCCCTCGCGTGCCCGGCCGCGGGCGGCTCCCGGGGCGGTCGCCGCCGTCATCTCCTGCCGCTCCTCGACTCGATGTAGGCGTCCACGGACGCCCTCGACACCAGGAGCTTCCTGCCGAGCCTGTACGAGTCGATCTCTCCCGACCAGATGAGGTCGTATGCCTTGTTTCGGCTCGCCCTCATGTACTCCTGCATCTCGATCACCGTCATCCATTCGTCGCGGCCCTGGTTGTCCTCGGGCGCGGCGCATTCGGCTGTGCGTGCCATGGTTCCTCCAATCTTCCCGTGCGGCACCGTGCGGGCACGCCGCGCGACGCAGCGTCCCTTTTCGTCTGCGCGACGATTGAACCGCCTGGTGGCGTGTTGCGCGTCCGACGGGAACGGAGACGGGTCGAGGTGGGTCGAGCTGGTCGGGTCTTCACGAAACGGACATGGGCCGCATGCCTTAGCTGCGAGCTAAGTCCCTGAAAAGTAAAAGGCGCCCATGCGGGCGCCTGCCTAGGAGTGAAGTTGGTTCGGTTGTGGTTGGAATGCTTGTCTTCCGCGGTGCTGTCGTCCGGGGTCCGGCATCTGTCGTTCGCCTCTTTTGTCCTGTTTGCTGTTGCGTGTTCTGCGAGCGACCTTGCACGGGCCTGCCGGCCCGTTGCCCCAGGTGCACCCGGGTAAATGGTACCCATCCGCTGGGACATGGACATTGCGGGAGGGCCGTCTGGGCAAGCTAGGATGGACGAGCGGGCATCAATGGCTTGGTGGCTGGCATCTTCAGCCCCTCCGGCGCCCTCCGCCTTATCGCCAAAGGCGTTACTGAAATCGGCCAGTTTTCATTTGTCCAGGCGTCTTGTAAGAACTTCTACGATGGCTTAAGGTGCGGCTAAACGTCATGCCGTGCGGAACCGACTTGTGAGCAGGCTGTAGGGCTGCAGTGATTGCGATAGCCCTGCTTGTCATCGTTCTCGGTGGGTCTGGCATTCACATCGCGCTCATGTGGTAGAAGGTGTCGGTTTGGCTGTTGTTACGTTAGCGGTATCTGATAAAGGTGATTCTCGTGGCTAATTCGATACTCGACATCAAAGGTGTCCATATCTGCTCTGGATGCTTTTCCAGCGGCGTGGATGTGGATCTCTTTGGTGCGGTCGGCAATCCGCATAGGGCATCGGTGATTTTCGGTCGTAACGGCTCCGGTAAGACGACGCTGGCGAGTCGCATCGCCGAGGCCGCCTCTGCAGTCAATAACGTTGGCTGTTTCTATGACAAGGACGGCTCATCGATAATTCTTGACAGCAAGAGTCGCGTGAGGGTTTTCAGCGAGGATTACGTTCGAGAGAAGGTCCTCATCGATGAGGAAGGCCTTGAGGCCATTGTCATGCTTGGAGACCAAGCGACAGCTGCCAAGCGTATTGGCGAAATAGACGAGGAGCTAATTAAGCTTGGCGATGCCTGCGTCAAATATACGGCGATAAAAGACGAGGCCGAAAACGGTCCCAGTTCTTTGTCGAAGCTCGAGAAGGCGGCGAAGGATTGCGCCAAGAATGGAGGATGGGCGGACAGGCTCGCAGAGGTCGACGGCGGGAAGCCGAGTCTCACAGCCTCCCGATGGAATAGCATCCGCAACGCGAAGGTCAGCTTGACTCGCAAAGAAATGGAAGAAGATTTCAAATCTTCGTTGATTCAATGCAAGCGGATAGATGGGGCAGGCGCCGTCATTGACTGGCGCATGCAGAAAGCCGACCCAGGCGCTTACGATGAGGCTGGGATTCTTGCCTTGTTGGCCGAGATTCTCGATCAGCCGAAGCTCACGGATCGCGAGAAGCGGCTTCTCGAACTTACGCGCAAGGGCGAGCAACGCCTGGTCGAGCATGCTCTCCGGGTCTTCACCGACGATGGCACCGCGCATTGCCCGATGTGCCAGCAGGAGGTTTCTCCAGCGTATAGAGATTCACTAGTCGAGTCGATCTCGAAAATTCTGAGCAGGAAGGCCGAAGAGTTCAAGGAGCGCCTGGACGCTGCCAGATTGCTGCCTTTGGACAAGCAATCGTCCCTGCCTCCGCAGATATCCCCTGACGCCGTTAATGCATACGAAGATGCATTTCGAACCGCCAATGAGGCGATTGATCGTGTCAACTCCTTGATTTTCCAACGTAAATCGAACCTCTACTCCGTCATCGAAATAGCTGATCTCGGCCTTGATGTGGCTATTTCCAGGTTTAACGCCGCGGTTGATGCCGTAAATGCAGATATCGAGAGCCTGAACGCCGCCATCCGGGATAGGGATAACCTTAAAACGCGTCTGCGTGAGATCAATGACCAGATCGCCTATGTAGATGCGCACAACGCCATTTCCAAATACGACGCGGCGGTAACAAGGCTTCGCGAGGCCAAGGAGAGCCTTCACAAGTGCCAGGAGGAACAGGGGCAACTTAGAAGGGAAAAGGGAGCACAGGAGGCAAAGCTGAGGATGACCGAGATTGCAGTGGCGTCGATAAACCGCTTCCTTTCCTCCGTGTACTTTGACGCCGCTCGCTTCAGACTCGTCCCCTTCGGCAATGTCTATAGAATCGAATCCTACGGCAAGCCCGTCGCACCCAGGGCAATTTCCACAGGCGAGCGCAACATCCTGGCCCTTTGTTACTTCTTCTCTGAGGGAGGGAGAGGCAAGTTTGAGGGTCTCGAGGATTCTGATCCGCAATACCTCGTTATCGATGACCCCGTCTCCAGCTTTGACATGGAGAACAGGGTCGGGATCTGTTCACTTCTTCGTGAGCGCATCTCTCATGTACTCAAAGCAAACGTCGAAAGCCGCGTGACCGTCATGACCCACGACGCGGCGACCGTTGCCGAACTGGAGCATATTCTTGGCGATATCAAGTGTGATTTCGATCCATCTGACAATTATGCGTACTGCCTGCTCGAATTGATGGAGGGCGGCGCTGTTCAGTACACAAGAACAAGAAAGAACCAATACTCCGTATTGCTCAAAACTGTCTATGACTATGCATCGTCTGAAGAAGATCTTGGGGATCACTCCTATGTAATCGGCAATATCATGAGACGCGTCTTGGAGGGGTATAGCTCGTTCAACTTCAGCATGGGGTTCGACTCACTCTCCCGTGACACCGAATTAAAGAAAAGGTTCGGTGACCTGGGGACGATGCTGTCCAACGCAATGTACCGTCTGGCTTTGAATGACGAGAGCCATATGGAAGAGAAGGTCGTCTCTCTTAACCCGACCCTTGCATTCGAGCGGTACAGCTATGAAGAGAAGAGGAAGCTTGCACGTTGCGTTCTGGTGATTCTCCATCGCCTCGATCCGGAACACGTGAGGAAGCACCTCGGAAAGGCGGGTGCAAGCCTTAAGGGCATCGAGTCAAACTTGCATAAATGGGAGAAAGAGCTCTCTGGAAACTAGGAGCGGCTTTGACCGAGGGCCGTCGGAAATGCGCATCCGCCAGCGTGCCTCTCGTGGTACCTGCGATCGCCGTTGACTTCCTATCCTGAATGCTTGCTCTCAATTCCTAGGGCGTGGCGAGTCCCGCGATGCTCGAGCGGGCTACGGAGCGGTTTCCGGGAATCACAAAGGGCTGCTTCCTCGATATAGACAGCGGGAGGCCTCCCTTCTGGAGACGCTATCGGGCACAAAGCGCTACGCCGACGCTGCTTTTCGTGAAGGCGTAGAAAGAATCCGTTGTGAAGTCGAGGACGTAGCCTCCACGGTTGAAGAGCCTGAGGAAGCAGCCCTTCTCGATTTCAGTCATTGCCATCCAGCCGCCGCCCTTATGCCGGCCACCAAATGCGGGTGAGCGGGAGGATGGAGCGGGTGTCGTCGTCGGCCTTGTCGTAGGCGTCGACGTAGTGGCGCACGAAGGCGTCCAGGTCGAGCAGGCGCACGGGGACGTTGGCCCGGTCCGCCTCGTAGCGGGCCTCCTTGGTGAAGCCGCCTGTCGAGACGTAGAGCCCGCGGTCTCCCGCGCGGAGCCCACCGATGAAGGATCTCACCGCGGGCGCGCCCATGGCGCCCTTGCGGTGCTTGACCTCGGCGACGATCCGGGGCGACTCCAGCCCCAGGGCGTCGGGCGAGGCCACGACGTCGCGGCCGCCGTCGGGGCCCTTGGGCATGACGCGGGCGCAGTAGCCCATGGCCTTGAGCATGCCGGCGACCAGGCGCTCCATGTCCTCCCAGTCGAGCTGGTTGACGCGGTCCTTGATGAGCTCGATGCCGTTGTCGTAGGTGGCGGCGAGGGTCTCCTCGTCGTTGGCGGCGTCGTCGTCCGCTGCGGCCGAGCAGTCGCCGCACGCAAGCTTGCCGCCCGCCGCCTCGAGATCCGCCATGACGCAGTCGGACACGGCGAAGATGGTCTGAATGCCGCCAAGGGAGTTCTTGGACGAGGGGGAGAGCACGTCGCGCGGTGCGGTCTTTCCCCACTCGACGGTGCGGGTATAGGTCAAGCCTTCGGGCTCGCTTACGGGCACGCACGGTCCGTTGATGACGCCGATGTGGTAGAGGCGCTCCGCCGGGTCGTACATGACGACCGTGGAACCCTGAGTCATGGAGTGGGCGCGGTAGACCTGGCCGACGTTGGCGGCGACCTTCTGCTTGCTCTCGGAGGGGTGCGCCGCTGCGTATGCGGTCCTGATCCCATCACGGTCGATGGTTGCGATGTCCAAGCCGCCGAAGTCCCAGCCGATGCCTATGACGCCGCGCTCGAGCCAGTCGGCTGCGTACGCCCCGCCGCGCCCCGCGCGGATCATCCAAGCCCCCATGGTTACCTGCCTTTCAGATGTCTTGCGCTCGCATTATCTCATCGGACGGGCCTTACCGCTCCATAGGTTCTGAAAAATGGTCGCAGATGGCTCGTTGGCTCGGGAATAATCGCTATTGCGACATCAACAGCGTCAATTAGCGGCGATGCCAATGGTCGATAATCTGCCCCGGTGTATTGCTGAACCGGCAAGAACGACACGCATCAGTGCGGAACTTATGCTCGGTGGCACTTCTTCTGAATGATGGGAAAATCAAAAGGTGTTAAAGTGCACTGGCTACTGGAAGTCCTGGTTCAGAAGTCGAAACTGACGTGCTTTACAGCGATACCATTTCTATTGATAGTCTGCGAATCTCATCACGAGCCTCAACACGCATTTGGATAATCCGCATAACTTCCTGTGATATTTTTTTCTTCAGGCCGTTATCTCTAGGGATTGGCAAAATTACTTCCAGAAGCCTTGTTCCTATCGTATCGATTACATCCCTTGTGAATTGCTTTGAGCGTATCTGACGTTTCACGATGTATGCATTTAGCAAACCCATTAGCAGATTACTGTCTAAATAATCCTGGTCATTTGATCTAATTTTTATGAGCCCCCCGCAATAGAGAATCCTAGTGTCCTCCTGGGTTAAAAGACATGTACTACCAATCAAGTAAGATCCATCGCGCACTAGTAAGATATCGCCGACTTGTACGTCTTCAGCGTTCTTGTACTGATCGTATATTTCTTTAGACACACACTGCTTAACGTTGTGCTTTAGTTCCCAATTTGAAAAATCCGATGTGCGCACGAAAGGTATTTCGCCAGTTCCATAAGCCATTTTCCCGATTTCGTCACCAGTGCCTAGCGAGAGAACCCCATTTGCAACTAAATTAGAAATGGAAACTAGTTCGCATGTTTCCGACAGTGCCTTAAGCTCATCTTGAATGGATGGGTCATAATACTTCGGTATATAAATATTGTCCCGGATGGCCTTAGAGCTGATTCGGTAGAAGCTTGTTTCTCCAAACTCATGGGAGCTCGTATCGCTAACGAGGGCTTTCAGAGCCTCTTCATGCTCCAATGAGTAGAAGGCGTCGATAGGGTCAGTGGTCCCCTCGGCAAGGCTGTCTTCAAGGAGTTTTGGAAATTGCCTGATGAGAAGTCTACTCTGCACACGCTTGTTCGTCGCACTGACAATCGAAGAACGGTATTTTTCCTGAGTCTCCCTTCCGGGTGGAATAAAGAAAACAATCTCTCTATAGCGAGCCCCAATTGTGTCTATGATATCGGCCGTAAACTGAAATGACCTAATCTGCCGTTGTACTATCGGTGTGTTTAGCGCAAGGAAGAAAACCTCCGGACTGAACTCGGCTTTCTCCGTTACACGAAATTTTAGGATATGAGATTGAAAAAGCATGGGAAGGTCGATATCTGCAAGCATGCAGGTGACTCCTATGAGATAAGAGCCGTCTTTAACCATCAGGATATCTCCAGGCTTTACATCCTGTTTTTTTGCGTATGCAGCGTAGACATCCGTTGACACACCTTGCTTAGGAACAGTTTTAAGCTCCCAGTTAGATATATCCGAAGTGCGGACAAATGGAATGTCTCCCGTCCCGTATGCCATCTTGCCAATTTCATGACCGGTGCATACCTCAATTGCCCCCGAATCAATCAGGGATCCAAGATTGAATGCGATGTATCGTTGACGGAGAGAATCGATATCGGCTTTTAGGTCGGCATCGTAATACTTAGGGATATAGATATCATCCTTGATTTCCCTTGAAGACATCTTAAAAGAGATCATGAGCTAGCTCCCAGCATGATGCGACGATACTCAGCGGCCACCTTTGGAATGTCATCAAGCAGAACTTCCTTTCCATCCGCAAGGTTGGCTACAGTCTTGTTGCCACGACTGTCATGTCCGCACCACTTCGTTTGACACATAAATATGTCGTAGTCGCCAGTTCCATTTCGAAGCTCATCCTCGGTTAGTTTCTGGCACACCAGAACACAGCACTTGGCATGTGTTTCAGGTTGAAACACCTCTTCTGGAAGAGTCACAACCGCCATTATCTTTGCACGGCGCTTTATGTAATCGACGACATAACGGTACTTCGGCATTCCGAAGATGCTTTCCAAAAGAACGATCCCCATTTTGCCGCCGGGCTTCAACAGATCGAGGCATCTTTCAATGAAGAGGATTTGCGGAGGCTGCTTGTCGTAACGCTTTCCCTTTACATAGTTCCCCTCGGGGTCCTGGGTCCAGCGGTGACCCAGGTCATACCTAGAGAGAATGTCCTCTGAGTCAATTGACAGTTTCTTGCCAAATGGCGGATTGGTGAGCACTATGTCAAATATGCCAAGCCTAATGTCGTTTTGAGTTTCTGCTTTCCAGTCTGAAGGGTTATCTAGCGAATTCTCGCAATGCACGCCACCTCTGCCATCTCCAAGAATGGCAAGATACGCCTTGGCAACCTTACTCAAAAAGCTGTCTTTGTCGATACCGAAAAAGTTTTTAATGGCAACCTTCTGCTTTTCTGCATCAATTTCACTGCGAGGCCAACCGAGTTCTTCGCCTTCGAGCTCAGTCTTTTTCCAAACGTAGCGAAGTCCTTCTACAAGGAATCCGCCACTGCCACATGCAGGGTCAATTATCTTGTCATGAGGGCCGGGGTCAACGATGTTGACAGCCATTTCAACAACATTGCGTGGAGTGAAGAATTGCCCCTGGCCTCCTTTTAACGAAGGGCCAATAAAGACCTCGAAAGCCGCCCCGACTGCATCGCGGGAGCTAGATTGAAGGCTATAAAGCTGCAATTCACCCACGATATACTGAAGGCTCTTTGCATCGAATGTAATCTCATCGTTCTCATGGATTACATCTGTGTACTGGAGCTTCACTTTTTTGAACAGCGCTTGGACTCTTTTTTCTACGGCGGACGCCTCTTCGTTAAGTCCGGCTCTGAAGCTGACGATATCGTCAGGTTTGGTAAACCTTTCGTCGTAAATCTTGCAAAATATAAGATTGATCATCTGCGAAGCAAACGTTTCGTCACGTGTTATGCCAACTGTATTAGCGGCTAAATAGTTACGGATGGCCTTGAAGGTGCCCTTTAGATTTTCAGCCGGCCTAAGATCCTTGCGACGGAATTTGCCCAAGTCTTCTAGACGTTCGCCATAGCGGGGAATGTTCGGTATTTCTTCGAACAGCACCTTACCGTCTTTTTCTATTTTGCGTAGGTACATGCGTTCTTCGCCGTTGTACCAAACGCCGAGATACGCTTTTGATAAGCGCATATAGTCCTCAAGCTGAGTCCTGCCGTCTTTGCGGTTCTTCTTCTTGCATTCAACAACAATGTAGAAATTGTCATCGCGGTGATTTGGATCAGAAAAAACGGCAATGTCAACCGGATACTCTTTCTTAGTATCCGAAGGGCGAACCTTTACATGCCATTGTGGGCGCGTTTGTATATGGGATTTGGGGTAGCCATAGTCGTCAACCAAAATCTTTGAGAAAGGCTGTACCGCTTGAATCTCTTCAGGCGTGCTTCTTACTTGCTTTCCCGAGATAAAATCTACGATGCGCTCATCGGAATCAGCCATTGTCCAACCCTCTCTTAAGTCATAAATGCACTAAGTATAAAGGTTGCGCTAAAACTTGAGAATCCTTCAGGTGCCAAGACGCTTGAAAACCCGATCTCTATGCTGAAAGCACTGTACAAGCCGGCTGAATGATATGCATGCACTGTTGCTCAAACGTAAAGCTTAAGCTCATGACGGGATCTCCTTATTCTCTTGAGATGGAAACAGCGGCAAATCGACGTCAGAGCCTAGATCAGAGGTGTTTATAAGCCGGAACTAAAACCACAATCATGGCAAATACAAAGCCGCCTGCGACGATTCTTTCAGTCATCGCTCTTCCGCATTCCATCTGACCTGCGGAAATGCAAGGCAATAAAGCCGCTAGCTACGATTCACTTCGCGAAACAGGCGCCAAAGAGGGAAATCGGGCGTTTCGGCATCCATTTCGGGCTTCTCCGAGCCTCAAAACCAACCCGTTTTGTCCCAGGGACAAAAACGAAACTGCGGGCCCGTGGTTTCGAAATAGTTTTCGGTTTTGTCCCACGTTTTGTCCCAAACGCCCACACGGCGGCACGTGGCGGGATTCGGTGGCAAGGCAACTAAAAACGATGACCCAACTGGAATGGACTGGGATGGCGCGGCAGTAAACGAGCTTATTCGAGTGGGAATAGGAGAAAACTGGGAATAGAATTCCCAATTTTAGTAGAAACAGCGTAATTAGGTACGCGAATGGGAAGGGGAGTCCCGCGGGACTCCCCTCTGTTTAGATCGAGAATTAGAACGGTAACGTCACGTATGCTTTATGCGTGCTTGCGTTTGCGATACGCGGCTAACGCGATGCCGACTGCAATCAGGGCTGCTGCACTGAAGCAGAGGGATGCCAGGAGTGCCATCTGGTTGTCACCGGTCCGGGGGATTGTTGAGTTGGTGGGAGCGGAGTCGGCATTCTTCTCCCACTGGGCGTACAGGGTGGTGTCCTGGTCTGCGTTCTTCTTGGGGTCGAAGGCCTGCTTGCCTTCCTTGTCGTAGGTCCAGCCCTTGAAGGTATAGCCTTCGGCGGTGGGGTCATCGATAAGGGTGATAGGCTTGCCCTTCTCGGTCTGCTTGGTCACACTGTCGCCGTGGCCGTTCATGTCGAAGGTGACATCGACCATTTCGATGATGGGAGTGGAGGGAGCTTCCCAGACAGCCGTGAAGGTGATGTTTTCTTTAGCGGTGTATTCGCCGATAAAGGGATTGGTGCCTTCGGAGCCCTTCATGATCCAGCCAACGAATGTGTAGTCGCCGTCAGTGCCTAGATTGGGGAGTTCGACGATCTCGCCCTTGTTCACGGTCACGGCTT
The DNA here is from genome assembly GCF_052121915.1 of Collinsella sp. LCP19S3_B11. Lineage (NCBI taxonomy): Bacteria > Bacillati > Actinomycetota > Coriobacteriia > Coriobacteriales > Coriobacteriaceae > Collinsella > Collinsella sp. LCP19S3_B11. The sequence goes on from NZ_JBQKDI010000022.1 coordinate 18,512, forward strand.
CAGGTGCGGTCCCGAATTCGGATTCGAAGGAAACGGTGACCTTTTCCTTTTTGGTCCATTTGGCGTAGACGGTCATGCTTGTAGCGGCGGTGCCGTTGAACGAGGTGGTGAGGCTCTCATCGGTGAACCAGCCGCCGAAGTCATAATTCGGGTCTGTGGGCTGGGGCAGGGTGACGGACGTCCCCTTCTTGATCGTAATGGGGTTGATGATCTGGGTTCCGTGGCTGCTCATATTGAAGGTCACGGTGACGGTTTCGTAAAGCTCTGCTTTAGTGAATCGGGTATTGGCATCCGAGCCTTCAATGGAAGATGCTCCGGTTTGGCCGCCATTAGGAATAGGGTCTGTAAATTTGGCGATTAATGTTTGTCCATCATTCGTTGTCAACTCAAGGACAGATGGGGGAATTGTATCTCCGCCGTTATTCGTGATATGGGCCTCCAGGTAATCGCTCGAGCTAGCTCGAGCGATTGAAAGCGAAAGATTCAATCCATTATCGTCAGGAAAAGAATAACTTTCCGGCGTTAGGTCTCTATTCCAAGTGGCAATGGGTCCTTCGCCTTCAGCCCAGGCGTAATTCTGGGTGCCGGAGAAGGTGAAGGCGCAAACGCCGACGATGGCTGCGAGCGTGAGGAAGAAAACCGTCCGGCGCCTGGCCAAGGTCTCTTTAACCTGTATCTTCATCGTATCCTCCAATTCAAGCGTGCGTTCCCTATTGCGACATTGCATTTCATGTTAACAGAGAATTATTTTCGGGCATGTCCCTTGCTCGGCTCGGGCTTGCTCTGGGCGGGGATGCCTTGATTATCAACTTTATCCGAACACCTCCCACATTCATCCGCACATGTGCGGATGAATGTGGGAACCCGATACCCTGAGGGCCGGATCGGCCGGCCCCGGGAGATCGG
>NZ_JBQKDI010000023.1:0-16523 GCF_052121915.1 Collinsella sp. LCP19S3_B11
GTGTATGCACACCCATTAATAAAATGGTTAACCTACTTTTAATACGGCAATATTGTTTACCGTAGCCAAGCTTGAGGTTGTCCAGCATGGTGTAGTTTTGTTTAGAAAAGCCGTTATATGCATTTTGGATAGCTTCCATTGAAGTGCCCATTTTGTTTGCATTATCAGACATATCAACGATTGTCTGGTCGGCTAATTTGGCAGCCTTTTGGGTATCTCCACCGACCGATTGAATCAGTGATGCAGAAAATGATGTTGCTGTTTCCATGTACTGGTTAGCAGATAATCCAGCAGTCTTATATGCATTTTTAGCATTATTCATGACCTCGGACTGAGCGCTATTCAACTGGTCAAATTTTCCTCTAGCTTCTTCAACGCTCTGTCCGATAGATGCCGCATATTCTTCTAGAGACTTCCCCCCTGCTCCAAATAGTGTCTCGACACCACCGACCAACTGTTCGTACTCAGCGTAATGCTTAACAGCTACACCAGTCAAGGTAGACAGTGCAGTAACACCGATGGCAAGCCCAGTGGCCATGACTTTACCAGCTTTTACAGCCACTTGACCTATTTTCCCAAAGATATCAGAGAGCTTCCCATGAGCACCTTCAGCTTTTCCTGTTGTTTCATCAATGGCCCTATTGGCTTCTTTGTTATTGATGCCAATCTTGCCAAACATTTCAAAAACGTTCATATGTTACTCTCCTTTCTTTTGTATTTTCAAAATCGATTCTGCCAAAGCGATAGCTTCTTTATCTTGATCTACAGATTGTTGCTTCTTGCTTTGTTTATCGATATAACTTTTCTTAGAATGCTTCTTAATAAAGTCGGATAAAGTCATGTCAAAGTCTTTTGACTTCCATATGTCTGTCAATTCTTCTTTATCCTGTTCATCAAGCAAGTACATAAAAAAGTCCAAAGACTCGCTTAGAGTTTGTGTCTCTAGCAAAGTCTTTGGATTTCCATATCGTTTAAAAAGTATATCTATGAGCTTATTTGTATCTAAGCCAATAGCGAAGCAATAGATTGGAAAAAATCCTTCAGCTCTGCCTTCTTTCCAAATTCCATCAATAACTTGGTATAGTCGAACATGTTGAGCGTTTCGATTTGCTTTTGACTTGTCCCTGTCAATTCAGCCAAGAAACGATTGATATCTTCCTTGGCATCTCCTACGTGCTTCAAGACAGCAAATCCAAGGTCTGTCACAACGACCATCCCACGCTTCTGGATAGCCAAGCTCGCTTGTTCCTGCTCTTTTTTTGTTGGTTTCTTGTTCTTGTGGTCGGATAGTTCTACCACCTTTTGATTTGTGCCATACTGGCGCTCAATGAGCGCCACGACCTCTTCTTTGATATCTAATTTGCCAATGATAGACAACATCGTAAAGATGTCGCCCCCATTCAACTCACGCATTTTTAGTGTTTCAGCCATTTATGTCTCCTTTTAAACGATTTTCGGGAAGTAGATTCGGCACGGTAAACTCAAATCGTCAACTTGGCCTTCAGCAGCATGTGCCTCAAATGTCATTGAGATAACAGCTTCTTCGTTGTCTTTTGTATCAAAGTCAAGTCCTGACGTGCAAAGAGCGTTATCAATGATAACAATAATAGGGTCATTAGTCCCTGACATAGTACCTACGATACCGAGATTTTCGATATAATCGCCATTTTCAAGTTTTGATTTTCCTGAAACGATCTTGTACCCTGTTGGTGCAGTAGTTCCATCTGCTTCAGTAACCTTACCGTTAATAGATAAACGGATATTTTCCGCTGTGATTTCTTTAACGTTGACTTCGATTTTAGCCGTCTGGCTCTCTAGCAGTTTTTGACCGACAGCTGGCACATATACTCCGTCAACTTCAACAGTACGGTAGTTTGTTTCGATTGTGACCTTGTTACCGCCTGACGTAGCTCCTAACAACTCACCTTCCCAAACTCCATTCCCGTCAGTGCCACCTGCCTTGTTCCAGGTTAGGTTTTTATAAACTGCACCCGCATTAATAAGATAATGCTTTGGCGTATTAGCTGTATAGCCTGTACGTTTTACTGGTGTTTTAACTCCCATTTAATTTCTCCAATCTAATTTAATATAAAAACGCAAATTCCGTCGTTGCAAATCGTCCAGGTTTGTTGGCACGGCCTGCATTGACTGGAATTGCGTTCGCATGTAGCAATCCTCTAGCATTGTGTCAAAATGCCTCAAGTGCATCTTAATGCTCTCAGATAATGTTTCGATTTCGACCTGGTCTAGGCCTTTGTTACAAAAAATATCCACATCCAGGTAACAACCATCTGCATGACGGTCAATACTGGTCAAGCTAGTCGAAAAGACCACATATGGATACTTGACAGTCTTAGCAGAGTTCTTGATGTAGTAGCTCTCACTGTGGACAGTTTTCAGCTCTTTTAAGATTGTTTTGATAACTTCTTTCATCTACCCTCCCAACTCTCTTAAACAGTCCGCCAAAATGTCTCTTATAGCTTTTTGGTTTTTCCTGAATGCTGGTCGTAGGTATGGTTGTGGTGACATTCCGTAAGTAAAATGTACCTCACCGTTTGGTGTTTTATATACCCAACCACCCTTACGACCGTTTCCTTTTTCAGCAAATTCACCAGTGCCATATTCGACATAGATTGCATACTCGCAATTAGTACCAATATAGGCAACCAGTTCGCTCTCGTTGACCTGGTACCCAATGCTGTCTCGTAAGCCTCCTTTATCGACAGGTGCTAAAAGCACAGCGTGACCCTCAACCAACAACGAAGCTTTGATAAGACCTCTAATCGCAGCACGTTCAAGTTCTCTTTTGGCTGCCTCTGAATTATCTACAAATTTCATCAGTGGACACCTTTAATATAGATTTCCAGATGATGGCCAATATTCACCGGATCATCAACATAGGTCACTTCATAGGTTTTTCCATTGACTTCGATTTTGTCTTCAATTTCAGCATTGACTGTCATATTCTTAGTCAAGATGACATGGGTACTGTCTGCAAGATAGGCTAACTTGTCATTGGATTCATTTCCATCAAGCATATCCATATAGCCAATAAATTCAGCTACTTTCTTATGCTCAAAGATTTCTTGTCCAAGTTCATTTTCGCCATTTGCTATATTTTTCAAAAGATAAAACGTTAACATCACGACCACCTCAACTTTCGATACTTGTCCAAGAAACCAAGCAAGCTGACTGGATAACCTTCCGAACTTTCAGCAGACGTCACATCGTAGTAAGTCACTGACCAACGTGCCACGGTTTCGGATTTGATACCGGCCTTATCTCGCATTTTGGCGTCATAAGCAATCAACTTCTTGACACCTGTCAGCACGTCAGCAGGATAGCTCACTTTAGTTGCTATAGCCCCTGAATTGGTTTCTGTGATAAAATCCCCACGGATAGTAATTGCATCATCAGAGACACTCTCAACAACGTATAGACCATTGTTGTAGTCTGTTCCATTGATTTCTATTGTGTCGCCAGCTTTAAATATATCCAAACGTCCGCTATTAGCTTTGATTGTACTTCCAGATAATCGCAAACCACGAATGCGGAATTTAATCAACTGAAAATTGTTGTTTGTCAACTTTCGGACCATTGTTTCTAGCCCATCACACGTTTCCTGTGTCGCATCTGCATCAAGTTTTAATGCTTCTTCTAGACTAATAATCATACATACCTCCATTTAAAAAGGAGAGTAGCAGACTACTCCCCTAGTTTCGATGCTTCCAAAATTTCAAGCAATGTTTCCGTCTTTGCATTATTGGCATGCTCGATGCCTGCTTCGTCCAATTGGGCTTTGATTTCATCACGGGACAATTCTTCCACGGTTTCGGACTCAATATCCCCTGCTACTTCTTCAAATCCTGCTTCGATGAGCCGGTCAGCAACCAAGTCGCTATCTGTCTCTTTGATGACGTTCAAGCGTTTAAATTTACGCATGAGCTACCTCCTAAGCTACTGTATTGGCAAAGATTGATTTTTCTTTTGATTTCGGAATCCAGATATCATGATACTTGCGGTAGTCCATATCCCAAGCGTTTGCACGTTGGTTAGTCATTGGATCAAATACACGTACTACGTCTGTTTTAGATACTGCAATAGGTGCATTTTCGGCAACGATAAGCCAGTTAATAGCTTTTGCTAACGGATCAGCCACGAATCCACCTTTTTCTTGACCGCCAGTCTTGCCGTCATTAAATTTAAACGCAGTTTGAAGCAATGATTGTTGTGTTGGCACAATTTCATGACCGTCAATTTTTGTAACAACAGTTGCCACTTCGCCAGCCGGCACTGTGACCGTTGAAATACGTTTAGATGCTTTGTCATCAAGTCCAAGATTAGTCAACATGGTTTCGGACATGGTAATTTTAAGTTTTGCAGTATTTCCGACAATCTCTTTTACTGTTGCAATGTCTTTCAAAAGTTCTTTCAAGATGTTTGAGTCTGTGATTGCAGCAGTACGAGTTTGACCAACTGCAATAGCTTTAGCGGCAATAGCAGAATAGCGATAAGCGTCGATTTCAGGTACAACCAAAGTGCGTTGGAATTCGCCCATGACTGTTCCAGCAGTTGCTACAAAGTTTGTTTCATCCACATCCATAGCGTCCAATTGGAATTTACGACCACGGTCTTGTGTGAGCTTGTAAGTATCCCACGTAAGTGTCACAGCACCATCAACGTAACCAGATGAACGATCATAATCTGCAAGGCCGTCCATAACGATAGACGGCAATTTGACTTCGTTGCCACCATTGTATTGTACTAACTTACTGTTTACTTCCATCCAACCTGTCGTTGATTCTTGCACGATTTGCTTGTCAAGGACTGGTTGGAAAATTTTTGAATATTCGAGTGTATTTGGCATTTATTTTTTTCTCCTTAAAAAGTTATTTTCCGAAGACCGCAGACTCAAAGTCAGCAGTCAGTGATTTTGATGGGTCAATTTTCCCACCTGGTGGAATATCCACCCCACCTAAAGTTTTAAAGCCGTTATCAGCTTGTTCAGGCTCCGTGGTTTTGAAGAATGTAGGGTGATTAGTCTGTAAGTCCTTGATTTTACTGTCAAGGTCCTTAATACTGCCATCTTCTGCTAATTCCACATCGCCAAGTTTGTACATGAGATAGTCTAAATCAGTCGCTTTAGCACTAGAAAGAGCATCCTTGATAGTCTGCTTCTTAGCTGTTTCTTTCATATCAGCTTCCAACTGTGACACTTTATCCTTGTATGCCTTGAGTTCATTCTGCAACTCTTCGTTGTCCTTATTTGATTTTTTCAACGTGTCAAGCGTGCTGTTAGCTGCTTTTAGCTTTTCGGCTTGCTCGTTGTAGACATCTTTAGGGACAGCGTGTTTCGGAAACTCTTCTTTAAATGCGTTCATGACCGCATCAATTTCCGTTTTTCCGTCTGCAGTATGTTTCTCAATAAGTTCTTTTAACCAATCCATTGTTGGTTTACCTCCATAGATTTTTTATGCTGGCTCTCCCAGCAGGGAGTGTCTGCGATATGCCACACAGACATGGCTTGCCTAGTTTTATGTCATGTGACAGGACAATATAAAAACCGCATCGAATTCGACACGGTTAAGTTATGTGATTAACGCAGTCTTTCCCGCTGTCAAGATGAGTGACCACCTCCTATTTGAAAAGTTGCGCTGATGCAGACCAACCTGCAATAGTGTCAAAAAAGAACACCCCACTTTTTTCTTGGTTTGTACTTTTGCCAAAGTAATCAAAAGCAATGTGCTTATCAGTCACATCCATATTGCTTACGTCTTGAAATAATAATGTTTCGCCATTCTTTAAAAAGATAATAACTTGTTTTTCCATTTTTTTCTCCTCTATTTTGTCAAATCTGTAAACTTATTATTTAGCCCTCGCCCACTCTCGATAATTCCTGTACTTGATAATCTTACCGGTCTCATTATCTCGCCTTGATGTCAATGTGTCATCGTCTTTAAGCCGTGAGATTGTCCGGCATCTACAGTTGACATCCTCGCTTGCAAAACCAAACATATGCGGTTGCTTCGTCCGTAGACCGTTAATCTCAAAATAACCGTCCTTATCAGCCTTTGCACCGTCCAGTTCTGCGTGATTGTGCCTTGTGCGACCGTCCAAAGTCGCTACCCAAACCTTGTCAAACTCAACACCTAGGTTTCTAGCTTCCAATTGAGCTTTTTCCCTAGCTACAGCTTGCACCCGTCCAGCTTCTGTCCTAGTAATCATCATAGCCCGACGATAAGAGCTATACCCCTGTTCTGCCAATCTAGCAGATGCCTGAGCATAACTCGCGCCGTGCAAAAATATACGATTGAGGTCGTCCTTGATGTTGTTTCGTAACCGTTCCACAACCCCATCATTCAAGCGTTCAGATAACTTAAAGTTTGCCACAGGTGTTTCGATAATGGTCCTTAACTCTTCCTCTTTTAGCATGGCAAAGTTAATCCCACCGTGACCGCCCTCAAACTCGTAAAACAGTTCATTATAGGCGATTTTCCCAGTGTCAATTAAATGCCCTGTAATTTCACTTCTAAGCCCTTTTTTTAGTTTATCTGCTGATTGGTCTAATTGCTCTAAAAGTGTGCTCATTTGGTTCAATTTGAGCTTTTGAGAAGATGTCAGGCTATCCAACCGCTGATAATCAACAAGTAAAGACTTTTTCAGGTCTTTTATCGTGTCGATATAGAGGTTATAGAGTCGTTTGTCCGTCGCTTTGTCCGCTTTCTGCAACAGGTTCTCTATTTCCTGTTGGAATTTGTTCAGCTTCGTCATCTGTCACCTCCGTAGACTGGTTGAAATCAGTTTGATACCCCTGCTCTTCCAGTGCTTTCTCAACTTCGTCTGGGTCAACTTCCAAAATACCTGCTAGCAATTCTAAAACAGTGCGGTCATCAAGTCGCTGTGCTGCAGTCATGATGTTGTTAATCAAAATCTGATTGGTTTCGGCTTCCGTCTTAGCAATGGTAGCATTATCTTCTTTATTAGCCATGACGTCTCTTGTAATTGCGACTTCGACTTTACTAGCATCATAATTTTTGCCGTGCAGTTCGTTGATGTTTTCTACAATCAGTTGTAACATCTCTTTGATGACTGCACGCAAGCGTACTTCGATCTTGTTACATTTTAGATCGAGTAGGCTGTATCTTGATTTGATAACTACATTTGTGATATTCCCGTCACCTGTCTGAGAACTGTCAAACCCCATACCAAACTTGTAGATAGCTTCCTTATCTATCTCAAGTTTAGCCTTACGAGCTTCAACAGGGATATTGGTTGTGATGACATCAATGCCCCCGTTTTCACCAACTCCCACGGTCTTCTTGGTCTTGAGGTTTGTGACTAAGCTAGACAGATTGTCGCCCTCGTATCCTCTAACTGCATAAATTGGGTGGTCAAAGTCAATCAAGTTATTTGACAATGCACAAGCCATCATATCATAGTCATCAATAAGGTCTTTGATAGGTTGCAAGTCGTTAGTCTTGCCACGATTGTTTTGCAGACAGATGAATGGCACACGACCGTAGCCCTTGCCAAACTTATCTTCGCCCTTTTGAGCTAGTAGATGTGGCTTAGGATTGTATTCAGCCGAATTATCCAACTTGACCGCTTGACCATCTTCCTGCACAAAATAAAAGACTTCTTCTTTTGTCCATAACTGGATTTTAGTCACAGTCTTTTGTTTGTTATCTTTGACAATTTGTTCATCATAGTAATAAATGATTTGGTCTATGTTGTAAAATTCATTGTAGATCGGAATGATTTTAAGAGCATCAGCAGTTTTAAACCGTAAACGATTATCAGTATCAATTTTCCAAAAGGCATACTCGTAGGATTTCTGACTTGCTCCCTCGACTAACTCTTGTAACATGAGTTGGAAATCTTCGTTGACGTACTCATCTAGATATTCCTGCAATCCAGTTTGCTCAGTTGTAACCTCAATCGGATTGGACAGCAGATACTGTACTTTTTGGTCAACTAGCTCTGTAAAATACTGATGAGCAATCCGTGTGTTACTTCTGTGTTTTTCTTCAACAACTTCACCCTCATTGTTAAAATAAAAAAGACGATAGTTTGCAATATCGTGTTTACCTTCGTAGTAATTGATACCCGTCTGCATCTCTTTTTTCAAAGTGCTTCCACGGTCATTCGAGACCAGCCTTTTCACTTCGGCAACAAGTGCCGATATATTATCTGTTTGTAACATTTCTCCTCCTAAACGAGCCAGCCACTAGATTTATTGCTCGTATAAATTGCATATCTCAAAGCATCTAACACATCGTCATTTTGTTTTACTGGCTCTCCATTTTTCTCATTCCACACATACTGATAAATCTCGTCCTTGAACTTGTTAACCCTCTCAGAACAAACAAAAAAGCGACCTTGCTTCATCAGCTTAGCCACTTGTTCAATACCGCTTAAAACAGATTTGTCAGCATTTATACACCTAATTCCATCACGTTTAAAACGAGATACATGTTCTGGTCTGGCAGAATCAGCATAAAATTTAATATTGCCAAATCGTGTTTTTATATCTTTGGCAATCTCCACCCAATAATCAATTTCTTGGTACTGTGCCGAGTGCTCCTCTAAGAGGTACACCCGTCCATCTGCTGTTTGTCCGCAGACAATGATAGTTCCGTAGTGTTCGTATCCCCAGTCGACACCAGCGTAATAGGTTGTGATGTCGTCTGTCGGAATGTCTTTGTCGGATACCAGCATATCTTCTTTGAAATCACGGTAAACGGCTCCCTCACCGCTAACCCAACGGCCATAGATACCACGCTCTGTAAACATTCCACTTGGAGTTGTTGCGATGAGATTGTCAATATACCTTTGATTCAAAAAAATATTATCAAACACTGTAAAGTGATTTGAGATGATCCTCTTGTTGTCTGCCTTATCTATATAATCCTTTTTTAACCAATGATTCGGGTGATCTGGGTTTGTGTCGCAAATAATACGAGCGCCCAACCCAGAACAACGCTTCCGGATTTCATCAAACACTTCCTTGTTTGCCAACGTCGCTTCGTTGATATAAGCTCCGTAAGCCGTCATACCACGGATTGACCTTAACCCCGCGACTGTGCCGGTGAAGGTTGTGACTACGTACACCCCAAATAGGGTAAAATTTCCGTGTTTATCAAACTTGAAATCAATGCCATATTTCTCTGTTAACTCTTTTAGGATGTTTGTCTGTAAAGTACCAGCACTGGTTGCGCCAAGGATGTACATAGGTTTTTTGATGCCGTCCTTTAGAGCATTCCTTTTCGCCCTACGCAATTCCATAAGAAATAAATCATTATCAAGTTGAGTCTTACCAGCGCGGACCGCCCCATGGTTAATCATCATGTACCAGTCTTCGCGCATAGCCCGTTTTAAAATACTGATCTGCTTATCATGATATAATCCATTAAGATTCACTTAGGGCTTCCTCCAACTTATCAAACAACCTACCGATAGCACCCTCTTGCGATTCGGTGCCTTCGAGAGCCGTTTTTCGTTTTTCGTTTTCCAACTGTATTGCCTTGATACGCTCCCGTTGTTCTTTCTTGTCAAGTGCGTCTTTAGCGTCTGTGGCCGTCAGTTTGCTTATTTGCTCAAACGCTCTTACATTGCCTTTCATGGCTTTCTGCATCATAACCATGGCTAGAGCCATTTCGTTGGTTGTTTCAAAACCGAGGGTTTCTAATTGCTGCTTTACCTTATTACTAGAGACATCAGCTTGCAAGATAGTATTAAATGCTTTTTTTAAGTCTGCTTTTTTACGACGAGAACGACCCGAGTTTATCCCGCCCTTCCGGGTCATCTCTCTAAGTTCGCTCTTACTTCGCCTGTTTGCCGGAATTAAGTTTGTTTCATTAGCCAATCGCCTCACTTCCTTACTTTAAAAAATAAAAAAAGAAGCAATAGCTTCTTAAATTCTTTTATATGATTGTGGTATTTTCCCATTTGCATCAATATCTTTATAGAGTTTAGGCTGTTTAAATTTAAACAACCTATCTATTTGTATTGCTACAGCTTTATTCTTATTTAAATAATATTCATCAAAAAACTCCCTTGATATTCCTGATTTTTTATAGGTTAGTTCCCAAATTTTTTCAGGATTATCTATCAAGACTTGTTTTATTGTAAAAAAACCAACTACTTTGCCTACAGGCTTAGTTGAATAAATATAACATCTTTCTGGAATTTCTTTGAAAAACGACTTTCTATATTCGAAATGTTTCTTTCCTGTCATTATTTGTTCAACGAATTGGGGATTTATTGAAATTACTGCATTAGTCTTTTTCATTTATTTGAACCCCACAATATGATTATCATCTAATGGCAACATTTGATAACCTAGTTCTTCTAAATCAATTATTGGTGTATTTGAAATATATGCTTTTGTTTCGGGTACTATAATTGTTCCCCAACTAATAATTTCTTTCCAAGTTACATTATCTAATAGCAACTCATTGTGATCGTATCCTCTTATGCCTTGATAAAAGCCACCGTATATAACAAGATTATCAATTCGATAAATAGCTTCCTCTAAACTTTCCCCGTAAGCTAAATTGTCATCTTCTAAAATCAACTGTCTTAATTGTTTAATATAGCTTTCTTTTTCGTTCATTTCCTTACTCCTTTTCTTTTATTATAAGGAACAGTTTTAAACGGGTCAAGAGAATATCTAATCTTTTTTTACAAAAAGAAAACTTGCTATTTTTACGTTAATTCTAGCATTTTTAGCTAATTGTTTAATAGCTGAATTACCAGTTGGAGTCTTCCCTTTTTCATAGGATTTTAATTTCCAGTTAGGGTTTTTATTCAGTGCGTAAATAAGATTTTTAGCACTTGTGACTATTCTAAAATCAAATCCTTCCTTAGCATAAAAAGTCGCAATTGATTTCAAAAATTTTGTACCAAGCCCAATACCTTGGTAATCGGGTAAAATGACAAGCCTTGTAACTCGTTTAATTTTTTTATTTCTTGGGTGTGGGAAATGCATTACTCCAATAAAACCAACGATTTTATCTTTGTCATACAATCCAAAACAACGAGCTGCATTAGCAATGTCGCCATTTAAATAATGATAACGTCTAAATTTTCCCCACTCTGCGATTGAGCATCTTCTAACTTCAAATTGCTTGTAGCTTCGTGGGGGAATTGAAAAACCTGTTGCATTGAATCAGTATTAAAACACCAATCAGGTTGTAAAAATTCCATAACATCATGATGACAACCAACTGCTATAAACTTTTTATCAGGATAGCGCTTTAAAGCTTTTTTCAAAGCTATACAAATTACTTGAGCTACTTGTCTATCTACGACACTAGTAAACTCATCAAAAACGACAAAATTTTTAGTTAAAATTTGTCTTGCTAAGTCAACGCGCATTTTTTCGCCATTAGATAAAACGCTATATGGTTTTAACCAAGAAGGAACACTTCCAAAGCCAACTGCATAGAACATTTTTTGCAATTCTTCTATATTTTCACAAGGTATGCTTTCTATTACCGGTTTATCTGGATAAATGAAGTCATCAATTAATTCATTTCCATATAATTCTTTTGCTATTGTTGTTTTACCTGTACCGCTTCCACCAACAATGAGCCCTATTTGCCAATAGTCCGGATAATTTATATTACCGCTAAAATGTTCTCCTACATGTTCTTCTCCAACGTCAAAGTCTGCCATAACTTTTGAGACTTTAAAAGATTGATTTAATTCATTGTTCTTTATAATATTGAAACTCGGCATTTTATCCCCCTGTCAACAAATTCGTCATATAATTCTTCCAATTTTTGCTCTGATTCAGCTTCAACTATAATTATTGATTGGTCGTCAATTTCTTCAAAATCGGTGTCTTGAATTTCTTCTTTCTCATCTTCCAAAATATTAAAACCGAAGTCTGACATATCAATATCAATTATGTCACCTAATTCTTGATGTAAAAGATCGATATCAAAGTCCGTGTTCATGGTCAACTTATTGTGGGCGAGTATATATGCTTTTTTCTGTTCTTCGTTAAGGTGTGTTAACTTAATTACCTCGACCTCTTCATACCCTAGTTGTTTGAGCGCCATGTATCTTCCGTGGCCCTCAATAATGACGTTATTTTCGTCAATCGCAATCGGATCGTTGTTTCCGAACTCTAATATTGATTTTTTTATTTGTTCAATTTGTTCAATAGGGTGTAATTTTGCGTTTTTCTCGTATTGCCTAATAATTGATAAGTTAACCTTCTCAATTTCCATTGTTTCCTCCTTTAAAAACAAAAAGACCACATCCATGCGGTCTCCCTGAGTGAAATATTCAGCCCCTTACATGATACTAGCAAAACATGGTCTACAGGTCATCTTTAAATTATTTTATTATTGCTAGTTTTTAACTCCGTGCCAGTGGATCGAACACTGAGTTAAATAAACAGTGACATGTATGCTTATTTAACCTCTCCCATATCGCTATAGCCGATATTGAGAACACGGATTAAACAGGAACAGCAGGAATCGAACCTGCGACCTTCTGGGCTTCAACCAGACGCTCTACCAACTGAGCTACGTTTCCAAATCCAAGACCAGTAATGAACGTAAGGTAAATTTTCTATAATTTATTTTTTTCTGGTCTTGGAATGATCACCGAGTTCCGCTCATGTTGATGTTGTTCACTAATTGAATTAGTGCTTTTTGAAAGGTATGCTTCTTCTCAGTAATTCATGATACTATATTAACACATCTATTTCCGAACAAACTCCAAAAAAACTTTTGTTTTCTCTAGCGTTTCTTTATAAAAACTCTAATTTTGAACTAGTAAACATCCGCCTCTATATTGCTCAGCAAACGAGAGCAAGGCATCGTTCAGTTCAATGTAAAAGCTAGCTTCTGAAAGGTATAAGTCGGTATAGATTTCAAAATCATATCGTTTACCATTGTACAGATATTTCTCAAACAAGATCCTGCGATGCGTTGGATTGAGTAATTTCGTTACTGCTAATTCAATCGCTTCAAGCTCCGATTCAGCATCTACTCGATTGATAGCCAAGCGCTCAATAGGCTTACTTGGATTGCCGTGCGCTTGTCTTGGCTCGAAAGTATACGTCGCAGTGACTTTTTGACCATCTGCATCATTGGCTACTCTTTGCCAGCGAGGATATTCTCTCAACTTACGCTTTGCATTTGATTTTGATTTTTGGATATTTACTTCTGGAAAAAAAGTCACTTTTGCATTCTCCTTATGGTATAATAATAGTGTCATATATCACTGCCAGGGAGATTGCCTTGGCTTTTTTATTTCCATTTTACAACATGCTTATCCATATGATACGGCTCATCCAAATCAACCTGCCACTTTGGTCTACCACCCAGATTAGGTGGTTTGACAGGTTTCCTAATAGGCACACGGCTTTCTGCTAGGAGTGTTCTTATCTTTTCTTCTGACTTTTCAACAATTGGCTTAGCGCCTGATTCCAAACATCTCACATGCCTGAGTGAATAACCTAGCTTCTTGGCCAGCGACTCGATGCTCAGACCTAGTTTTAATCTTATTTCCTTAAATTCTTGCGGTGTCATAGGTCCTCCAACGATACCCACCGAAACTGTGGATATTTTTTTGCTTCTTCCTCTGTGCATTTGTAAGCAATATAACGATACACAGCAAACCTTGGTTCTGGCACATCAACCAGTAACACACCTAATTTTTCAGTCATTCCAATTCCTCCAATTCAAAATACTCAGCTAATGATTCTTTCAATTCATCTATATCATCACAATTATCAATCATCTCTTTCACATCAAATTGTGTATCCTCTTTATTTAATGTGTTTTCTTCAACCGCATTTACTACCCACATTGGATGAGTACCGACTTTTGAATACTCATCCTGTGGCAAGTTTTCTAAAAGTTCTTCATAACGCTCTTCAAGACAAATTAATTCACCTAAAACATCGATAAATTCTTTGTCGTCTTTACGCTTTTTAAATACTTCTGGTAAGTTTTGATTAGCAACTTCTGCATAAATAGCTGACCATTCTTCTTCACTAAATCGTGAATTTTCTACAAGTGGTCCATAAGTTAACGTTTTTCCGTTTAATTCTACCGTGTATTCCATTTTTACTTCTCCATTCCAATTCTTTCAGTGGCACAAATTTAAACCGCGGAAACTGTTCAGCTTCTTTGCGTGTGAGTTCCGTAGCTATATTCTAAATATTGATACTTCCATAATTTTGGTTCTGGCACATCAACTAGTAACACACCTAATTTTTCAGTCATTGGTTACCTCCATTGACAGAGCGATAACTTGATCTGCTTCTTTGTTAAAATACATGAGCGTTGTACCATTTTTTAAATTTTTGATATCATTTTTAGTCAACTTGACCGTGTGCACATCGTACTCATTATCTTTAAAACGAATTTTAGCCGCTTCTCTATTTGTCATCTTTTTCCTCCCACTTATTTCAAAAACATCTGTTTAAATATAGCCTCAAGTACATCAACTACAATCGCATTTCCAGCTTGCTTGTATAATTGTGTGTTGCTGTTTACTTGCTCTGCTTTTTCAAAATCTTCATCACTGCATCCCATAAGCCTCCAACACTCTTTTGGTGTTAGCTTACGAATGCGGTAGTTATCAACTACCCCTTTACTATCATCAGTTGTCAAAGTATGTGCCATATTTTTTTGTAGTCTACCTCTTCTTGTTTTACTAAAAGGATATGCAGTATCAATGCCATCTCCTTCTTCGGCTATCTGATAGCCTTTTTTTGTTGCGTTTTTTATTAAAATTTTAATACCCTCACCTTTATTTGTAGTTAGCGTTGGACTTAAATAGTCCGAGTCAAAGACATTGCCATTCATTCCCCTACCACTAGGGTTTGTGTTGCCTACTGATTTTACTTTTAATTGCATTTTTAATCGTGGTTCCCTCTGTATTATCGACCACAACACTTGGTTGTCTCCAGCCACCTTGCATAGTATCTAAAGTAGGAGCCAATCCATCCTTATCCCATATTGCCCCTGCTTGATGAGTTTTACCGTCTTTGTCAAAGATGCCGCCTATTCGATTTACCATTGGTATATATCCTCCACCTGTTCCCATTGATGATGTCAAGGTAGTTGATATACCGTCTTTTTTAATAGATTGATTCTTTTGTTCTCCGCCTAGTAGAAACGATTCGTCTTTTAAGTCAAATCTACTAACTAATTGTTCTATTTTTTTATCGTCCAGATAAAACTTCTCATCCACTTCATCTTCTAAAACATCTTTTAATCTGAGAGTTAGCTCTTGTTTTTCAGGGAAAACATAAGGTTCATGTTCACCTAAAATTGATACGCAAAATACTCGTTCTCTGTTCTGTGGAACGCCATAGTCTTTTGCGTTTAGCACCTGCCAATAATTTGTGTAACCTTGTTCTTCTAGCCAATCAAGCCATTTATCAAAATTTGGCTTATGTTTTTTGCCAACTAAATTTTTTACATTTTCCATAAGTAAATACTTAGGCTTCTTAGCAGCTATCACTTTTTGACATTCCCAAAGAAGCCCCGATCTTGTTCCGCTATTCATATCTAGCCCAGCTTGTTTTCCAGCTACTGAAATATCTTGACAGTTGTGAGCAATGGTATTAAACACTGTAAATGAATGATCATCTTCAACTTCAATATCATATACTGTTTCTTGACCGTCATTCTCCAACCCATTAAATGGAAACCAAATATGTCCATCTTCATAAAATGCTTTATCTTGCTCCCCAGTTGTCATTTTAAAGGTTAATGAATAAGTATCTCTTTGATTCACAATTCTTCCTTCGATAATACTTGTAGCTGGTCTACTGTCTTTATAAATTGAATATGGTCGACGATAAACTTTAGCAATACATTGCCCAATACCATAAACTAGCTCTTCAGAGGTTGTAGTACATTTGTAAAGTTTATCAGTTTCAGAGTAGTAACCATCTCCGCTGAAATACCCTTCAACGAAAGATTTTAACAACTCAACTGGTAAGTTCAATACTTCTGGACTAATCTTTTTACCATGAGCATAATACCCAAACTGTTCCGTAAACAACGATAACTCTTTAATTGGAATATTAACTTTGTTCGCAGTACGTTCTTTTGAGATATTATAATCGATTAAACCATTCACTCGATTTTCAAATTCTTCCAATTTAACATCAGGTACAGCAATAATGATTCCACCCTGTTTACGACACCATCCGTCAGCAACATATCTACCCATCAACCACCAGAAATTATTGTTTTCCAATAATGGACTAATGAAATTCGTATGATACGTTCTATCACCATAACCAGTACCCCAAGAGTTGGTATATCCATCCCATACTGGTAACTCGCTGTTTTGATTGATTGATAAACCTAGATAGTGATTCTTCGTCAAACCTTTAACTTCAACCCATTGTGGATCGTGGAACAATCTGTCGTAAGATCGTTTATCATTATTCCATTTTCTATATCGTTCTCTTGTTAAGAACTTATGGTTTTCTGTGGTTTTAATATTATGAATAGCCATACCTTTAATGATAACAATAT
>NZ_JBQKDI010000024.1:0-15580 GCF_052121915.1 Collinsella sp. LCP19S3_B11
TGGAGAGGGGGCCTAACTGGTGAAAGTGCACCAGCGCAAATGGTGCGATCCCGCCAGCGCGATTGGTTTTGCCGGCCAGCAAAATTGGTGAAATTTATATTGACGTTAACATCTATGTCGTTGTCGTAGTCGGGAAGAAGGGCCCGCGCCGCCTTGACGTTTCGCGCCCCGGCGATCTGGAGCTCGAAGCCCACGCGCTCCTCGTCTCCGCGCCGTCGCAGCTCGTCCATCTCCGCGCGCAGCTTCTCCGCGTTCTCGGCGGTCTTGGCTGCCTCGGCAATCTCGCCCTCCAGCGCCGCGATCCGCTCGTCGCGCTCCGCGAGCGCCGCCTCGTACTCCGCGCGTGCCCGGGCGACACCCCCGCCCACAGCGGCGGCAGCCTTCTCGCCGCCCGCACCGCCAACGGCAGCGCCCTCGCCACTGCTCACCTGCACCGACGCGCCCTGGAGTCCGGCCGTCACCGCCGCCTGTGTCGTCTGACCGCCCGTCTCCTGCGACTCACCCGCGACCTGCGCCTGCGCGGCCGTGCCATCGTTCCCGTCACCCATAAGAATGCCCGCTTTCCTTTCCTCCTGCGGGCGTAAAAATGCCCGCATCGCTTCCGATACGGGCATCATCGAGGCATGTCACAAATATTCGGTTGGCCGTGATGGATACGAATCTAATCTTTGGGTCGAAAGTACATCGCTTCAGCTGGGGCAAATACCCTGTCTACCTCATCTTGAATAGAGCCTCTTGAATCAAGGACCTCCTTAAAGGACGAGCGAAGCTGATCGAATACAATCCTCTGAGCAGGGTTGACAATGGATGATAAATCCTCCTCGAGCGCGAGGCCAATCTCTTCCGTCTCGAGTATGACCTCAAGAGCTTTGCTGATATCATCCGTCGAAACCTGAGAAACGATCTTCGGATCTTCGTCGTTCAGGCAGAGAAACGCTTTCCCATCCTCAACTTTAAGCAAGTCCATAGTACGGTCTCCTATCCTCATATGCTTTGCTGCCTGCCTCCATCAAACGCATGAGAACTTCGCTCCTTTTCATCTTTTGGCCATTAGCGGAACTCATGGTGTCATCACCGGAATCACAGGTATAAATTGTATGGACACCGTCGGTTACATCAGTAAACACGACTCCTTCGGGTTTGATGGAGACGCCCAGAACGTTGTTATGCGTCGCAATGAACACAGTCGCCTTTGCCGATATCCTCTTGAGCTCAAGGGCAATCTGCTCATTGAGAAATGGATTGTCAAAAGACGATTCCGGTTCGTCAATCAGCACGACATCATGGTTGCCCGCTCGATCGAGAGCCTTAAAGAAAAGGTACTCGGCCTTCTGCCCTCCCGACACCGTCTCGCCTCGATCGTTCTTCAACTCGACGTTTATGTCAAAGAATGCATGGCTGATGTCGGAGACGCCATTCGCAGCGAGAACGCTCTCAACGAAGTCCGTGTCGGGCAGCCGCAAGAATCCTGACATGCTTGATGAGGCACGTAGCGCTGACTTCAGCGCCCGTGCATCCCTATACGGTACTCGCTTTGTGGTGCGCGTAAACTTTCCAATCTTCTTTTCGCTCACGGTGACTTCGCTCTTCGTTTCAGAGCGCAGCCTTGCAAGGCGCTTGACATATGCAGCGCGCTTTGCAGCTTCAAGCATTGGGGATACGGGACAGCCTGGCCGCCTCGACTCTACGGTCAGGCCGTTTCGGACCTTCTTGGCTATTTCGTTTGCACACTCGATGCGCTTGCATTGGAGCGCCTTCGCCTTGAAGCGGTCAATGGCGAGACGGAGAAGCCTAATCAGATTCTCATGACCGATCGTTTCGTCAATTTCGTGGGAAAGGGGATTGTTCTCAAGCAGCGTGATGACCGCTTCAACGACTTTTCGTTCCGCATTAGAGTTGCCTGTGGAAAGCCGGGGCTCACTGTAAATCGGGCATTTGGAAAACTCGTCATCGCGATAGGAGGTGTCTGCGTACTCAGTGAGTTCAGCAAGGTAATCTTTAATGCTCTTCAGCACCGAATCTCTTGTGGGCAATTCTGTGACTGCTGCAGAGATGGCGTTCATAGGTTCGTAGTACCTGCTCTTGATGGACGACTCCTCGTCGGCCAGTCGTTTTCTGAACGCCTCCTCCTCTGCGTCCTTCACTATGCCGAACTGCCGAATATAAACGACATCGTCAGGATCGCAGGAGTCGTAGACGCGGTCGAGAAAAAACGTTTTGCCGGATGATCTCCCCCCAATTACTACATTCAATCTCATTGAAGCATAGAGATTTGGCTCAAGCTCAAAATGATCCTCGCGCTCGGTAATTGCGAACTTGGAATTGTCGTTAAAGGCGAGCCTGAGGGCATCAAACGTTATTTCGCCCATCGTTACATAGGTATACCGGCCCCAAGATGGTTTTGACCCCGAGGAACAACGGAAGTCGCTAAACAAGACAACGGGCTTTTCTGTTCTACGATGTTCGTATTCCCACTTCTTCTCGCTGCTCACTTCGAGGGCCGTGACGATGTCGCCAAGAGCCTCAAGATCTGACGAAGGTATGGATGGCTTCTTCTTAAAGTGGGGAATTACGACATATCTGCCGTCACCGAAGAGACGCTTGAATTCTTCGATGGATATGCCCTCATCACCCTGCTTCGTTTCTGGAAGCTCGCCGCAGGCACGATTGAAAGCTTCGATGTTCTTGTCGCTAGATATGACAAGGGTATGGAAGCCTTTGACGCTGACCTCTACACCAGGAAAGACAACAACGCCGTCTGGAACCGTTTCACAGGCCTCTCGGTAATTCTGCAAATCAAAACGATTGTGGTTTGTTATAGCAACAGCATCGAGCTTGTTATGCTTCACGTGCTCTTCGAGAACCTCCGGTTCGAAGGAGAAGCTATCGTCGAGCGGTGAGGCAAGTGTATGAATATGCAGATCGATTCGCTTCAAGTTTATCGTCCAATCCAGCGAGAACTATTTCACAGGGGAAAGGTATCCAGCGGCTCTCTGCGGGTCAATTCTGCGCTCAATCAAAGCCTCCACATCACCAGCGATTGAGGTGTTTCTAAAACCCAGGGTGAAATTATCCGCATCAAATCTGAGCTTCTTTCCGCACCAAATAAGGATTAGGAGAGCAGCAAGCGAGAGCGTGCGAATCTGAAGGCCAAGAACGCTTTTAATATCATCGCAGACCTGGTAGTAGTCCTGTCTTGTATTTGGAAGCAGAGAGTAAAGTGCGATGGGGGTGTTGTCCTCAACCGCAATACCGTTGCGCTCCGCCATCATAACGAGATCGTCAAGAAGATTTCTTGCCGTGCTAAGAGAATCTGCTTGGAACTCCATCTCTATTGCACCCGCACATTCTGTTCCGATATATACCGCGTCCATCCTGGTTGCTACCACACCAACCCTACCCAGAGCAGTCCTTAGTCCTGCTCCAATTAGGAGATTCCTCCCGAATAGCAGCATGACATCATTGTTCGCGGGAGCCTCGTTTAGTCGCTCATAGACGAGGTCGAGGTGCTCGATTAAATCACCGGGATGCCTGATTTGCCCAACACTCGACAATTCGGAAATAGACTCCTTTTGAAGTGACCGAGCGTCCTCATCACTCGCGATGGCATGCAGATAATCCGCTGAGAGGTTGCTATTAATGCGCATAGAACTGCCGTCAAGATAAATGGCGCCGATGGGACAGCGCTCTGCACATAGTCCGCAAGCAATGCATTTTGAGGAGTCAATTTCAGGGAAATAACCCTCCCGTGTGTAACCTATTGCACCGAAGGGGCATACGCTGTCGTCTCGGTTTGGGGCAAAATTACGAAACTCTTCGCAAAGATATTCATTCTCACGGTATCGCATGCAAGCTGGAAAAGCGCAATTTAGACAAGCTGCGGGGAATGTTTGGTCACCTCTGGAAAGAACGGCGGGGGCGCAAGGATTTCGCACGACTGAATCGAACTGGAAGATGGTGCGATATCTGATTGCCTCGGTAGAATCGTAAGCCTGCTCTAGCATGTGCGTTCCCAGCCCTTCTAAGTTCTTAGCACGAAGAAAAAAGCTCGCCAGATGAGGCTAGACGAAGCGCATCGGCTCAGATGCTGGCAGCTTTTTCACGTATTGTATTCGAGGGCTGGTAGACGCACAAACCATTGCGTCCTGCAACAGCTGGGCGGCCGGGCAATACGCCCGGCCGCCCAGCAAAATGAACGACTATGCACGAGAAGTCGTCAGGAGGCTATCCCACGAAGCGAACGCAATTGAGCATGATCAACCGTGATGTCGTGGAGCACGCAATCGACAACAAGTCTCAGCAGAACATCCAAAGGAATGACGCCGATATTAAACCCGAATTGGTTGTGGAAAGCATCGATCAAACTGGCAACCTCGGCCCGTTCGTTCGGAGCATGGTAGCCAACAACGAGAGATACAGTCTCCCTCTTTGTTGTCTCAGCATTACGCGAAAGAATGATGATTTTGTTTTCAGCGGCTTGCTTGACGGCTTTGATTGAGATGAATTCTTCCTCGCCAGGAGACTTGATTTCAATTGGAATGGCGTCGCCAGGGCCACTGATGAGAGCGTCCATTCTTGATCCATTATCACCCTGTCGAGATGCCCGACAGTCAAAACCAAGTATTCTGAACATCGCGCTTACTAGAGGGTAAAAGCGGTCTTGGTTACTATGCCTTTCAGCATCAAAGAGAGTCTGGACAACATCAGGCTCAGAGAGTCCGCTCTCCGATAGCCCCTTGACCTTGTCCGTTATCTCGCTCTCGAAGGGATCTTGGGCATCAAGGCTTGCCGAGGCAGTTGAAGATACAAGCACGGTAGTGCTCGCAGCATGCGCTTGAGACGAACCGAGCTCGGAGACTGAGTCGGCTGACACGTAAGAGTCGTGTGCTATTCCAAACGCGGAATTCACACGACTACTTTTTAGAGTTTGGAAAGGCGAGAAGAGAAGCTCTTTACCTCCGGTTACGCCAAGAGTTGCCTCCTGATCAGACTCCAGAATGTGAGCAATGGGCTCGAGGTCGTATCCAGCGCGTCCGAGAAGCTGATAGAACCCCAGCCTAATTAACGCATCCTGCGTATCGCGGTCATAGGAGTTGAATTCTTCAAGTCGAAGGTCTTTGCAGTCCGCAACGCTATTTGCTGCCCGAACGCCTCGGTCGGTCAGCTTAATGCACTGAAGGGATTTTGGCGGGTATATTGCGTTCGTTCTGACACCTTCGATCCAGCCACACGCCGTCAAAGCGCCTACTGGGAAACGAGTCTGGTTATCAACAGAGGTCGGCTTCATGTTAAGGGAGTCACAGAATTCAGACCAAGCGCTCTTGTAGCTTCGGTAGCTGCCCCTAATTCCGTTCAGTCGCGATATCATCGCGTCAAACTCATGCGCGTTGATGTCGTTTACCGACATTGGCCCCATGCAAAGCTCGTGCTTGTACATGATGCCGCCGAGTCTGTCGAGCGTCTTGAGGGCGCAGAGGAAAAACCTGACTTTCTCCTCGTAGTGAACGCCGTCCATCATTTCTTGAGGAGAGCTAATCCCAAGCAGGCATTGTTCATATAGCCTTATTGGCTCGCTGCTCCGAGCAACATATTTTCCAAGCTCGGTCACGATTATGGGGTAGGCGGAATCTTCATTGTAAGAAGAGAGCCAACCAAGAATTCGAAATACCTCGGCATACATCTTGACGTTCATGTTCGCCGAGTTGCGGCTCGCATCGCCCACGTTGCTTCGCTCCAGAGCGGTCTCACCCGTGTACCCATATGCTGTCATCAGGTTGTTTTCGGCAATTGCAGCGGCAAATTCGGCGAGCCCAAATATCTTGCCTTCAAACTGATCGACAAGAATCTTGAGAATGCCCAGCTGAGTGCGCACGTTAGTGCCGGAGTTTCTAAACTTGATCATGAGGGGTCCTAACCTAGCGCTTCAAGCCTTTTATTGGCAACGCGACACCATTTACTTTCGATTTCTGAGCCGATCCATTGAATTCTATGACCGTCTCTGTTTAGCTTCTCACAACATATGCCAAGCGTGCCTGACCCGTGGAAAGGGTCAAATATCGTACCGCAGTAAAGGCCGTCCTTATCCTTCGGGCAGTAAGCCTTAATGAGTTCCGTGATCAAGGACTCAGGCTTCTGGGTCGGATGGTCTGTACGCTCTTTCTTATAGAGACTGCCGGCGAGTGTAGGGAAATCCCAGATGTCTCCCCTTAATGCGCCATTTGGGTTGGGTGTCCAAACCTTGCGCTCGCCATTCTTTCCCTTGTAGTAAACAGGGTTTTTCAGTCGTTCTGCGCTTTTATAAGGAACGCGAACATCGTCTGCGTTGTAAGTCCACTTTCTGTCCGACTTCGAAAACCAGAGGAAAGGCTCAAAGGTGTGCGCCGGCATCCTTTTCGATCGTGTGAAGCCGTTATCGTAGTGCCAGATGTTCATCCGGCGATAGTAGAGCCCGGCCTCATACATAATGGTTTGCAGATAGCCGATGTAGTTGTGAATACCAAACCACAGCAGACTACCGTTTGGCTTGAGCAGCTGAGCGCACTTCTCGATTCTCGAACGGTTCTCGCGCAGAAAGTCGGGAATATCGAGACAGTCGCTATCATTGCCAAAATCCTTGTGGAGGTTGTAGGGGGGGTCGGTGAGGATTAAATCGAAAGTTACCCCGGCCTTAATGAGTTCTAGCATGAACTCGTCGCTATCGACGTTGTATACCTTATTAAACTCAAGCACGACGGGTTGCCTTTCTGCCAGACTTCTTAGCCTCCATTTTTCTAAAAATGAGGACGTATTGATGGTGTATGTTCTCGACGTATGCAAAGGGGTAGCCGTAAGGCAATAGCGACTTGTGGTTCTGAAGCAGAACTTTGACGCCTTGAAGCGTGAGCGTGCCCCCATGGGGAATCTCCCGATTTTGCATGCGCTGGATTAGATCACTGTGAAAACTCACGAACTCAGACTTATGCCTGAAATCGGAGACCACAATGCACATATAAGCCTTAGGCTTCAAGACCCTTGCGCACTGAAGAAACACCGAATCCACGAGGACGTCCAGAAAATGTCCGTAGTCCTCGATGTTTGCAAGATCTTTGGGATCATCATCGGAGTAATTCGTTGCAAGGTCCTCTTTAAGACGAGACTCCTTGACTTTGTAGTCAGCCTTTTTGTTAAGAATTGACCAGTAGGGCGGACTAGTTACCATGAAGTCAAAGGAATCGTCATCGAGGTTGCTAAGCGCCGCAATGCAGTCATCATTGATGAAAGCATGATGGCTCGAAGCTCCTTCAGAGACCTCGGTCTCAAGCCTCTCTATAGCGAGGTCATGCCATTTCTTTGAGAGCTCGATTGATGTGCAGACACGTCCTTCAAGCTCGCACGCTTTTGCTGTCGAGCCGACGCCACCAAAGGGATCAAGCACCTTCATGCCGCGCTTGGTAAAGAAGGTGATCAGGTGTTCAACATCCTGATAAGAATACGGAGCAGGGTGCTGTCGTTCAATTTGGGCATGCGGATGCTTCGAGCCAAGCCCCTTCTGATAGAAGAAGGATTTCGTCTCGGGCAGCCATTCGGAACCAGTTAAATCATTAAGCTTGTTTCTAGGGTCAACGCCCGCCTGACGCTCAGAAGCCAGTTCTAGAGAGTTGTCCTTAGCTGTGTCGAGCGAAGAATCATGAAGAGATCCAAGCTCGCCGCTATGCGAGAGATAGTCATCAAGCTGAACGACGTCAAAGCGACGATGACCACCTTGAGTTTTACTTGGCGTAAGAATCCCATTCTCGACCATTCGGTAAATCGTAGAATTACTCACGCCAAGATGTTTGGCAGCCTGTGTGGTAGTAAGAAAGGTTTCGCTACTCATCAGAACTCATTTCTGCTCAATCCTAATCAAAACTAGTCAATTCTATCGTTCTAGAAATGCACAAAATGCGCCATTGTGGCAATGCACAAAAGCAACGGTTCCTTACACCTGCTAACAATACAGTCCCATGGGGACAAAAAAGAAGTGGAAGCGGGAGCGGGAGAAATAACTGGCTGTATCCCATAGAAGAACGAGAAGAACATCGAGCCCTCAACGACAGCCTAGGGAGCCACACCCCACCACCACCCGCTGCCCGTCGAGGGTCGTCCGCAGTCCACCCGCCTCCGCTCCGTTGCGCGCACGGCTCGGAAACCGCCCCGTCCTGCGCGGAAAGCGCCACTCACGGCCATGCCCGCCGCTCCGGCTGTGTATTGCTCCGCGGCTCGGGCCAGCCAGCTCCGCCTACGTGTCGCTCCCGGCTCAGGTCAGCCGGCTGCGCCGTCTGCCCTTCGCGGCGCTTCGCATACACAGCCTCCGCACTGGGCACGGCCTGCCGGGAGTCTGACGTGCGCAGGGCGGGGCGGTTCCTCGCGGCGGCGCGCACTCCGCTACGGCAGGTGGGCTGCTGCCCTCTCGCCCTCGTTCGCGGGTGGTGGTGGGGTGTGGGCTCCGCCTGCAGCCGACCCGGGCGGGCGCGTGAGGGGCGCACGGGGCTCGGCGGGCGACGCCGGGCGCCCGCACGGCCGCCACGCTCCCGCTCGATCCCGAGCCGCCTCCCGGCAGCGGCCGACCGCGCGCGAACCCCTGCAGGGGCGCCGACGCCTACCGCGAGCCGGCACCGGCCGACCCGCCCGCGACGGAGCGCGCCGTCGCCTCGTCCTCGCCGTACCACTTGGAGCGGTACTCCCAGCCCTGTATGAGCCCCGCGGCCACCTCGTCCATGTCCTGCCTCTTCTCGGCAGTCGTGTCCGTGATGATGCTGTCGTCGAACGTGACGCGGATCCCGCCCTCGTCGGGTAGCTCGACGCCGAGCCCGCGCTCCCCCGCGAGCAGCGCGCTGCATATGCCCGCTATCGCGCCCTCCAAGGCGTGCTCGTGCCGCCTGATGTTCTTCATCAGCGCCGAGTTGTCCGCCGACACCTCCGTGGCCGTCTTCACGTACCCGACGTTCTCGAGGTCGAAGTAGTTGATGCCGAACCCGCAGAGGTCGCCGAGCGTCTGCAGCGCGACCCTGAACGCCCGCGCCTGCGCCTCCGTCCTCAGCGTCGGGGCGAACTCGTGGATTGTGTCCTCGGTCGACATGACCTTCCTGAACACGGTGCAGTCCGCCTTGCCGAACGGGATCGACACGCGCCCGCCCTTGCCGTCGCGCTCCGTATCGAACATCACGTCCGAGAGGAACACGCGCATCTTGCCGTTGTCGATCTCCGACATCATCGCGTCGTAGCAGAGGTCGACCGCCTGGATGGCGTCCACCGCGTCCGCGAACACCGACTGGCCGTAGGGCGACATGTCCACGCGCGTGTTGTCGATGGCGGGCTTCACAAGCGAGAAGGTCGGCCACACCGAGCCCGTGTCGTACGCCGGGCACACGCCCTCGGGCTCGACGCGGTTCCCGTCGCGGTCGAAGCAGGCCGTCACGATCCGGTACGTCCCCTCGCTTGCATCGTCAGCCAGGCGAGAAGGACCCGCCGCAGCAGCCCCTCCAGATGATTAGCTTGGCGAGAGGAACGTCCCGCCCGCGCCTCCGCGCAGGTGCAGCTGCACTTGGTCGACGGCACGTCCCCTCCAGAACGCCCGCGTCACGAACGCGCACTCGGTCACGCCCTCCTCGTCCCACGCGAGCGGCACCACCATGCGGGCGTCGTATCTCCGCACGCGCATCTCGCCCGCGTCCGCGTCCACCCAGAGCGCCCACGCGCCCGTCCCCAGGCCGAACGTCCGCACCACGCACTCCTGCGCCGAGGCGAGGAAGCCGGTGCGCGCCATCCAGGCGGCGAGCCAGTCCGTGCACGCCTGGTCGTCGTACGCCACCTGCGTCTTGTCGTTGAGGAGAAGCGACCCCCACTCCCGGCACACCCGCATCGCGGGGTGGATCGAGCGCCGGTGCACCTCGTACAGGCGCCCCACGCCGTCGGTATCCCTATAGTCGTAGAAGTCCCCGAGCGCCCGCATCCACCGGTCCCACGCCCGGATGTGCGGCTCCATGTCCTCCAAGGGCAGCGAGAACCCCAGCCCCCGCAGCCACTCCCTCACATGCTCCGGCACCCAGTACTCGTCATCGTTCACGCCCATGGCCCGCCTCCCGCCTCGTCCGAACACGCCCATTGAACCCGCCCGTCACAAAGGGCAAAGAACAGAGAGCGCCAGGCGAGAAGAACGCCCGAGATTCAGCACCCAACTGAATCTGCCAGTTTGATGAGGCGAGAAGAACGCGCGGCAACCGTCTCCGGTTACTGCGCGCCCGTGCGTATTCGCACCATCTTCGATTGGACGAGAAGAACGCCCGTCTAGTTATCGTTGTATCCGTGAGCCCGCGTGTCGAGGCAGTCCTTCCACCACTGTTCCCGCTCCAGCACCTTCTGCGGGTCGTAGCTCATGCCGAAGTACTCCAGGAGCGTGAACTCGAAGTTCTCTCGGAAGTACCCCTCGCCCTCGCGATCGTAGAGCTCTCGCAGCTTCTTGTTGCCTCCGTGCTTGGAGTCAAGGTAGCTGCCCCAGCGCGCCGCCACGCCGCCCTCGCCGGTGGCGGAGCCTATGTAGAGCTTTCCGGTCCTGGTGTCAGTGAGGCAGTAGACCCCCGTCACGCTCTCCAGGGCGTCGTAGTACGAGGGCATGATCTCGCGCCTGAATATCCGGTCGAGCTTGGCGTAGGGCAGGTGCACGCGGTCGTAACCGCTAAACGTGTCGCCGCTGTAGAGCGCAGGCAGGATCTCCTTCACCGTCGCCTCGTTAAGGTACGAGTCGAGGTTAAACACATAAAGGGAGAACTTGTTACCTCGGTGGAGGTTGATGATGAGCCGGCCGAACAGCGGCGCGTATTGGTCAAGAATCCTCACCGTTGCATACCCGTTCTCCGCGCCCCGCTCCGGCATTTCGATTATCTCGGCGGCGGACACGAACAGCCACTCATCCTGGCGATAGAGCCGCATGAAGCTGAACACCCAATCACCCACATGGAAGTTCCTTCGGTTCTTCCCGTACCAAGCCCAGTACGAGCAGCGCTTCGCGCGCCCCGCAGCCCGCTCACTCTCTGGGCGTTCGAGCCACCGGTCGATGAAGGCCTCGCGCGTACCGCCGTCAAACAGATTCAGCTCAATCTTGCTGCCCTTAATTTGCTCTTCCGTGAGGTTGAGGATGCTGTTCAGAGGGATGTTCATGGCACACCTGCCCACATAGCTGCAATTGACTATTTCATTTTAGGCGAGAAGAACGCGCGACAACCCTTTCCGGCTATCGCACTTCCATACATACATGCACCATCATTTAGCTGTCGAGAAGAACGCCCGCAAGCTTTAACCCCTCAGCACGTCGTCCATCATCGCGTAGCGCACCGCATCGATCGAGTGGTCGTTGCCGTCCGGGATATCGTCGAGCCACGTGCCGTCGCGGTCGCGCTCGTACTCCTTGAGGCGGAACTCCTCGTAGGCCAGCGGCGCCCGCTCCGGGTCGATGCAGATCTCACGCAGCCCCGCCAGCCACTCGTAGCTGAGCCTGCGCATGTTCGACTTCCGCGCCGGCCGCACGCGCAGCCCCGCCTCGCGCCGCCACACCGCCATCGACTGCTTACCGTCCGGCGTGTCGTCGCACCAGATCAGCTCGTCGTGGAGATAGGCGTCCTCCCCGGGCTCGTCGGCGTAGGTGAGCGCGCCCACGACGAGCGCCGCCGTCTCCGAGGGCGTCTTCCTGTTGGCCGAGAGCTCTCCGAAGATCGTGAGCCGCCGCTCGCCGGGCTCCCACCCGCAGCGCACGAACCGCCACGGGTCCGGGAACCATCCCCAGTCCACGCCGCACCGCGTGCGCGAGAAGCCCCGGCACGTCGCGTCGGACAGGCGCACGCTCACGACGTTGTTGAACACCGAGCCGCCCGTCCCCGTGACCTCTCCCAGGTACTCAGAGCGCCACGCCTGCTCGTCGACCTCGCGCAGGTACTCGGCCTCCTCCACGAAGGGCCCGCCCAGCCACTCCGGGTGGCTCTCGATCACGTCGAGGTAGCTCGACTGCCGCACGAGCGTGTCCGAGCGCCGCTCGCGCTCCAGCTTCTTGCGGTTCACCCAGCTCCAGAGCGTTCGGGGAGGGTTGTAACTGTAGAAGATCCAGAAGTCCTCGCCGCCGCGCCTAAGCGAGTTCAGGATGCTCCGCACCGCGTCGATCCCGTCGAACTGGTCGAGCTCCTCGAACCACGTGACGGCGCAGTATCCGCGCGTGAACTTCACGCCCTTGAGCTTGAGCGGGTCGTCGGCACCGCGGAACACGATGCGCTGACCCGTGGGCAGGTACGTGATCTCCATCGGCGAGATGCGGGCGCGGAACCACCGCTCGAGCCCCAGCTCCGCGATGGCCCACGTCACCTGCTGGAACACTGAGTCGCGCAGCGTGTTCGAGAAGCGCCGCACCACCACGGCGTTCGTCTCCGGGTGCGCCAGGAGGAGAAGGACGATGCACACGCTGATGAACGAGCTCTTCGTGGAGCCGCGCCCGCCGTGCAGCCAGTAGTGAGTGTGCCCGTGGGCCATCACGTCGCCGAGCACGTCGTGGAAGGCCGGGATCACGAGCGAGGAGGCGTCAATCATCGGCGCGCCCCTCGCCGAGCCCGTCCAGCGGCAGCGTCTGCTGCACCGGCGGGGCCACCACGCCGAGCACGATCCTGGGCGCCGCGTCCTCGCGGCCCTCGTCGCTCTTGCGCTCCGCCTTGCCGAACTCGTCGGGGTACTTGCGCTCCAGCAGCCACGCCGCCGCCGTCCAGTACTGGTTGCGCGCCAGCGCCGCCGAGCGGATCGTGGTGAGCAGCGTCCGCTTGAACGCCGACTCCTCCTTTTTAGCCCCTCGCTTAACGCGCTCTGCAGCTTGTTCTTGGGATCTCCGATCCAGCGGTAGAACGTCGACTCGTGGATGCCCAGCGCGCAGATGATGTCGCCATTGGAGAGGCCGTCCGCCTTGAGCGCAATAGCCTCGTCCACCATCTCCTGCGTCAGCTTCGGACGCCTCGCCATGCGTATCACCCCGTGAAGGTCGATAGAACCTCTCACGGTGGATTCTCACGTCGCGTCACAAAAGGCAAGGAAAGGGCGCCCTTGAAAAGGCGCCCCTCGCCGCATAGTTTTGCCTACAAACTACTCCTCATCTGCCCACTCCGCCTTCAGCCTCGCAGAGTAGTCCTCCTTGGACTCGTTCTCGTATATCTTCCTCTCGACCTCCTCTGTGGTCACGTGACCGGTGTTCACGCTATAAAGGACGGCGTTGGCGACCTCAGCGCCATAGTCGTCATAAAGCTTGCTGAACGAAGTCGCATCCAGCTTGTTCCGCCCTCTCTTTACCATCCTCTTCCCCAATCTAACGTCATGACGGTCACGTTCAAATCGAAAAGCGGACACCCACACGAGGTGTCCGCTGTTCATTCAGGTTGTCCGACAGAGCTACTCTTCGATGATTTCGTACTCGAGGGAGCCCTCCATGAAGTCTTCGCCCATATCATCAAGAATCTCAGCACCTGTCGCGAAGCCGTTCACCCCATCCTCGGCCGCCCACACAGCCTGCTGTTCGGTGTCGTAAACCTCGTCTTCGATTTCGGTCTCGCCGTCAGGGTAGGTGTACTTGATTTTGAAGCCCATCATCTGTCCTTTCTCGACAGTTTGCCAAGGTAGTCCACTTATACCCCTGGAGACGTGGGCTTAGAATCGGGTGAGGGTGAGCGGCGCATTATTTGGTACGTCCGCGCTCCCGCCGCCCCTTGAGCCCGTACTTCCTACACAGCCGCGAGTTCCGCTGCCGTATCATGTCGCGCTCGCGCCGAATCTCCTCGAGCTCGGCGGACTCCTCCGCGCGTACCCGCTCGCGCTCGAGCTGCTCGTTGAAGGCGCGCTCCTGCTCCAGGTGGTAGCGCTCCGTGCAGAGCCGGCACATCCCGGTCTGCCGGTTGATCTTCACGCCCACGGCGCCGCACTGCGGGCACACCGTCTGCACGGCGAGCGAGCAGTGGATCCGCGAGCCCGCATCTCCACCGCCCGCACCGAGTGGCGCACGCCGCAGCGCCGCTCTATCTCGGCCGCCGCGTAGGCCGCGCCCCGGAAGCTCACCTCGCGCAGGACGTCGTCCTGCTCCTCTGTCCACCAGCTCACGGCATCCACCTCCCGCCGCGTCTCAAGCCGCGCCGCGCCCCCGTCTCGAGCCCGCCTGAGACGCAGAACACCCCCGCCACCAGCGAGAACGCCGCCCGTCTCAACGTCTCGACCGAAACAGCACCCAAGGCCCCCGCGCGCACATGCGCGCGCGTGCGCCCGCCCACGCGCGAGAGCCCCCTATGTCTCGTCCCCGTCAAGACGTTGAGACATGAGGAGGGGACGCCTACCCTCACCAGCCGCCAGGGGCGTCTCGACCCGTGTCTCAGCATGGCCCGCCCCCTTGAGACGGCGCCACCGCCGGCGGCGCGCCCGCCGCCCGCTCGAGCAGGCCCTCCATCGCCGCGTTGTCCACGCACACGCAGTACACCCGCGAGTCGCCGAAGCGCTTCTGCCGCGTGAACCCGCGCCCGGAGCCCGGCAGCAGCACGCCCTCGTCGGCCATGCGCCTGAGCGTCTTCTGCCGGTCGAAGTTGGTGCCCGCGAGCGCCTGGTCGAGCACGGACGAGAAGACCCACCAGCAGAAGCCGGGGCGGTCCCGGTACTGCTTCACGGAGCCCCAGCGCTCGAGCCGGTCCATCTCCGCCGAGCTCTCGAAGTGCAGGCGGTTGCGCACCAGCCACTCGGCCACGAACTGTATGGCCTTCACGTCGGTGTCGCCGCCGTCCGCGCCCGTGGCGTTCACGAGCGCCCAGCGCGCCATCAGCATCGCGCCCTCCAGGCACGCCGCCCAGTCGCTGCCCGGCGCGAACACGTAGAACTGCGCGAGGGCGTCCGCGAGCGCGAGCAGCGCCACGTTGTCGGCCTGCGGGTGCCCGCCGGCGGCGGCGCACACGGCGTCGCGCACGGAGGAGAACTGCCCCGCGTAGAAGGCCGCGTCGTTTCGCCTCAGCGCCGCCACGTATGCCCGCCCCGCGGTTCCGTGCTGCGCAGAGACGAGGTGGTGCATAGCCTGGGCGGCGCGCACGTCCTCGAAGGGCTCGGCGCAGAGCTCGAGGGTGCGGTTCGCCGCGCCCTGCTGCGTGGAGGAGCCCACGATGGGGATCTCGCCCGTGGCTATCGTCAGGCAGCGCCACGAGCCCGCCCTCATCATCGTCCGGTCGCTGTTCAGCGCCCCGCGCTCGTGCCCGAGCGAGAGCGAGTAGAGCAGGTCCTCCACAACCTGCCGCTTGCCCGCCTGGCCGCCCACGGCGCCCTTGCTCTGCAGCTCGTCGATGATCACGGGTATGTCGTGGAGCAGCGCCGCCGCACGCACGATGCTCTTGGGCGTGTCGGCGAAGGTGCGGAAGTAGCTGTCCGCACCCTCGGTGGGGTCGCCCCACACGCTGCCGACGGCCTTGTTAGCGTCAATCTATTTTTCACCAGTTTCGCTAAACAGGCGCGCCGTTCGCGCAAAGGCGGTTTCACCGGTTGCGCTAACGTATTTTCACCGATTCCGGTCACGGCT
>NZ_JBQKDI010000025.1:0-8017 GCF_052121915.1 Collinsella sp. LCP19S3_B11
CAACTGGGAAAATGCCGCCCCCGGGTCCCGGATAGGACCTCGGGGGCGTTCGGTTGACTGCGGGAGCGTGCCATCAGCTCAATGTGTTCGGCTGAGATCGGAAATCAACCCTGGGCGGGGATGCTTCGTGGTCTTGATGGGGTGGGTGCCTGGTTCGAAGGAGGCAGAATCTGGTTTGGTGGTGCTGAAAAGTAACAAATATGATTTATTAGAGGGGTAATTACATTCAAACGACGCATAGCCAACAAAGATTCGGTTATTCTTTACCGTATGGAAAAAACGCAGCAACAAACTGTACGTCGTGTTGCGTTTTACGTTGGTTCAATTCGATGCGATTGGAGCAGACATGAGCTTCATGGATGCCAAATTCTCCAAATGGGGAGAGGTCGCAACTGCAGTTCTCTCCCAATCGCTTGCGAAAAGATTTGCGAGGGTGATGCTGGCGGCAGTGCTGGCAGCATCTTTTCTGCCCGTCGCAGCTTTCGCTGATACGGGAGGCGACTCCGAGCTTAAGGGAATAAAAGGCAAAACAGACCCGATTTTTTGGTATGAAATTACGAGCTATCATAACTTGACAGAAAGGTCAAGTTATGATTGGAGCTGGGAAAAGGACGGCGAAACTGGAGCTATCACTGTAAAGAAAACGGATGATCCATCTCGCGTTACTGTGACGGGAACTGAAATCGGCAGCGTGATTTTGAAGGTTTCGGGAGGTGATTTGGATGAAGAGACAATTCGAATCAAGATTAGAAAGCGTACCGTACGTTTGTCTTCCTCGTATGGCGAAAAGATCTATGACGGCACCCCTCTTACTGTCACAGGAATTAATGAAGATGGGGAGGGTTGGATTTCTGCTGACAGAGACAGAGTTAAATACACGATGACCGGTTCTCAGACGAATGCTGGCGAATCGGATAATACGTTTGACGTAGAGTTTCCTTCGGGTAGTGAGGAATACTTCAAGGAACACTACGCTATTACCATTAGTTATGCTCCATTGAATGTCGCACAGCGTCCGGTCACCCTGACCTCCGCGAGTGGTTCGAAGGAGTACGACGGCAAGCCCTTGACCAATCACAAGGTCACCGTTGGGGAGGCTGCCCGGGATACTGGTTGGGTCGATGGCCAAGGTGCCACCTATTCTTTCACCGGCTCGCAGAAGATCGTCGGCTCCTCTGAGAATGTATTCGAATGCATCCCTAACGAGGGAACCAATCTGGACAACTATCAGATCAACAAGACGTATGGAACCCTGACCGTTACCGATCGTAGCGAGAAGTACCATATCACCCTCACTCCTAACTCCAAGTCCGTGACCTACGATGGCACCGAGAAGTCCGTATCCGGTTTCGAGACCCTGGAGTTCCAGATCAATGGTCAGACCTTCTACGTTTCCGGCGTTGAGGCTTCTGCAACGGGCACCGATGCAGGCGAGTACCCTGTCAAGGTTTCCGGCCAAGCTGTCGTCATCGATTCCGACGGCAACGATGTGACCGACCAGTTCACCGTGAACATCGACGATGCCAAGCTGACCATCGTCGGGGGCGACTCCGATAAGTCTGTATCCAATCTCCCTCACACCGGCGATAGCGCCGCCCTGTACCTGATGGGCATCTGCGGCGTGGCGATCGCTGCCGGTGCTGGGGCGCTCTTCACGTTCAGAAAGCGCAACAACTATAAATAAGCACGGATACCATTGGTGCAGCTCCATTGAAATGAAGCGCTAAGATAATCAGCAAAGGGGCCTTCCCGTCTGGGAAGGCCCCAACTTTGTGCGCGAGCATGGCATGTCAGAGAGCAAGCGTTTTGTTGAGGGGGTAAATTGTTTGCTAGCAGCCTCTGACCATGCTAAATCTGTCTACTATTCAAACAGAAAAACGAGCAGCTCAACATATTTTCCTGCAGAAAAGAATACGGCAGTGCACGCAACGCGGCCGGCCCCTTCCCTTCCTGCCGAAATCCACACGCCTGCCATCCGCTTTTTCTATGCAAATATTCACAAACACGCAAAAAAGGAATACAAATACCTTATCGACTATTTGAACGAGAAAGGGAACACAATGGGTAGACTCGAAGGCAAAGTTGCTATCGTAACGGGTTCCACCAGCGGCATTGGCATCGGTATCGCAAAGGTATACGCAGCCGAGGGCGCAACGGTTGTTATTAGTGGTCGTCGTGCCGAAAAAGGCCAAGTTGTAGTTGATCAAATTGTTGAAGCAGGCGGCAAGGCAAGCTTCCACTATTTCGACATTACCGAACCAGCAAGCATCGAAGCGCTTATTGCAGACACTGTAGAGCAATACGGCAAGCTCGATATTTTGGTAAACAATGCAGCAAACGTTGCCCTCAAGGACGGTCGTGTTGACGAGCTCACCCTTGAAATGTGGGACGCTATTTTGGAAAGCGACCTGCGCGGCACCTTCTATGCAACGAAGTGCGCTATCCCCTACATGAAAGAAATTGGTGGCGGCGCAATCGTCAACATTGGCTCTATGGCATCATGTGCAGGCGACTTAGGTTCTACCGCTTATGCATGCGCCAAGGCGGGCGTAGACATCTTCACGCAATACGTTGCCTTGCAATACGGCAAAGACAACATCCGCTGCAATTGCATCCGTCCAGGCTTGATTGTTACGCCAGAAAACGAGGCAAAGGTTCCTCAGATGCTCAAAGATATCTTCTTGGGTAGCATCATGGTTAACCGCTACGGTTGCCCAGAAGACATTGCTCATGCAGCCGTATATTTTGGCTCCGATGAAAGTACCTACACCACGGGACAGATCATCAACGTTGACGGCGGCATGAATTCGCACGCTCCAACCGTTGCTCAGTTCCGCCAGATGAATTCCCGCACGTGGTAATTCGCACAGGCGAATAGACCAGTACGAAAGCGCGAACGCGAGAATACGGAAAGCGTGAACGCATGAACGCATGAACGTGCTAGAGTGTGAAAGCGCGAAGGTGCGCATGACTGAATGCGCGAAAGCACACCACGCACGCAAAAGATTTCTTGCAGATAGAATCTACATGGCCACCCTTTGCGGGTGGCCATGTTTTTTGTGCAGGCAATCTGTTGGCTAAGGCTTATAGGACAAAACGTGTGTCCTGTTGGGGGGCATCGGCGCAGGTCGATGCCCCTTTTTTAGCCGTATAAATACCGTGCCCGCTTTTAACCGCTCGGACAGAATGTGTGTCCGGTTGCCTATCGTTCCCGCAGGCAGATAACCTTTTCCGGAACCGTTAAATACCTTTTCGGAAGAGGTGCCCATGAAGGCCGTCTATTGCCCCTACTGCGGCGGGCGGGCCTTCAGGAGCAGGACGGCCGAGTTCCGGGAGGTCTGGCCCATGCCCGAGTGCGTCGACGAGGTCCACAGGGTCGTCTTCGCCGACGGCATATACCTCGCCAGGGACCTCGTCGTCCTCATCGCGCGGTCGCGGAGGTGTGGCCGCAAACCATGGTCCAGCGCTGCCTTTGGCATGCTTTCTCCAAGGTGAACAGGCACATGACTAGCAGGTCGAGGCTGAGGGCGGGGATGCTTCGTGATCTTGATGGGGTGGGTGCCTGGTTCGAAGGAGGCAGAATCTGGTTTGGTGGTGCTGAAAAGTAACAAATATGATTTATTAGAGAGTAATTACATTCAAACGACGCATAGCCAACAAAGACTCGGTTATTATTCACCATATGGAAATAGAGTTTGTAGGTTCTCAGACCGATTGTGGCATATCGAAAAATGCGATTCGTGTAACGCTCGACCCGTCTATTGCCGAATACTACAACATCGTGAAGAACGAAGGTAAATTGACGGTCGAAAAGCGTCCGGTCACCCTGACCTCCGCGAGTGGTTCCAAGGAGTACGACGGCAAGCCCCTGACCAATCACAAGGTCACCGTTGGGGAGGCTGCCCGGGATACTGGTTGGGTCGATGGCCAAGGTGCCACCTATTCTTTCACCGGCTCGCAGAAGATCGTCGGCTCCTCCGAGAATGCGTTCGAATGCATCCCCAACGAGGGAACCAATCTGGACAACTATCAGATCAACAAGACGTATGGAACCTTGACCGTTACCGACCGTAGCGAGAAGCACCAGATTACCCTCACTCCCAATTCCAAGTCCGTGACCTACGACGGCACCGAGAAGTCCGTATCCGGTTTCGAGGCCCTGGAGTTCCAGATCAATGGTCAGACCTTCTACGTTTCCGGCGTTGAGGCTTCTGCAACGGGCACCGATGCGGGCGAGTACCCTGTCAAGGTTTCCGGCCAAGCTGTCGTCATCGATTCCGACGGCAATGACGTGACCGACCAGTTCACCGTGAACATCGACGATGCCAAGCTGACCATCGTCGGGGTCGACTCCGTTAAGTCTGTATCCAATCTCCCTCACACCGGCTGCGGCCGCCCCCTACGGGATCAGCCGTCTTCGGCCGTTCTTCATCCCTTCCAGAACAGCTGGGTGAGTTCTTGGCGGGTGGTGGTGCCGGTTTTCTTCAGAATGTTGTGCACATGGGCCTGCACGGTGCCCAGGGCCAGTTGCGGCGAACTGGCGATGTCCTGGTTGTCCTTGCCCTGCAGCACCTCTTTCAAGATGATGCGCTCGCGCGCGGTCAGGTGACAGTGCTCGCAGAGGGCGAGGAGCAGCTCGTCTACGTATTCTTGGGCGTCGGGCGCGTCGGTTCCTTAGAACGGAGGCGCAAGGTGTTGACAGCGGCGCACAGGGCGAAGAAACCAGTTCAATATCAATCCGTCTAGGCGTTAGGACTAGTTAGGATTAGTTAGGATTAGCTAGGATTAGCCAGGGTAAGGTGTGCGGTGAGCTAATGTAATCTGAAAATAATCCTGGTTATCTCTTCTCAAAACTACGGGTGCGCCCCATGCTGTGTGGCGCAAGGGAGCGTCTCGCTCATTTCGGGGCGCTTCATGGGAGCACGGTCCGCAAGGGGCGGTCCGGCCAACGAATTTTGAAGGAGATTTCAATGGTCAAAGATTACATCGACACCAACGACTTCACAAAAGAAGAGCTGCTCGGCATGGTAGATCTGGCCATCGCCATGAAGGGGCTCATCAAGGAGGGCGGCGAGTACCCGCACCTGCTGAAGGACAAGACCCTCGGCATGATCTTCCAGCAGGTGTCCACCCGTACCCGCATCTCCTTCGAGACGGCCATGAGCGACCTCGGCGGTCACGCCCAGTTCTTCGGCCCCGGCTCCATCCAGCTGGGTGGCCATGAGTCCATCGAGGACTCCGGCCGCGTTATGGGAAGCCTCGTCGACATCCTCATGGCCTGCGTCGATCGTCATAAGGATGTAGTGAGCTTGGCGAAGTACTCCGCGGCCCCCGTCATCAACGGCATGAGCGAGTACAACCATCCCACCCAGGAGCTCGGCGACCTCATGACCATGATCGAGAACTTGCCCGCCGGTAAGAAGATCGAGGACTGCAAGTTTGCCTGGATCGGCGATGCCACCCAGACCTGCGCGTCGCTCATGTTCATCTGCACGAAGATGGGCATGGACTTCGTGCAGTTCGGACCGAAGGGGCATCAGATTCCCGACGGCTGCCTGCATATTGGCACCGATGAGGAGCGCGCCGAGTTCGGCAAGCATCTCATGGCTATCGGCGAGGAGAACTGCAAGGTCTCCGGCGGCACCATCACCATTTCCGACGACATTTCCTGCATCGAGGGCGCCGACTTCGTGTACACCGATGTGTGGTACGGCCTCTACGACAGTGAGGTCTCCAGCTCCAGCTACATGGATGTGTTCTATCCGAAGTACCAGGTGACCTGGGATATGATGAACGTTGCCGGTCCGAACAGCATGTTCATGCACTGCCTGCCCGCCAACCGTGGCGAGGAAGTCGTCGACGAGGTCATGGACGATCCCGAGCGCTCCCTGTGCTGGGTCGAGGCCGAGAACCGCAAGCACTCCATTCGCGCCATCCTGGCCACTCTGTGCCCCCAGAGCGAGCCCGACGAGCAGAAGGCTGCGGCATACCGCGCCACCATCAATGAGCGCATGGCCGCTCTCGGTAAGCACGGTCTGTAAGACGTACCAGGTCGGGCGAGCTACGGCTCGCCCGCCTTCGCAGGAGATGGGCGACCTCATGGCCATCGGCGAGGAGAACTGCAAAGTCTCCGACGACAACCGAGTGCATCAAGGGCGCCGACTTCATCTACACCGACGTGTGGTATGGCCTGTACGATGCTTTCTGATGGGCGGCAGCAGATGCTTGTCTCTTGCTGCCCATCATCTGCGCCACTGCGCGTAAGCACTGGCGCCCTGTCTGAAAACGACTGAGCAAAGGATTAAATATGAGTGACGGAAAGAAAAAGCTTTCCTTCCTGACGGTCATTTCGACCATCATCTGCGTCGTCTTCGTTTGCGAGGCCGCCGCTCCTGCTGCTGCCATTGGCAACCAGCAGTTCTTCTGGTGGATCTTCCTGATCCTGACCTTCCTGCTCCCTTACGGCATGGTCGTCGCCGAGCTCGGCACCACCTATGACGGCGAGGGCGGCATTTACGACTGGGTACGCGATGGCCTGGGCGACAAGTGGGGCGCCCGCATTTCGTACTACTACTGGGTCAACTACCCCCTGTGGATCGCCTCGCTGGCGACCATGTTCCCCGACATCCTGGGCATGGTCTTCGGCGTCGAGTTCAACCTGATCGCCAAGATGGGCATCGAGCTCGCCTTCGTGTGGATCGTCTACCTCATGGGCCGCTCCAAGGCGGCCGACTCCGAGTGGGTCCTCAACGGTGGCGCCCTGATCAAGGTCGCCGTTGCCGTCATCGTCGGCGCCCTGGGCATCTGGTATGCCATGGAGAACGGTTTCGCGAACGACATGTCCGCCGCCACCTTCCTGCCCGAGCTCACCAACACCAACGCCCTGGGCTACCTGTCCATCATCATCTTCAACTTCACGGGCTTCGAGGTCATCTGCACCTTCGCCAAGGACATGGAGAACCCGACCCACGACATTCCGAAGTCCATCATCCTGGGCGGCCTGACCATTGGCGCCATCTACCTGTTCGCTGGCTTCGGCATCGGCGCCGCCATCCCGGCCGACTCCATCGACCCCGACTACGGCATGATCGTCGCAGTCCAGACCATGGTGGGCGATTCCGTGCTCTTCAAGGTCATCTGCATCGCCTTCCTGATCACCCTGTTCGCCAACATGGCCGCCTGGTCCTTCGGCGTCAACTCCGTCGCCCGCTACGCCGCCGAGCACGGCAACATGCCCAAGGTCTTCGCCTCGATGATCTCCGAGGACGACATGCCCAACGGCGCCAACCTGGTCAACGCCGTCGTCGCCTCCCTGGTCCTCTGCCTGCAGCTCGTTCCCGTCGACGCCATCTCCAACGGCGTCTTCTGGATGCTCTTCGGCACCTCCGTCGTCTTCCTGCTGCTCACCTACATCCCGATGTTCCCGGCGTTCCTCAACCTCCGCAAGAACGACCCGAACCGCGAGCGCATCTTCACGTTCCCGTTCAAGGGCGCGATGATGAAGGTCATGCTGGCCATCCCCTGCATCGAGCTGATCCTGGCCATCGTCGCGACGCTGGTGCCGTTCTCCGCCGCCGAGGTCGGCGAGAAGGTCCCGATGATCATCATCTTCATCGTGCTCATGCTCATCGGCGAGGTCGTCCGCGTCGTCAGCGCCAAGGGCCGCGAGACCGAGTACAAGGGCCTCACCCCCGAGCTGGCCGCCCAGCGCCTCGCCGAGGAGGCCGAGGAGAACTAGGGCACCCGGCCCCGGGCACCCCGGCCTCCCCGGGGGCGTGCCCGGGCGACGGGTCCGCCAACCATTCCCCGGGGCGGGTGCAGGCGATAGCTCCGGCAGCCGCCGAACCGCCCCGACCCCTCTCCCGTATCCCTCGTGCGTCCCGTCTCCGCGCACCTGGCTACGTCGTGTTAGCGTC
The DNA here is from genome assembly GCF_052121915.1 of Collinsella sp. LCP19S3_B11. Classification (NCBI taxonomy): domain Bacteria; kingdom Bacillati; phylum Actinomycetota; class Coriobacteriia; order Coriobacteriales; family Coriobacteriaceae; genus Collinsella; species Collinsella sp. LCP19S3_B11. The sequence continues at coordinate 7,917 of NZ_JBQKDI010000025.1, forward strand.
AATCTATTTTTCACCAGTTTCGCTAAACAGGCGCGCCGTTCGCGCAAAGGCGGTTTCACCGGTTGCGCTAACGTATTTTCACCGATTCCGGTCACGGCTTG
>NZ_JBQKDI010000026.1:0-7966 GCF_052121915.1 Collinsella sp. LCP19S3_B11
CTGTTGAGCTTGTGTTGGTTACCCTCTACGTTTTTTGATCTCTTTTTGCATTTTGTTTATTCCTTTCTGATTGCCTTTAATTAGTTGTAAGTTATTGATTATACCAAGCCCTTTTGACTATTTTATTTTAACCACATGAGTTTTTAAGCGATAATCCGTCCAATTTTTATTTTTAATCCACATTGGAAAATCTATTATAACACTAGTTATATTTTGCCATTGTCCGTTATAATTGCCTTGTAAAACAATTGTACCAAGTTGTAACCTCATTTCTTGCCTAGTGACACCAAAAAATTCGCATATACCTTCAATCATTTGTTTCTTGTGTAAAGTCATTTCTTTTGTTGTCCTAAAAGTTTCACTAACCTTTTGCAATTCTTTTGTTTGTTCCATTTTGTTTTCCTCCAAAAAATGTTTTTATTTTTTAATGACTAGCAGACCCTCGCAAGCCTACTGACGGCTTGAACTGTATAGTCTTATTCTGTTTCCATTGTCGCGACATATTCTTCAAACATTGCCCAAATTACAGTGTTTTTATTATACTCTGAGTTAATAGCAACGTCCCAATTGTGGAATAATTCAAAAGGATTTAACCCGGTTTCTTCTGTCAATTCCTCAAGCCAATCGTTGCATTCATCCTCAAAGTTATCAAATAATTCAGTTGTTTCCCAAAAATAGATCAATCCGTCAACCATACCTGAGATACAACCGTGTTTTGCTAGATATTCATCAAATTTTTCTTTGCTATCGTAACCCTCAACAGCTGACTCGTATATTTCATTAAAAGCCTCGTGTATAGTTTCCATGTTATCGTATTTCATTTTAATTTCCTCCTGCCCTGCGGGCTTTTGTTATCTTTATGGTTTAATTATATCATGGTCATGTGACTATGTCAAGTGTTTTTATAAATAAATTTTAAAACGTTATATTATATAGTAGAAATAAGAAAAGTTTAGGATAAGAAACAAAAAAATATCAAAAAAATAATAAAAAGTGTTGCATTATTGTTTTTATTAGTGTATAATAAGACTATAAAATAAAGAAAGGAGCAAACATGGTTTACGATTATTCAAAACTAGAAGGAAAAATTATCGAGAAATTTGGAACTAGAGAAAGTTTTGCCAAAGCATCTGGAATAACAGCCAAATCCATTTATGATAAATTAAATAACAAAACAATTTGGAAACAACCAGAAATTTCTAAAGCTATGGAATTGTTATCTATCTCAGGCGAAGATATTGAGTTATATTTCTTTAAAAAGAAAGCTAATGACACAGAACAAGAATAGAAAGGAGCATAATATGTCAGAAATTATCGGTGGACTAGCAGTCCTTGGATTTATCGTGATGCTTAGCGCATCAAATGCTATCTTTGAAATTCGTAAACTGGAGCGTGAGCGAAAAGAGCGGGATTTGAAAGCGCTGAAAGAACAAGAAGATTGGCTCCTGGTGCAAAAAGGGATTGCCATGGAACGGGCTACATTTACCAAAATGGCCCAGGCAACGTTGGCTAAAGGGCCGTGTAAAGAAATTGTGTAATTTGCGTAATGAAAGGAATTGAAAATGAATAAAAAATTTGAATTATTGCTCGATGACACCATCGAAACGTTCGGTAGGAAACTATTCCGCATAAGATCCAAGGTTGCTTTTGGAAGTGTAGAAGTAGATGAAAAAGGCGGATATATCGAGAAGGAAGGTAACCTATCTCAATCTGGCAACGCTTGGGTATTTGGCGACGCTCGGGTATATGGCGACGCTTGGGTAACTGGCAACGCTTGGGTAACTGGCAGCGCTCAGGTATCTGGCAACGCTTTGGTAACTGGCAACGCTCAGGTATCTGGCAACGCTTTGGTAACTGGCAACGCTAGGGTATCTGGCAACGCTCAGGTATCTGGCAACGCTAGGGTATCAAAGACAAGCGACTATATCGTTTTTAAAAACACATGGTCCAGTTTTAGATGGTTTACTTACACAAAATCAAACAAAATGTGGAATGTTGGCTGTTTTTCTGGCACAGGTCAAGAATTGATTGAAAAGGCTTATAAAGACAACGAAAAATCTGGTAAGAGTTATGAAGCATATGTAAACCTAGTACTTGAATTGGAGAAACTGGATGACTGACAAAGAAAAACTAAAGCAAATCAGCAAATCGCTTAAAAAATTTCAGCGGACAGGGGATGTAGAGCATTTAGAAGATATTGAAAGGATATTGGAAGATGACGGAACTGACGACTGTTGAAGCAAACGTGTTGAACATTATCCTACCGTATCGCTTCGATAACCCTATCAAATTTGAAAAAGTGCAGGAACGAACAAAGCTAGGTAGACGCACTTTGCAAAATGTGCTAGAAGCCATCAAAAAGAAAGGACATCCAGTAGGCAGCCATAAGACAGCACCATTTGGGTTATATATGGCTATGACCAAGGAAGAACTTGAAATTGGTATGAGAGCGAATGTGAAGCAGGCAGAAACCACACTTGAAACCGCACGAATTCAACGCAACATTGATTTTGAAGAGTATTGGAGACGAGGTATAAATGGCAGACAATAGAAAATATTATTACTTAAAACTAAAGGAAGATTTCTTTGAAAGTGATGAAGCTGTCGTTTTGGAAAGTATGCCAGATGGCTATATTTACAGCAATATCTTATTGAAATTATATCTAAGAAGCCTTAAAAACGATGGTATTCTCATGTTTAACAACCTTATCCCGTATAATTCGCATATGTTGGCAACTATTACAAGGCATCAAGTCGGAACTGTTGAGAAAGCTGTAAATATATTTAAGGACTTACAACTTATTGAGATTTTGGATAACGGCGCAATCTATATGACCAATATCAAAAATTTTGTAGGAAAATCAAGCAAAGATGCTGATAGAAAACGAGCAGAATATAACAAAATAAAGCGACTTGGAGAAATCTCCACCATAGGAACGGAGAAATCTCCACCAGAGATAGAGATAGAGATAGAGAAAGAAATAGAGAAAGATATAGATATAAATATAGAGTTAGATGTAGATGATAAAAAAACCACCACCGGCACAAGCATTCAAAATTATTATCAACAAAGAATTGGTCCATTAGATGGTTTTCAGTTTCAGCAACTGACCGAATATGTCACTTTAGATGGTATGGATGTTGATGTTGTTATCAGAGCAATTACAGAAGCTGCTGACAACGGCAAACGGAATTTCAAATATATCTTGGCTATCCTACGCAATTGGAAACAGAATGGCATTAAGACTATTGTCCAAGTCGAAGAGCGAGAACGACAGCGAATCGAACAAAAGGTCAACTACTCTAACAGTGGAAACAATACACAACCTCAGCGAACAAATGTTCCAACTTGGTCAACCGAGCCAGTAAAGACCGAACAGACTACAGAAGGACAAGCAAAGTTAGCAGAACTCTTTGCTGAGTTAGAGGCAATGGAGGGTGCTGATGATTAAATACACAATCCGATGCAAGGAATGTCAATCATATAGCACAGTGACAAACGAAGACGACTGCGAGCTAAACTGTCCTAAATGCTTATCTGAGCAATTGGTTGTCATCTACAAAGATGCGTTACCAGAACCAGAAGACGAAGACAGAGCCTATGACGAATGGAAAGACAATGTAGCGATGGGCTACCAATAGCGAAAAAGAAAGACAAAAGAGGAAAAGAAAATGACAATGTCAAACGAAACAAAAATGCTTGCAACAATGATTTTAGAAATTGCTGAGACAGCTAACAAATGGGTTTCTCGTCCAGAAAGAAGCACTATAAAGTTGGTTGATGAATATATTGAATCAAATAAAGCGTATAAGATTGAAACTGACGAAGACGGTGACACAGAAAAGGTTTTTGCTGGAGTTAAAGACGAGCAATTAGATCGTATTTTGAAGCATCTGAAAACATCGTTAGAACGAGACGGAAATGACATTTCCCGTTATGCGGAAGAAATTTCAAACAAGGGCGAGCGTCAATTGAGTTTAATCAAAACAATAGTAAAGCATTATGCTGATGTAAATACGGAGGATTTATAACATGGCACTATTATACGAACTAGAAGGAGTTTACGCAGAATTGCAAGCAATGGAATTAGGCGATGAAACCTTCAACGATACATTAGAAAGTATTGACTTCCAAGAAGACTTGGAGCGGAATATCGAATATTTTGTCAAGCTATTAAAAAATGCAGTTTCTGATGCAGAGAGTTTCAAACAGGCAAAACAGGAATTTTACGAAAAAGAAAAAAACGCAAAGGCTAAAGCGGAAAAATACAAAGAAGCTATTGAACGTGCTTTGAAAATGAGCGATAAAAAAAAGGTGGAAGCAGGGTTGTTCACTGTGTCGCTCCGAAAATCTAAGCAAGTCGATATTTCAGACGAAACAAAAATCCCTCTTGAATTCATGAAATTAGAATACAAGCCTATCAAAACTGAACTGGCTAAACATCTGAAAGCTGGTGAGGTTATAGAAGGTGCAACATTGATCGAGAAAGAAAGTTTGCAGGTAAAATGATATGACAATGAATTTTGCAGAATTACAAGCGAAAATGCAGATCGGCAAGGTTAGCAAGCAGGGAGTGAAGTATTCTTTTAGAAATGCAGAAGATATTTTCACACATTTCAAAACATTAAATAGTGGTTGGGAAATAAACGTGTCTGATGATCTTGTTGAAGTTGGTGGCAGAATATTTGTTAAAGCTACAGCAACTGCAACAAAAGATGATGAAGTTCGCAATGCCACTAGATTTTCAGAGCTTGACACAGTACCAATTCTCAACACAAAAGATTATAAGACTGGTGAGCTTAAACAAGTCCAACAAATGCAAGTTCCACAATGGACAGGGGCGGTTAGTTCCTATGCAGGAAAATACGCTTTACAAGGGCTGTTTGGGATTGGTGAAGAAGATGTTGATTCATTAGTTGATGAAATTGAGAAGAAAAAAGAAGCGAAGACTAAAATACCAAAAGAAGTAGTCGAAGCATATAAGAATGGTATACAGTCCGTTATCGATAGGACAGGTAAGAATGACGGTTCAATCACGAGATGGTTCTGTGAGAAATTGGGAGTCGCAAAAATCGAAGACATAACGATGGAACAAATCTCACTAGCAGATGGACTATTAAATAAATTGGAGAATAATCAATGAAAGTAACAAACAAAGGCTATATCAACTTTAACGATAAGTACAACAAAAAGACAGATGCCATGATGACAGCAAGCATGAGCTTCTCAAACGGGAAAGAAGATGACGGAGAGTGGAAGAATGGGTATATCAATGTAATCGCTTTTCGTGACAATATACAACAATTAGAAAGTTCTGTTGGTCAGTTAGTAGAGATTGAAGGAACATTCCGATTGAACGAGTACACAAATCAACAAGGTCAGGGTATTAAGACACCACAAATTATTATTGACACATTTTTAAATGGTTCAGCAAGTAAGCCAAATAATTATTCTAAAAACGAGACCTCATCATTTGGGAAAACAAGTCCTGTCGATATTGATGATTTGGAGTTGCCATTTTAAACATAAAAACAAAAAGTAAAAGCAGGGCTATTAGTTGAAATTTGAATTTATTTTATCAAATACAAAACACAAAAAAGAAATGTTGAACGCTAATGATAGACCACATTGGACACAGAAGGCTAAAATTACTGCCTATCTTCGCCAAATTGGGCGTTTAAAAGTATCTGAGGGTAAATATACTGCCTACACAAAAAAACGCCCCTGCGGGCTTGTGGTGACGATTTACGCACCAACTAAAAGACGAATGGATCCACCAAACTTTTATCCAACCATAAAAGCGTTAGTTGACGGTATGACGGATGCAGGTCTATGGGCAGACGACAACCATGAAATTATTAAGTACATGACGTTTGAATTTGGTGGTCTAAGCCAAATCAAGGATAAATACAAGATTGAAATAGAAGTAGAGGAATATAATGAAATTTGAATTATTTAATGGCCATTTTGAAAATGCGGAACATGCAGAGGAAACAGATGAATAAACAAGAAGCGATTGAGGAAATTAAGAAACAGAGCACACAAGCATACGATGATTTTGCAATAATGCGAGACGCAGCTATCCATATTATTAACCAAATCCACGAACTGCAGAAAGTGGTAGTTCCGAAGTTTGTGGCTGAGTGGATTAAGTGGTGCAAAACAAACGAGGCGACTTTGCTTGGTGCAATCAGTCCAATAGATGAATTTGGCTCGGCTATCTGCAATGATAAGCGAGTGGAGTCAATGGCTGCTTCTAGATGGGCACAACGTAACCAAGACACATTCGCTCGTGCTTGGCTTGACGGCTATGAGATCGAGAAAGAGAAACTGTACACGGTTGAGATTGAAGGAGTAAGCTCGGGGAAGCTGTTTAAAAATATTAAAACAAACAAATATCTATTCCACAGCGGTAACGGATTGAACGGTTACACAGATAAATTGACAGAAACTGAAATCAAACAGAAAGACGAACGGTTGTGGCGGTTTGCTGTGCCTGTGGAGGAGAATTAAATGCCGGAATTTTATATAACAGAAGACTTTGTAACACCTATCGAATGCTTAACAATAGCCTTAGAGTCTATACAGGAACTTTACGATGAGAAACGCATCAAAGACAGAGAAAATGCCGAACCGCTTATTGATTCGTACAAGTATGCGATTGAATTGCTAATGAAAGAAGAGGTGGAGTGATGGATTGGCCGATATTAGACTTTTTATTTAATCTCATCATGTTATCTTGTCTAATAGGGATTTTAGTTGTTATTTGGGCTATTATTATCGGTATGATTTTTATGTTTTTTGAAAAATAGGTGGAGTACTTATGATACGATCCAGAAGATATGTTAACCGAGCAAAACACGCACCGAAACTATCAGATGCATTTAATCCGCTTGATGTGGCTATGTTATTGCAAAAAGAAATTAACAGCAACAACCTACCGTTTGAGGTAGCAAGCGCGCAGACAGGTATACCAGAGAAGCGGATTGAGCGAATTTATCGGAATGATTTACCAACAGATGATGAGATGGTTCGGATTTTAGAATGGGTGGGGAAATGAAAGTAACTGTACATTATACGCAAGAATTTATGGGAGAAACACTGAATTGTAAGTACGATAAATATTTCAATCCTAAAAGCGATAGGCTAACTATGCAAGATATAGAAAAAATAGATTTCGAAATGGAAGTAATTAGCAATTTATGCGACGACCCACATGTCAAAAAAGTTTGGTTTGAATACCACGAAGAGGTGGAAGAATGAAAATTGAAGAAGTCAGAAAAACATTGATTGAAGTCATCAAGCATTTAGACACTTACAGCGATAGAGAATTGGTGGAAATCAAAGGTATTGCCGATAAGATGAAAGAGATGGCAATGTACGAAGAATTTTGTAGAGAAAAAGGGATAACAGATGAGATGTACCGAATATCGGAAGAAGATTTCCAATTTTTAAAAAACGGCTGTTATCACATTATGAGCATAGCAATGAATTATGCTAACCCATTTGTTTCTGACATGGAAGATTGGGGTTCGGTTTATAGTGATGCTGATTTGATGCTAAGGGTTTTGGAAGAGGTGGTAGAATGAAATGTATTAAAGTATTTGAATCGTTTAGTGGAATAGGAACACAACGCATGGCGCTTAGAAATTTAGGAATAGAGCATGAAGTAGTGGCAATTGCAGAGATAGATAAATATGCCTTATCAAGTTATGATGCAATACACGGAGATTGTCCGAATCTAGGAGATATTAGTAAAATTGACCCGAACACAATACCTGACCATGATTTGTTTACCTATAGTTTCCCTTGTTTTACAGGAGACACCTTGGTGCTGACAAACAGCGGGTACAAGCGTATTGATGAAATCAATATCGGAGATGCTGTTTTAACCCATACAAACCAGTATAAAAAAGTGACAAATGTTTTTAATCAAGGTGTCAAAGATATTGTTAACATTAAAGG
>NZ_JBQKDI010000027.1:0-7433 GCF_052121915.1 Collinsella sp. LCP19S3_B11
ACCCACGCGAGGACGCGTTTATTCCTCGGCTCAATCACATGCGCCCGCGTGCCCTCATGAACGAACATTGCGTACGACGTCTTGTTCTCCACCCCGGCGACGACCTTCGTTCCCTGCACCACAATCGGCGTGGTCTCATTCGCGCCGCGGAGACGACCAGTATCCGTGGGGGTAATCCGGTTCGCGACGAGTTGTGTTTCCGCCTGGGCTTTACGCACCAGCTTGAACACCGGCCCAGCCGCGCCCGCCGTGACCTCCGCTATGCCGGCCCGGTTCGGGGTGAAAACGATACCGCTACTCGGCATCGGACGGGTTCCCATCGTCCACCGCAGCCGGGGCGGTGCGGTCATCCCACATGCGGATTAAATCACGGCGCGGGGTCTGCTCGTGGAAGTCAATCCCCATCTTCGTCAGGAACTCCGCCCACGCCGCCCGGGTCGCGTTCTCCGCCGGGGGCTGCGGAGCGAAATCCTCCACCACAACCACCATGCCATTAGCGATTAGGTTGTCAATATAGGCCGTGCGGGTAACGGTCGTCTCGTCTCCACGCTGCCAGCCCATGACGTTGCGGACCCAGCGGATACGAATGTTGAAACTGTTGCTCATGATTGATCTCCTACATCAACTCGAAAATTATGGACCGGTACACGGCCACGGTGCCACCCTCCGGGCCGTACACCTCAACCGGGTACAACGCCGACGAGCGGACGTGATGCTCCATTTCCAGCTCCTTCGCCGCCCGGCACGTCGCCGCCCACAACCGGTCCTTGTCGTCCTCTTGGATCGCGAACTCCCGCTCCATCGTCTCAATCGACGGGAGGACACCACCATCACCCAACGCTTCGGAACATCGGGCGATGCCGACGGTGAACTCGACGGCGAGCCGCCCACCGCACTGCGGAATCTCCGCGGGCGACGGGAACGTCTCCGTCCGGAACCTAATGCCGGACATGACCCACGCGAGAACGCACGTGTCGAAATTGTCCAACGCGGGGAGACTCACGCCGGGGCGGAGCTCCGTCCCCCCGGACACGCCACCGACCGGTGGGGCCTCGGAATCGTTGAACGCTTTATCCATCCACCGCACCAGCGCGGCGGACACCTGATCGGTCCTCGCCATTATCCGAGCACCTCCGAGTCCTCCGCTAGTGCGTTAGGGTTCACCGACCGTATCCACGAATCAACCTCCGGCAGGCCGGTGAGCCCCTCCCCAATAACCTCCGCCGGGTCGGCCATGTGCACCGACACTCCCTGCCGGGTCACCTGCGTGGCGTATTTGGGGAGTCGGCACCGCCCGGAATCGACACATTGTAGATACCGCTCCGCCGCGAGCCTGCCAACCATGAACCCCGCCGAGGGGGGCGCGGGAATACCCCGCTGGTAGTGAATCGCCGTCGGGCGAGCCCCACGCACCACCACCGCATCCCCCGACACCGCGAACTCACCATCGGACCCGTCCGAAAGCTCCACCCGAGTCACCTCGAACACCGGGCCGGGCAGCACGATCCGCATACACTCCGCTGTGGACACATCCACGTTGAACCACTCGCCCCGCCACAGCGTCGGCTCGCACCGCAAACACTGCTCAACCCCCGGGTGATACACCGCCGGGCACACCCCGAACTGCCGACCCGTCAGCGCCCACAGAATCTCCGTAGCCGTATCCACAGCCAGGCGGGCCACATCCTCTTTACCCTCCGGGATAGGGGGGAAGCACGACATGTCTACCGGCCACTCGCAAAGGTCACTCATACCGGTAATGCTACCAACCACGACACCCCTCCCCGGGTCGGGAAACGAATAAACCCCGCCCCCGGGTAATGATGGTCCTCCGCACCCATACGCCGGATCAATCGCTGCTCACCACAAGACAACGAGATCACAAGGCCACAAGGGGCGACGGTCTCCACACCATCATCAACCAGGAACGGGGCTCATTCGGACAATCCCTCATTCTCGGCGCGATACTGCCCACCAGCCGGGCGGCAAACTCCCCGCCGAGCACCACAGCGGTTGAAAACACCCGACGGTGAAGCAGCATCGCACCACCAGCATACAACCACGAATCCCCCGCCGTGAGTGGACAGCGGGGGAATCATGGGTACGCGCAAGAAAAAATGGTTTCTTGTCACCACCGCAACATCTGGAAGCGGAGGCAGCGACCCTAATCGGTAGGGCCACCACCCACCACTATACCGGATGATTAGGCAGCGGAGAAATACGGGGACGGCACGGTAAGCTCCACCGCGCCCTTCGTCACCTCCGGGGGTGCGATGGTGGTGCGCTGCATCAACAGGTGGGTGCGAGCAGGCACCGGGGCGAGCAGGCGACCCGCGCTACCATCCGCACCCGGCACGACGTTATAGGGACCCTGGCCCCAATGAGCACCGCTGCCGGTGTACGCCGACACGGTAACCTCCGCCGCGTCGGTGCCGTTGATGGTCAGGTCGCCCAGGGTAGCACCACGCACCCAGGGGAGCAGGATGTACCACCACTGACCGCCAGTCTTACCACCCTCAACAGACTTGAAAATGTCGTCGTTTTCCGGCACCTCGCAGTCATCACCGCCGCCAGTACCGGCCCACAGCTCCAGCGCCACGGAACCGGAAGTGTTGCCACCGGTCTGCTGTAGGAAACCCGCGGTGTCGCCGTCAGCGTCGAGAACCGCCGCCTGGTCGGTGAACATCGTCAGCAAGTCCGGCTGAATGCCGCACAACTGGAGGGTGAGGTTGTAGCGCTTGAACTGGTCTTCGGTGCGGTCGGTCGCGCACACGACACCGGACGCGTTCTTCTGCTCGATGTCGTCACCATCGGAGGTTTCGCGCTCCATGCCGAACTCGATGAAGCCGTCGGTGACGATCTGGTTCTTCGGGCCCTTTAGGGGGAGTCCGCAGCGGCCCACGCGGGTCGCGCGCATCCGGAAGCCCTTAATAACCGGGAGTGCTTGGTTGATTGCAGCCATTGTTTAGCCGTCCTTCTTAGTAGTCGTTTTCTTGGCGGACCGAGCCGCCGGTTTATCCTCTTCGAGGACACCAGCCGCCACAGCGGTATCGCGGGTGACGCGGAGCGCCACGCCACGCGATGCGGTGACCGTCTGAACCTCGCCAGCGGCGACGAGCTTCGCCGCTACATCTTGGAAATCCTGCTGCCGACCCATGATGGGCGACACCGTCACCACATCACCGTCAGTCTCGAAAATTACGCCAGCCACCGCTAGCTCCCTTCGTTGATTTTGATAGAAGTACCCAGCCACACCACGGCGAAGGCACGCTCCGCCACGGTGAACCGGAGGTTCGTCGCCGGGGTGAAACTGTTATGAGTTTCGATCTGGTTCCGGTACACCGTCACAGATCCGGTGACGTAGGTGCCGTCCAGGTCAGTCTCATACCCCGCGCCCGCCGCCACGGGGCTCCCCATGATCGTGCGGAGCACACCAGCAGTCGAGATGACCTGCCGGGACTCAATCAGACGGGGAAGGTCCGACGGGCGGACATGCACCGTCGGGGTCAATCCCTCGGCCAGCATCGTCGCTTCGGCCTGCGGGATACTCGACGCGGTGTTCGGCTCCTTTTTCAGCAGCGCGGCGAAATGCCGCTCCACATCAATCGGTTCAACCGCCTTAAGTTTCTCCACCGCCCGGGCGGACAACTCCGCTTCGGAAAGACCCACGGCGGCGCACTCTTCCGCAGCCCACACAGCGTTACCGGGGAACTGCATCAACGTTGCGGAATTACCGCCGTGCTTCGGCCCCTGGCCGGGGTTGCACGGCTCCGGCCATAGACCATGACCGCCGATGGATGGGACGCTGACCTCCACCCCGTGAATGACGGGGCGCTCCACGTCCACGAATTGAGCTACCGCGTACAGGCCAGATCGCGACGGGGTCGGCAGCGGGGCGCGTCCGACGAACTGCATCGGCTTCACAACTGTTGCCATGCCGACACCTCCTTTCTACGATCCGGTTAGGTTACTCTGCGGGGACGGCGGGGTTTGTCGCGTGACGCAGGCCAACCTGGCCGTTGATCGCGACGGGGATGGTCAGCTCGCGGGACTCGTAGCCACGCTGGCCCACGGCGAAACCATCCTCCAGGAACATTTCGGTGCGCTGGTTCTTGGACAGGCCAGTGCTGTCGTAGATAGCGCCGAGGTTCACGACGTTCTGGACGGCGGAGAAGAACGTGCCAGCGGGGTACAGCAGCACCTTCACCTCGGCGGGGTAGCCAGCGGATGCCGGGTCGCCGTTGAGCGGCTGGTAATCATCGACCCACTGGAAGCGCACGCCACGGTCCGCGAAGTGCTGGTCGAGGATCTGGTCAGTCACACGCTCCGGGAGGACATCATCGCGGTACGCCAAATCGGCGCGGAGGATGGATCGCAGCCATGCGGGGGCGACACCCTCCAGGGTGGAGGTGCCCAGGCGGAACTTCTGGCGCAGCGTCTCCGCGTGGAGCTCGATGCTGTTCAGCACCGTGCCCGCGGTGCCCAGGGCAGGCACACCCACGGCGACCTTCTTTGACAGGGCGATGACCTTCGCCAGACGGGCGGCGGATAGGCGGTGGAGGTGACCCTTCGTGGCGTTCTCCAGGAACTTCGCGGTCAGCTCCGGCCAGCCGGTGTTAGCCAGCAGATTCGACGTGACACACGTCCACAGGACATCCATGCGGACTTCCTGCATCTCGGCGCAGGGAATCTCGATGCAGTCCTTGGTCTGGCCGCTGATCGCCTGCGCTTCGGTCATGGTGCCGCGGTTGGTGGCGTACAGCGTCGAGAAGTCCGGCTCCACCGGGTAGCGCAAACCACCGCGGGACAGGCTGATCTCCGGGAGGGAGAACAGGTTCGCCGCAGCCGGGGTGGGCAGGAAATCATAAATGGTCTCGGATGGGGCGCACCATCCAGCAGCCGCGACGAGGGAACCGCCGTCAAGGCGGGACTCGTCGGTGGCGTGGTCAATCGCGGCGACCAGGCTCGCCTCGTCGGATGCGACGAGTTCGGTCGGGAGGTCGCGGCGGATGTGTCCGAAGTGAGATTGGGTCTGCTGGCCGACGGTCGTGGCGCGCAGGGCGCGACCGGACGAAATGCCGTTGAACGCTTCCGCGAAGTCGAGGAAGGTTGCTTCGCCGGACTTGAAGTTCGGCGCGGCGGGGTCGAGGGTGAACGGGGTGGTGGACTTTGCTTCGCCCCGGTAACCGGCGGTGGCTCCGCCGTAGCGTCGCTTCACAGCGAACTCCTTCTCGTCAGTATCGGTGTCGTCGGAATCATCCTCGTTGGTGGACTCGCCCGCGTCGTCATCCTCGGACTCGTCGGAGTCGTCGGAATCATCGGTGCTGTCCTGCTCGCCGTCGGCCCCTTCGGACTCTTCGGAATCGTCGGAACCACCCTCGTCGCTATCATCCGCGAACGCGGCAGCAGCGGCGGCGGCGCGGTCCCGGCGACCTCGGATAGCGGCCTGGGCATCCGCCTTAGCGGCCTCGGCCTTAGCAGCACGCGCCTGCGTCACGGCTTCCGCGAGCTTCTCCAACGCGGCGACCTGCTCCTCGGTAGGGTTATCGCCCGCGTCGGCGGTCAGCTTATCGTAGACCGCCTTAGCGGCGGTGATGATCTTGTCAATCTCCGCCGGGTCGGTAGGCATGTTCGCCACGGCCTTGAGAATGTCATCCAGCGTGTTCATCTGGTCTCCTTGTCGGTCTCTCGTCCCTCTACGTCGGGAGTGTACAGGGCGACATGCCCCTCACCTCCCACAGTCTAGCTACGGGCTTCGCCCCTATTCGTGATGATCTCCCCACCGCCGTTCCGCGACGCGAACATCACCGCCTGCGTCTTAGACAGGAATGTTTGCTCCTGCACCTGACCATCCGCGTCGGTTGAGCGGACGGTGTACGTCGCCGGGGTGAAGCTTCCTCCGCTGCCACATGCTCCACAAGCCATTGTTAGTCCTCCTTGCTTTCCATGATGTCCCGCACCGCCTGATAGCGGGCGGGCACGTCCGGCTCCACGTCGAAGCCGATGACGCCCTGCGCGGCCTTGAACCGTTCGCGGAGCCCCGGCGCGTGCGCAAGCTCACCGGGGGAGTTCCCTTCGGCGCGGAGGGCGGCGAACACCTCACGCACCGCATCCATAGCAGCCACGCGGGCGGCATCCACCGGGGACAATTCCTCGACAGCGGGAGCAGCCCACCCGGACGCGCACAACGCCAGGGCTTGACCATCCGCGACGTACTCCCGCCGCACGGGGAAGCCCGGGGTGGACACGGACAAGGCAGCGACGAGCTCCAAGCTGTTGCCGACGCGCCGCCAGTCACCAGATAGGGGTGCGGTCGCGGCTTCGCGGAGCTTCGCGGCGGGCGCGTCCTGATTCACCTCACCAGCGACCCAGATGCCGTGCTCGTCCTCACCGGCGCGGACGAACGCCCAACACGACCCGGTCGTGTCGTAATGCTCCGCAGCGGCACGCACACCAGCGCGCACACCAGCATGACCACCACCCACAGTCAGACGGCCCACCGCCACCGGACCATCATCGGTGAGCACCGTGGACTGGTGGAAATGCGCGTACCCAGCCGCCGAACGGGGCGGGGTCACGCACTTACCGGGCTGACCGACGTGACACGTATCCCACAGCGCGAGGTGCCCGAACACACGCCCTTCCGGGGTGACGGTAATCGGAGTCGGCCCGTCCAGGCCAGGGTCAGCGAACGCCGCCGAATCATATTTCGGCAGGTCCAACACCGCACCAGCCGACGCGACCAGGCCGTCGGTATCCACCTCCGACTCGTCGCCGGTGAGTTGAATACCCACGTTTTCGAACGCGGGCTTCGCCACCAACGTCGCCGCCATGATCGTCGCCGAATGCACCTCCAGCCGAGGACCATCCTCCACCTCAAACGTGTCGGCAAGCATGTCGCACAAATCAACCGACGGGCGGATCACGCCCTTCTCCAGCAGGGCGATGACCTTATCCTCATCCGAGAAGATTGTGCCTTCCGCCGTGAACCCGTCCGGGGTGACCTCGCCCCGGTCGATGGTTCCGACGATACGGGACGAGTCGTGGCCCTCGCTCGTCGTTTCCTGCCACAGCAGTGGAAGGGGAAACTTCCGGAACCGGAACTCACCATCGGTCGTGAAAATACGACCATCACCGGTCGGCTCACCCACCGGGGCGAGACGGCCCTTCCACTCCAGGCCCTTCGCGCCACTAGCTGCCAACGCATCCATATCTAACTCCCTGATCTGTCGCTCTACGTCTCTCATACTATTGATCCGCGTCGCCCACGGTATGTCCGCGCCGATTTCATCCTCGACGTAGGTCGCGGTGCAGCGGCACTGGATCGTGTTCTTCGCCGAGCCGTTAGCCCGGTCGCCGGGGTAGCGCAGCAGCTCCCCACCCACCTCGAACGGCTCGTCCACCGGGCGGGTCTGCCCGTCCGCTTCGGCGTG
>NZ_JBQKDI010000028.1:0-5956 GCF_052121915.1 Collinsella sp. LCP19S3_B11
CCGCCGACCCATAGTGCCTTCCCGCCATTGACGGACTTGCCGCCCTCGAACAAAAAGCCGAGGTCTGTCCCGCCGATGCCGAACCGCTGCGTGGGCTGGTCAGTCCCGCCGTTGCCCGCCGAGGTGTGGATGAACGTGCCAACCGGCACGTCGGGGACGATGGATGCTGGGATGATCTTCCGCGCCCAGCTGAATACCTGATTAATGAATGACATCATTTCTGCTCCTATCCGGGGTAGATGGAACCGTGCTGCGAACCAGCACGATCAACACTCACCGGGGCTGCGTGCTGACCGTACTCCGCCGACTCGTCCATCGGAGGGTTACTGTCCGCAGCGCCGACCGACTGGTATGGCTGCTTCTTCTCGTTGATGGTGTCGAGCAGTTCCCGGCTCATTTGGTACATCCGCTCCATCGCGGCCACGGTGGCTGCGGTCTGCGCGGCCTGAACATCGTCCTCGGTCGCCGTCGAGTTCGACCCGCGGTTCAGCTTCACCAGCGCTAGACCACCGGCGACCATGCCAGCGAGCTCCGGGGCATAATCCAGCCACGCCTGCGCCTGATCACTCGTCGCTTTACCCGACAGCAGCATCGCGGCCGAGAACACGAACGCCGCGGCGTAGATCACCCCGCGAACGATGATGGACACGTCAATTCCCTTGATTTTCACTTACTTCTCACCCTTCTTGATTCGGTTGATCAGATCTTCGTTAGCGAGGAACAGCAGCTCGACGGGCGTGCACGCGCCCGTGTCCGCTAGCTTCTTCTTCGCGGACGCGATGACCGACTCGGCATCCCACCCGGCGAAGTCGGGGAGCCCGTCCTGCCGGTACTTGTACCCGGCGAGCTGCTCGAACGACAGTCGGGCGTAGTCCTCGGCGGTCAGCTTCGACGCGAAGACTGGAGGGCCGACTTCCGCCCCGGGCGGGGTGGTGTTCCCCTCGCCCTGAAACAGGGCGCGGAGCTTATCCATCCCGCCGCGGAAGGCGTTCGCGTCCACCTTCATCCCGGCGACGACGGCCCGGTCGGTGAACTGCCACATCGCCACCTCCAGACCGCCGTAACCAGCCCAGCCAGCGTCCCCTGCGGTCGAGTACAGCGCCGAAGCGTAACCCGGGGTCGTGGACGGGTAGTTCGAGGACCACAGCGGCGGGAGCCCGGACAGGTCAGGCTTCCCGGCCTTCGTCCAGTACCACCGGGGGAGGTAGGTCAGGATCACCCGGTAGCCCCGCCCGCGAAGCGCGGACACGATGCCGTGCCACAGGCCCGGGTCGTAGCCGCTCTTGTCCTCGATGTCGAGTGCGACGGGAACGTCCTTCTCGGGTAGCTGCGCTTCCAGCGCGGCGGCGTGATCCTCCGGCGATGTTTCCTCGCGCACGTAGATGTAAGCAGCGGCCAGCACGCCGTTAGCCTTCGCGTCGTCCAGGTGCGACCGGAACACCGGGTCGCGCCACGTCCCCTCGGTCGCCTTGATGATGGTGAACGCGAAGCCTTCCTCCTTCACCCGGCGCAACGAGAAGCCGTTCTGATGGTTCGAGATGTCCACGCCGAAGAGCACATCGCCCCCGGCTGGTGATTCGCCGGTGACGGGGGCGCGACCACCACCGGGCGGTGGGTAGGCCGCGTCCTGGAGCCAGGTTTCCGGGTCCACGCGCTTCCCGCCGTAGCCACGTTCCCACACCGTGACGTGGAGGTGCGGGCCCGTGGACTGGCCATTCGACCCGACGTAGCCGAGCAGCTGCCCGACCTCCACCCGGTCGCCCAGTTTCAGCCCCGTGGCGAAGGCGTTCCACATGTGCCCGTACTCGACGCAGCCCCCGCCGTCCGCGTCGGACGAGTCCACGACGATCCACTGCCCATAGCCCGAAGCGGGTCCGATGTACTGCACAGTTCCAGACTGGACGGCGTAGAACGGGGTGCCGTCCGGGGCGGCTAAATCTGTTCCGGAGTGTGATTCTGGTCGGCCCGTCACGGGGTTGATCCTGCCCGCGAACCGGGATGTGATGGTGAATGTGTTCTTCGGCATCGGCCACTGTCTGCTCATAGGTTGAGTCTAACCGGCGCGACCGCCCCGTCCCCTATACATGAGGAAGCCCCCTCGCCATAGCTGCCCACTAGGCGAGGGGGAGGTCGTAGCAACACGGGCCTTAATCCCTTCGGAACCGGCCCCCAATCTGCTGTCTGGAGGTCAGCGGGGACTGGTCCTGCTTGCGGTCTAGAATACCACGCCCCACCCGCTCCGCTTCGTCCCCCGCGTCAGCGACTCCGCAGACTGATATAGCCCCATAACCTCGGAATCTCCGAGCAGCGCTTCCTGGATGATCAGCTCGTCCACCACAACCGCCCCGGCGGACACGCCGACGGTCATGGTACGGGGACGGTCGAAGTTCACGAGGTTGAACAGCCCGCCGCTATACGACTGCACGGCAACCAGCGTGCCGTTGATATACATGCGGGCGCGGCACCCGCCCCATATCGTCGTCCCCTCGACGGTGAGGGTCACGAGGTGCCACCGATCCGGTGATAACTGCTCCGACCGGGCGCGGAGCGCGAACCCGCCCGAGGACAACCGCACCCACCCCTCGACCGTGCCTGGAGGATAAACCGAATTGGCGCCGTACACCCGCGCACCCATGCCGGGAATGTTGCCCCACTGAAACAGCTCCGCGGTCGCGGAACTCGCAGAGTACCGGAACCACAGTGATACCGACACCGGGTAGCCTGCAGCAGCAGCGGACGACACCGGGATAGTCGCACCAGCGTTCGCGGGAATCGACAGCGCCTGACCATCCACGCCCTGCACGTACACCGGGGAGCCAATCATCGCCCCGCCCGTGTTGAGCCGCCCGTCGAATGACTCATGTGTCTGAACCGCCCGCGCCGTCCTGACCCAGTCCTTGATACTCATGCTAGGACTCCTGCACCCGAAGCGTAACCGTCACACCCGCCGAGGACGCGGACGAGATCGCAACCCGCACCGGGCCCGTGATGGGGACGGACATCGCCGACTGCTTCGACACCACCCCATCCCCCACGGTAATAGACCCGGTCGCCCCACCGCGCAGCGTCACAGTCACCGCCGAGCCGGGGGTGCCGACCGCGACACCGATATGCGTGATCTTCAACCCCGCCGCGCCCGTGCCGATCAGTAGGGGCGGGGACACTTCCTCGCCGTTGATCGTGCCCGGCACGCTGAACGGGATAACGTAGGCGGGCTTCGCTTCCGCCTTCGTCGCGTAGGTCGCCCCGGCTTCGGCCTTCGTCAGCAGCGGGGCGATCGCTTCCGCGAGCTGCTTCGGGGTCGTCGCAGCCGCCGCGAGCCGGATGTACTCGTTCGTTTCATCCGACAGGCGGAGTGTCACATCCTGCTCCAGCGTCCCACCCCCGGCGAGCCCGTCCCCGGCGATGATTTTCCGACCGAGGACTTCCGCCGACGCGGTGGCCTGCAACTCGCGGAGCCGCTGCACCAGCCGCTCCACCGTCGCGGAGTCCGCCGAATCGTCATTCTTGATCTGCTCGATGATCTCATTGAGTAGATCGTCGTAGTTAATTTCAGCCATCGTTACGCTCCTGCTAGGAAGATCATGCGGAATTGTGATTCCATTCCTCGGATGTTGCCAGTCGCCCCGGCGTTACCCTCGGTCGTCCAAATCCACGGGTACAACCTTGTCCCTGCGGTGAGGAACTCCACGCCGGTCGCCATACTGATCTGACCGAAGCCAATATCGTTCCACAACACGAGCCCCCGATCACCCGCGTTAATGTCCGTTGTCAGGCCGCAGCCCTTAGCGCCGGGGATGGTGGCGAAACCTTGCCGGGCGTACAGGTTGTACCACCCATCAACCGGGGCGACGAGGTACGGATCATTCGTGGATGCGTTCGCCACGCCACCGTAGTTCTTGCCGACAACGAGCTTCCCGTCCGAGTAGGCGCGCATACGGGTAAACCGTGCTGCTGGCGGGTCGTACTGCGGCCCGGTCCAGCGGAGCACACCGTAGGGCTTCGTGCGGAACGACGGCGCGCCAAACAGCGCGGTCGCCTGGTCAGCCGATAGGGTGCCAGCCGGGCCAGCCGGGCCCTGCGGACCCTGCGGGCCAGTATCGCCGCGGAGTCCCCTATCACCCTGCGGTCCCTGCGGACCGACGAACGCAAACGGGTCCGACCACGACGTACCATTCCACATCACAGCTTTACCGCTATCGGTCATGACGTAGGTGTCACCCACCGCCGCCGATGGGGGCAGTGATGCCGAGGATGCGACCTCCCCGCGAACGATCAACGACCGACCGTCCTTACCGGGTAGGCCGGTATCGCCCTTCGGACCCTGCACACCTTGAAGCCCGGTATCACCCTTCGGACCGGTCGGCCCAACATCGCCCTTCGGACCCTGCGGACCCATCGGACCCTGCGGGCCAGTATCGCCCTTCGGGCCCTGCGTGCCTTGGATGCCCTGCGGGCCGCGCGGACCAGTCTCGCCCTGCGGGCCACGGAACAATGGTGCAGCGCCCTCGGGCGGGAACTTCGCCCCATCCCACACGTAAATCCGACCATCAGCGGTGACAACCCAGCCCTTGCCCTTATCAGACGAGGACAAACCCTTCGGGAGATCAGCGTAAGTCGCGACCATCGACTCGTACGACACCGAAGCGCCGTCCTTACCGTCCTTACCCGCCGCACCAGTGTCGCCCTTCGGGCCCTGCGGACCCTGCGGACCCTGCGGACCCTGCGGACCCTGCGGACCCATCGGCCCCTCCGGCCCGCGTGGACCCTCCGGCCCGGCGACCGTGCCGATGGACTCGACCTGTCGCGTCGCTTCCTCCGCCGCCGTGACGGAACGCTCCGCAGCAGCAGCAGCGAGCGCAGCGTACTGCTCCGCTTCCACCGACACCTGATCCGCCGCGACCTGCGCCGCGTCCTTCACCAGGTTCATCACCTGCTCCACAGCCATTTCCGACCGAAGCGCAGCCGTCTCCGCCTGCTCAACCTGCGCCGACAAATCACCGAACTGTGGAATCACCGCCCGGACTTCGCGGGACGTTTCCAAGTCCCGGCCTACCCGCATCACCAGCGCATCCCCATCCACGCGGATGCCCAGCACCGACTCGCCGGGCAGCGTCTTAGCCCGGTCCTCGATCATCTGGAACACCTCCGCCATAGTGGGGAAGTACTGCGCCGCCGCGGGGAACTCAATGTAGTCGATCAGATCGACCCACCCTTCCTCCAGCAACTGCTTGATGTGCGGGGTGAACCGCACCATCATCTGCTCGTTGTGTCGGAGGAACGGGGTCGGCTTCCCATCCCGGTCGGCGGTGAGGACGGCGTGAGTGCCCTGGATGCGCACCACCACACCGAACTCGGGAA
Organism: Collinsella sp. LCP19S3_B11; assembly: GCF_052121915.1. NCBI lineage: Bacteria > Bacillati > Actinomycetota > Coriobacteriia > Coriobacteriales > Coriobacteriaceae > Collinsella > Collinsella sp. LCP19S3_B11. The sequence goes on from NZ_JBQKDI010000028.1 coordinate 5,362, forward strand.
CGTTATCCGCCGGGACGGGGATGCGTCCGTAATCCTGTTCAAGTGCCATTGTTGTGTGTCCTATCTAGTCGAGCTATACGGGGTCGGGGAAGGCGAAGAATCGCATGGTGTTCGAGAATGCCCAGACGAACGCGGTCGGCCTACCATCGCGCGGGTGAGCATCGCCCCACGGCACCCGGACGTAAGCGTTCGTCACCAGTGAGACGCGGAACCGAACGTCCAGCGATTGTCCCGCTGGAACGCGAATCTGGTCCAGCGTCGAGGTGGCTTCCGGGGTGGACTGCCACGTCGTAATCGGGGGCCACTCGTCCCCACCCATCCCATTGAACGGTGCGAACAGGCCCGCGCCCCACTCCGTGTTCCACGTCGGCTCCGTCGTCGGCTCCGGGGCCATGATTTGCGTAAGCCCATCGGTCCCGACCCGCGTCGTGTACGACTCTCGGAGAAACACAGTGTGCGGACACGTCGTGCTCATGGTTCGGCGAGCGCGTTGGATCTGAACCTGAACCGTCACAGGAACTCCGAAGTCGTTCTTCCAGTGCCCGCGCTGCTCAATCAGAATCTTCTGGTTATCAATCGGCGAGTGCTCTTTAAT
>NZ_JBQKDI010000029.1:0-5873 GCF_052121915.1 Collinsella sp. LCP19S3_B11
TCCCCGTCATTAACCGAGGGCGTGCGAGTCTCCAGCACCACGCGGGGCATCGCGGCCCGTGATAGATGCAGCACCCCGTTCTCGGTCGAGAACTGACGGGATGTGCAAATGGTGTTAGCCATAACCTCTATGTCTCCTTCTTACCCTGCGGCTCCGACTCACGCCGGGCTACAACGGTTCTCACTCCGGTGTCCAGATTATCGGCGACGAGGTCCCCATACCGGCCCACACTCAACTGCCACGGCCCCAGAGCGCGCTCCAGCCGCCTGACACGCCGCTCCAACTCCGCGATGTACTCCGCATCCGTCCGCGCTGTCCTACCCATGATCCTGCTCTCCTATAACGGCGTTCCGGGCTTGACCCAGTCCGCATCGTCGGCCTTATCCTTCTGCGAAGCGTTGGCCTTACCGGCCTGCTCCTTCTCCCACGGCGACTTGAAGTCGTTCGTCAACGGCGGCGGGAACTCCTCGCGAGCCTCCCACGACACCGACGGAGGAACGAGGGACAGTTTGATCCCATCCGGTGAGAACGCAACCTTTTCGATCATCAGGTCGCAGCCGACCCGCACGCCGGTCTGAACCGACGAGACAGGCACACGCACGCCGGGAACGAGCTCATGCAACGAAACCGGCGCGTCGGCGCGTAACCCAGCCCCACCGACACTCACCGCCACCGGGGCGACCGCGAACTGGTCCAACGTCGCCTGCGCCTTCGTCTCGCACTCCTGAACCGTAGCGAGCTTGTTTCCCTTCACGATGGACTGGAGGACGATCCGGTCATCCTCAATCGCCCGCTGCGCCCACACACCCTCACCCTTGACGAGCACGTCGGTGACCACATCCTTGCCCACCTTCGTCACGACGACATCATCGCCGAGGTGCCGATCCGACAGCGGTGCGGTACGATGCCGAGCCCCGACCGGTCCGACCATCAACGACCCGCCGACGAACGTCCACTCCAGCCCGGCCTCGGTCAGATCATCGACCACATCATCCACGAGGACGCTGTTCGCCGTCTCGTTCACCACGACCCAGATTCGGGAGTCCAGGGCGTGAATGTGATCAGCGATGTGTAGCGGGTCGGACGGGCCCATCCCATCCACCACGAGCTGCTGCATCACCTGCGATGCGTCGCGTTGATCCCAGAACCGCCCGGACGGGAGCCGACGGCGCTTGAACAGACAGGCACCATCCGACGCGGTGACGGTCAGCGACCCCTTCGCCGCCTTCGTCTCCGTCACCAGACCGTGCCACGCGACCTCGCTACCCGCCCAGAATGTGAGGGTGTGCAGCCACGGCTCCACGCGGGAGCACAACACCGGCGATGCCGCGATTTTGATACTCGCCTTCGAGATGTCGCACAGCACCCGGTCGAAGTCCCAGTCGCTAATGTCCTCACCGGACTGCCAGATGATCCGCCCGGAAGGCTCCGCGATGGTCGCGCCCCACCTCGGTTGTCCCAACGTCGGCATGGCTACACCTCCCCCGTCACGCCGGTGACTTCCACCGTCGCGGTCGTGTCCTGCCCAGCATCAACCACGAGGGTGTAGGGAGCGCCGCACGTCATCACCGGGGGTCGCCACGGCCCACCGGCACGCCCGACCATCACCGGCGTGGCATCAACACGCCGACCATCCGGAAGGTCAGCCCACGCCGCCCCGGAACGCCCGTCGAGGGTGAGGACACTATCCGCGGGGAGGTACGTTGCCATAGCTTCGCCGACGGTCTGGCAGTCCAGCGCCGCCCCATCATCGACCACAAGCCCACGCGCCCAGCGGATGCGGATGTTCCTTTCTTCCCGCCCCGTGGAGCGGACCACGACGGTCGGCAGCATCTCACCGGTCAGGGGGATAGCGCCCTCCCTGATTGTGAACACGGATCGTCGCGAATCAATCGGCATGCAACCGATCTCAACGCCCGGCGCGGTCGGGCGGGGCAGCGTCCACAGGTCGCCCATCTTCGGATCTAGTAGCACGCCCTCGTCGTCATCACAGTTCGCCGGGCACGTCCCATCCGCGTCGAGTTCTTGGAACCTAGCGGTCATCACCTCGCCCGCCGACAGGCTCCGCGGCCCGAGCAACACAACGGGGCTGCGCCATACCCTCGGCACCAGCGCCGTCAGCTCGAACTCCACCACCGCCATACACGGCGCGTAGTCCCCACGGTCATTCGACACGCCGTAGCGGTTCGTCACCTCCGGGGTCTTCGTCACCACCACGCTCGTCAGCATCCGGGTCAGCTGCCCGGCACGCTCCCGGACATCAGCCGGGCGCTCCCACTGCCGATAATCCGGGCACGATTCGAGGAACACCAAATCACGCGGGCCGCTATCCCCCCCGCACCCATCCGCGAGCAGAGAACGGGTCAGCCACCGCAGTCCCCACTCCAGGCCACGGGAAGTCGCCGCCATAAGCAAGCATTCCACCTTGACCTCGCGAGTGGGGAGCCTACGCCTGCCGACCGAACCGCCGTCGCCCGTGGCTTCGGTGACATCCTGATCAATCTTCGTCGTGTCGAGCCCGTCAATATTCAGGCCGTACACCCCGCCGAACTCCAACGACTCCGGCCTGCCCGCCTGAACCCACGGGGCCCCGGTTTGCTCCGGGGTGATGTAGTCCTCGTCGCCGAGCCACACGTGCTGCTGGCCCCACGAATCATCCCAAATCAGCTCAAACGAGCGGGAACAGATACCGTGGAGGGCGTGCCCAGCCGCCCGGCGGGAGTTAATCAACTCCGCGCTTCCGAGACTCAAATAGCCGTTGTAACTCACCACGCGCTCCTAATAAGTCGCTGCTCGACGGCATCGGCCACGTCCTCACCGTCGCCGCTCCCGTAGTAGTTCAGGGTCACCTCAACCGTCCTCACGCTCCGCCCGCCGCTGTCGCCGGTAATGGTTGCACCAGCGTCGCGGAGGGACTGCCAATCAGCCGACCCGAGGAACCCGACGAGCTCCTCAAACGCGCCGGTCTGCCTAGGCGACAGCACCCGCTCCGCCTGCGTCGTCTGCTTCGAGAACAAGCCCCGATCCGTGATCAACCCGCCACGGTCGTAACCATGCCCGTGACCCCACATAGTCGTAAGGTCCATGCCATAGCGGGACTTGTAGTACCGCAGCGCCGCGACCATGTTCGCGAACGGGTTCGTGCGGTCGTTCGGCAGCTCCGGGTCACGGTGCGCCGCGAACGTCGTCGGAATGATCTGCAGCAGGCCAAGGCCCGCCGACGCGCCGGTGCCGTTCACATCCACGATTTCCTGCGCCCGGTTCGGAATACCACCGGACTCGGACTGAATCTGCGCGATCATGGCATCGACTTGGCGTTTATCCTGCCAGTTGAAGCCGACGCGGGCCATGGCACGCTTCGCCATAGGTCGCCACCGCTCCGCGCCGACACCGCCGGGGTCGCCCATCATTTCCTCGGACAGCTTCGTAATCTTGTCGCGGGTGATCTTCCCCAGCGTCTCCGACAGCTTCTGCGGATACGTGTTGATGATGCCAGCGTGCGACTGCGCCCACCCGGCGGCTGCGGAACTCATGCGTTCCTGGAATGGCTTCGTCAACCCGCCGATGATGTCCACCATCGACGCGCCGCCGCCCATGCCGGGCACGAACGCGCCGGAATCAGTCACAATGAGCGAGAATCTACGGTTGAACTGCGAATCATTCGCACCAGCAGCATCCGAGGTACCGAACTTTACACGTGAGTTGATGCCACCGGACTCGACGTTCACCGCGGGGATGCCCGGCGCTCCGCCGATCGTTCCGGCGGTGTGGACATCCGAGATGCCGACGGCGAAGCCCGCCGCCAGGCCGGGCTTCCACGCGCCCTGCTGCGAACCGGGGAAATTGCCTGTAGCCCATTGACGTGCGCCGGACCCGCCGAGGATCACATCCGCGATGCCCGACATGAAGCCAGAACAGTCCGTACCACCATCGCCATGCGCCGAGCCGCCCCACACGTAGGGACGACCGTTGCGCGACCGGGCCCAGTTGTATCCGCGGAGCAGCGCCTTCCACGCCGGGGTTCCCTCCGCCAGACCGCCGCCCTGATACCGCGCCGCAACGTTCGTGAACGTCTTGTCGCGCAGCATCGCCCGGCGCTTCTCCGGGTCGCGGAGGACCTGCGGGGCGACGCGATACCCACCCGAGTTCAGGGCGTTGAGGTTATCCACGCCGATGTTCCGAACGGCCTTAGCGTTGAGGACGTACTCGTGGTTCGACAGCAGCGCGGGGATCTTGTCGTCCTTCGGCCCACCCGGGCCTCGCACCAGACCGCCCGTGGCGAACCGTACGGGGTACGGGGCCATCTTCTGTGTCCCGAGCAACTCGGACGCGGAGTTCCACATCCCGACGATGCCGTCGTTAAACACCGACTGGATCGCGAAGCGGACGGGGCGGGCGGTGGCTTCACGCACCTGATTCCACTGCTGCGCGATGTTGCCAGCAGCCCACCCGAACGTGTTCGCCGTGTACGTCAGCGCCCCGCGGATACCAGCCATAGCGGGGTTCACGCCCGTGTTGAGAACATTCCACGCGGTGTTCGCGATGCTGAACAACGCGGGGTTCACGACGCCGTAAGCATTCCACGACGTGTTAGCGCCAGTAGCGTTCGACGCGGCCTGCATCCCCAGCATCGCCGGGGTCCACGCCGTGCTCGTCATAGCCAACACCGCCGAGCCGGTCGCGGACATTGCGGTCTGCATACCCAGCATCACCGGCTGGAATTGCGTGTCGTTCATGGTCTGCGCGGTCGTGCCGACGCTCGCGAGGGCGGGGTTCACCACCTCGCCGGTCTGCTGCTGCGCGGTGGCTCCCCACGCCAGCATCGACTCCTGCTGCTGCTGCATCATCGCGCCCAGGGCGGCACCATCACCGGGCATCTGGGCGACACTGTCTACCGCGATTCCGGGCACCGGGGCGGGAACCACCGGGGCGGCGACCGTGGGGGCCGCGACCTCCGGCAGCGACACATCAGCCGCCGAGTTTGCCAAGCTCTGCGCCGCGCCCTTCACGCTCCCAGCCATAGACTGCACGCCATTGATTAGGCCCTGCCCGATGTTCTCGCCGTAGCCCGCGAACACGCGCGACGGGGAGTGAATACCCAGCGCCGACTCGAACGGCTTGCGGATCCACCCCGGAATCTTGTCGAGGAAGTAGCTGCCGATCTTCCCGGCGAGGGAAGTCATGCCGTTGATCAGACCTTGGACGATGTTCTTGCCGGTGTCGATTAGCCACGACCCAGCATCCGACAGGGCTCCGCGGATACGCCCCGGCAGGCCCTTGAACCAATCAATTACCCCGCCGATAGCCTGACCCACCCGCCCCGGCAACGGCGCGACGTGATCACGCCACCACCCGGACACGGCATCGCCCATTGCCGCGAACTTGTCCTTCGTCCACTGCCACGCCTGGCCGAACCAGTCCTTGATCGCGGTGACGGCCTGGCTAATCCACCCGGGGAGCTGCACCAGCACGTAGATGAGCCCGGTGATGGCACCAATGACCACACCAACGATCGTCACGACCGCGACGATCGCGCCGACGACCAGACCAAGACCAATGATGATAGGCGTGAGCAACACACCACCAATGATCATCAGCACCTTCTGCAGAACAGGCCAATGATCCGAGATGAACCCGCCGACCGCTTCACCAATCCGCTTGAAGAAGTCCACGACCTGCGACACGATAGGCCACAGCGTCGTGTTCCAGAAGTCCATGAACCACGACCCGAACGCCGCGACCTTCTCGGTGATGGTGTCCCACACCGGGGCGATGATCTCCGCGATGCGTCCCCACGTGTCAGCAATCCAAGTGTAGATGGGCGATAGGACGGACTCCCACACCCACATAAACGCAGTACCGATGACGTCCCA
>NZ_JBQKDI010000030.1:0-5336 GCF_052121915.1 Collinsella sp. LCP19S3_B11
ATTTTATTTATGGGTGTGCATACACTAACAAAAAATAAGTATGTGCTAATAGGGAACATCTAAGGCGAAAGCTATGACAATCCTATGCCAAGCCTGTAAAAATACAGGAAGGTTCAACGACTAGAGCTTTGCTCGTAGGGTGTCTATTAATACGACATTCGAAACGCCTACTATCAAAATCAAAGTTGCAAACCACCGTACATTGTGATATAATATAAATATACAAAAAAGAGGTGGAGATATGGAAAACTGGAAAGATATTAAAGGGTTTGAGGGATATTATCAAATATCTGACAACGGAAACGTTAGAAGTGTCACAAGACATGACGGAGTGCACGAGAGGATTGGGCAACCAATAAAAACTACACTTAAATATAACGGATATTTACAAGTTGGATTAAGGAAACACAACAAACGGAAATATTTTTCTATCCACAGGCTTGTAGCTATTAATTTTATAGATAATCCCGAAAATAAAAAACAAGTTAACCATATTGATTGCAACAAACAAAATAACAATATCAACAACCTTGAATGGGCAACATCAAAAGAAAATTTATATCATGCTAAAATTAATGGATTAAGAAATAATATGCCAAAAGGCGAAAAACATCCAAGTTTTGGAAAGTTTGCAGAAAACAGCAAAACAGCTAAACCTGTCATACGATATGAACGAAAAACAGGAAAAACAAAACTTTACGAGGCGAAAATATTAGCAAAAAATGATGGGTTCGACGTGACAAGCATTTCTAAATGTTGCCACAAAAAATTAAAAACACACAAAGGTTATGAATGGTATTTTGAAAAAGATTTTGATAAAGATATAGTCTAAGCCCTGAGGATTTGCAGAAATGCAAGTCCTTTTTAAATACCACGAAAGTGGGGGTATAAACTGGGAACAAAAGAAGAGATGCAGAGGTTGCTTGACGAAGCTGAAAAACTAAGTGGTGTTAAGTACAATATTGACTCTTTTGCGGATATAACCGAAGCTATCCACGTCATGCAAGAGAATATGGGGATTGCCGGGACAACGTCCAAGGAAGCAGCGTCCACAATCTCTGGATCGATCGGCATGATGAAAGCTGCATGGGAGAATTTCCTAACAGGTATGGCAGACCCTGACCAAGATTTTGGCGAGTTAGTAGGAGGGCTTACTGATTCCATCGGTATTGCTCTTGGAAATATCGTTCCACGGTTAGTCCAGGCTTTGCCTCGACTTATTGAGGGCCTCGCTCAAGTCATCCAAACATTAGCTGGCTACCTCCCAGAAATAGTTGGTGCTCTCTTGCCTGGTTTGGTAGAAGGTGCAACTAAGTTACTTGTTGCACTAAGCGAGACATTACCTGGGTTATTCGATGTACTTTTTAATCAAGTATTGCCACAAGTTATCAGTGCCTTTCAAAGTTTCCTTGAAAAAGTATTTTCTGTCCCTCCTGGGTCATTTGACGGTCTGTCAACTGCTTTCGAAGCTGTTCTAGAAGTTGTAAAAGGAACGGTTGAAACAGTCGAAAATGCTGTTTCCTGGTTCCAAAAAGGTGGTCCTGCAGTTGATGTTTTGACGACTGCTATCGTTGCTATAACCTCAGCCGTAACAGCATACTTAGCTATTACAAAAGCCATGGTTGCCTACGAAATTATAAAAAATGGGATCATCCAAGCCGGCACAGCTATACAAGCAGCATTCAACGCTGTAATGTCTGCCAACCCTATCATGATTGTCATCATTGCAATCACAGCACTTGTTGCCGGTTTGGTTTGGTTCTTCACTCAGACCGAAACGGGCAAACAAATCTGGCAAGGATTTATGGATTTCTTAGGCAGTGCTTGGAACACAATCGCAACAACCGCTCAAGCTGTCTGGACAGCCTTAGCGTCGTTCTTTAGCGGTCTATGGAGTGATATATCTTCGACTGCTCAAAGTGTCTGGAACACTATTTTAGGTTTTTTAAGCGGACTTTGGAACGGAATACTTTCTTTAGCACAAGGATGTTTTAATTTCCTTGTAGCTTTCTATTCTGGTATTTGGAACGCTATTTCTAGTACAGTCATGGCAGTTTGGAATGGCATTTCTTCCTTTCTATCTGGGTTATGGAGCAGTATTGTTAATACAGCTTCAAGTGTATTTAGGAGTATCTCGAATACAATTTCCCGTGTCATGAATGGAATTTCTAGCACTGTTTCTAATGTCTGGAACGGTATCAAGAACACTATTTCAAATGCAATCAACGGTGCAAAGAATATTGTTTCGAATGCAATCAATGCTATTCGAGGATTATTTAACTTTAAATTTAGATGGCCTCATATCCCCATCCCACACTTTAGTATTAGTGGTTCCGTAAATCCCTTAGATTGGTTAAAAGGGGGATTGCCTAAAATTGGTGTTCAATGGTATGCCAAAGGCGGTATCATGAACGGTCCAACAATGTTTGGCATGAATGGCAATAATGCCATGATTGGTGGAGAGGCTGGCCCAGAAGCTGTATTGCCGTTGAATGATAAAACTCTTGGAGGAATTGGTCGCGGAATTCTTGATGCTAGTGAATTTAGCAATGGAGAAGTTATGGCAGTCCTGTTTGAAATCCTAAGTGTACTGAAAGCCATCTACGACAAGGATGGAAGCGTGTATATCGATAGCGACAAGTTGATTGGCCATATTTGGAAAAAGCTACGTGACAAATTTGCCTTTGAAGACAATGTCGATTTAATCTTTAGAAGGGGGACTTGATGTTTTTTAAGAAATTAAAATGCGATGGTATCGCTCTAAATGATATCGTCAAAATCTCAAAGGTAATTGTTCAGCCGGTTGCAGATATCGAGAACCAATCCGATGATAACGCAGTAAGCGGAAGGACTTTTCTGCACCAGCATCGAGGAAGTAAAATAATCCAGGTTGAAGCGGTCATCCCAGAAAATGTCTTTGCGACCATTGACCGCTTGAACCGAATCTTTACGGACAAGGAATTGGTGCTTGAACTGGAAGAACAGCCAGACAGAGTGTATCGTGCCCGCTTTAGTAAAATGAGCACGCCAACAAGCTTCGTCCGCAATGCTGATATCAGCTTTGAGTTTGAGATTTTTGACGGAATCTCAAATGCAAAACACGGCAGAATATTTAATTTTGCCAAAAATGCTCAAGGTATCATGGAAGCAACCATCGTCAATGATGGCAGTAAAGCTGTACATGTTAACTATGAGGTGGAATTGGCCAAGGAATCTGGCTTCCTTGGCATCGTAACTGAATATGGAGCTTCCCAATTTGGGAAAGTTGAAGAAGTTGATGGTGTCATCGCTGAAAAAAGCGTCCAGCTGGCCAGTAATAAAGCTGGCAACTTCGCCAACTGGACCAATGGTACGGTTTTTTACGAAAACCAAACCAAAAAATCAGTAACAACTATGACGGCCGATACGCAATTCGGAGGCCGTCTAGGAATATTACCAGGCAGTTTTACAAACAGCGCAAACGGCAGACAATTTGGTGCTATCAAAGAGTTGGCTTTGTCAGAATCCGCTCAAAACTGGTATCTCTGGGCCAAGGCTTGGTTTGAGACTGGACAGGTTGATCAGACGGGGGCTTGGTGTCTCGCAGTTGTGGACTCTAATAATAACTTTATTGCTGGTATGGCCATTGAAAAAACAAATACTACCCAGAATCAAGCAACTGTGCATTTTTTGCTTGGCGATGGTGCAGGTGGCAGCCGGTCAGTCCACTATATCAACTTTACCCCAAGTAAGTATATCCCACCAAATCCATATGGTGAGGATAGCAAAAATGAAAATCGAAATATGTTTGATATTCGGAAAGAGGAAGACAAAGTCACCTTTTTCTGGTATGGAAAGTATTTCGTCTTTTACGAATCAAAAATACGGTCCGTTAATGCCAATAGAATCCAGTTTTTTGTTGGCCAGTACATTGGCCGTAGCACAGCTGGACAATTGGTAACCAGGATGTATCTAAACGATTTTAGCTTTACCAAAATTAAAGTGCCGTACTGGAAGGACATCCCAAATCGATATAAAACTGGGAGCATTCTACAAGTTTTCGGCGAAGAAGGCAGATTGTATGTTGATAATCAGGTAGCTCTCAGCGATGAAATTTTGGGCACTAGATATATCAAGGTACCGCCAGGGGAGACAAAAATTCAGTTGCTAGTTTCTAGTTTTTCGGAGATTAAAAGAGCAACTGCTGAAATTAAGGAGGCATTTAGCTGATGGATAATATTCGGATTGCCGTCCGTGACTCGACGGACAGCTATAATGTCGCTTTTTTTGACAATGAGGCAGGCATTAAGTTTAAAACGCCTAACTTGACAAAGTTTTTGGCCGGAAGTGCCAGTATGCTCTCTTTGAGTTTTAACTCAAAAGATATCGACACTGTCAAGACAGGATGTAAATTGTCTTTTGTCTATAAGAATAAGCCATATTGGCTTAATATCATGGATATCCAGAAAAACGGCTTTAAGATGGACTTAATTGCCTATTCATTAGTTTTGGAAATCAATAATGAGCAGAAAGGGTCCTACAAGTCAGACAAAGCCCAGTCAATCGCTAAATATGTACGAATTTTCGATCCAGAAAACTCTCTTACAATCGGCATCAATGAGGTGGCAGACAAATCAATTAAGCTTGAGTGGACAGGTACGAACACTCTACTGGATAGGCTGTACTCAATCGCTAATAGGTTTGACGCAGAGTTTGAGTTTGTGACAGAAACGAATAGCGACTACTCACTGAGGCGCCATGTGCTGAATATTTACCGCAAAGGGAATCTTGGCAAAGATTTAACCGGCCAGCCTGTCAGAGTAGGAAAAGACCTCAAAGTCATTAACTACTCTGATAACATCAAAGAGCTATACAGCGCGGTGCATGCCACTGGCAAAGATGGATTGACAATTGCTGGACTTACCAAGACAGTCAACGACGATGCTGGTAAACCGCTCTATGTTACAGATGGAGCTTATCTTCGAGCCCCACAAACAAGGAATAGATTTCCGTCTGTGGGAAGAAATTCAACGGACAACTATCTACTGTTGGACCTTGACAGCACGGAGTACGAAACTAAAGAGGCTCTATATGGCTATATGCTAGCTGAGCTGAAGAAAGCCAGTGTGCCCAAAGTATCGTACACAGCGGAAGGAAGCATGGATGGTGAGGTCGGGGACAAAATGACCCTGATAGATGATTTGCACTATGACCCGCCTCTGTATGTCCAAGGACGGATATCAGAGATGACGGAAGATATCATCACTGGTAGGGTCACAGAAACCACCTTTACGAATTACGAGCGCAAGTACAGTCAACTGTCAGATGACTTGCTCAAGCGTGTCGAAGAGCTGGCT
>NZ_JBQKDI010000031.1:0-4928 GCF_052121915.1 Collinsella sp. LCP19S3_B11
GTTCCGTTAGCGCAGTTGGTGAAAGTGCGTTAGCGGGGTCGGCGAAAGCGCGTTAGCGCATTCGGCGAGATGCGTTTGCGAAAGTGGTCAATTTTAGATTAGCGCTAACACAGGAACAGCGAGTACCCGTCGTCACTTCCTTCGCCCGTGCCCGTGAGAACCTGCGTCACGCGCACGACGAAGGGAAGCGTGGATATCGCCTCCCTGTCGCTCGTCACCATCACCTGTGCGTCTACCGCACCCTCGGCGCACGTCATCGCGGCCGGCCAGAACACACGGAAAGATCCCGCCGAGGCGTCCACCGCCTCGAAGGGCTCGCAGCCGCGCACGCGCCGCTCCCGGTGCCGCCACAGCAGGTACACCGTAGCGCCCGTGAGATCCACCGCCTCGCCGCCGCGCGTGACCGTGAGCGCGAGCCCGCGTCCCTCCGCGTCGGCCGGCGAGGCGGTGAAGCATCCGTCCAGCGGCGCGTCGCACTCGTCCCACGTCACCGCGCGTAGGCCGTCGCCCGCGAGCGCAAAGGTGCTCGTCTCAGACATGTCAGAACTCCCTCTCGCCCAGGTCCTCGTAGGACGCCACCGTGTCGGATGCCGTCGCCGCCGTCTCCTCGACCGCCGTCACGCGCGCCGCAACGTCGGCCGATGCCGCCCACGTCGTTCTCTCGACCGTGCCCAGCGTGAGCCTAACCGTCGGCGCGCCCTCGCCGAGCTCGCGCACGCGCCGCACGCACCGCGCCCGCAGGTGCCACTCGGGCGAGCGCGACGAGTCGATGACCGCCACGTCGTCGCCCAGCCGCACGCCCGCGCCGCCGTCCACCGCCGCGACGTCCACCTCGTAGGAGACGCGCGGCTCGCACGCCGCCGCGAGCACCGCCAACGTCAGCTCCTTGAGCTCTGTCGCGTCCTCGCAGTCCGGAAACACAACGTGCCCGAACCGGTGAGCCTTGCCGCCCGCGCCGTCGGGGCGCCCCCACACCAGGCGCGCATCCTCGTCGCCCACCCAGTTCACGTCGTTGTTCACAGAGCCGAAGGTCAGCCGCCGCGTGAACCCGCCCGTCGCCACGCCCTGCTCGTCGTAGATTGGTAGGCCCTTGCCGTACCCGTAGAGTGCCGTGAACACCTCGTCCTCGAGCACCGTGCGCGTGCACGCCGCGAGCGTCTTGCCGTAGGAGAACCGCGCACCGCGCCACTCACCGCGCCGCGCGGGCAGTCTTACCGTCCGCGAGTCCACGTGCCCGTCGACCACGGCGATTACGGCCTCGGCCTCGCCGCCCCACACCTCCTCGACGCGGCGCAGCGCCGCGAGAGCGTTCACGTGGTAGAGGAGGCACCCGCGCGCCGCGCAGCCGACGCCCACCTCGCCCGCAGACCAGCGCGTCACGCCCAACACCGAGGAGAGCGCCTGCTGTGCCGTCTTGCCCACGAGCTGGATCTCCTCGACGAAGTCGCCCAACAGCTCGCAGAGCGAGGACTCGGCGTAGACGTGCGCAGGCGCTCCCAGCGGCTCGTCGGTGCGCACCACCACGTGCTCGCGCCATACGCCGTCCGTCGGGTCGCGCCACAGCAACCGCTCGCCCTTCTCGGGCGCGGCCAGGCAGTCGAACTCGATCGTGTCCTCGCCGCCCAGCTCCTCGGCGTGCTTCACCGAGCCCACGGCGGGCAGGATCCCCAGCCTCCCGTCGAAGCGGTCGAAGAGGTAGAGCGTCGGCACCATCAGAGCCACCTCTCCGCCCACGCCACCGTGTGCGCCGAGCACCCGGAGAAGGTCAGCGTGTGTGCGCCGGGGTCAAGCGAGAAGAACGTGCTCTCCACGGCGACGTCGGCGGAGGCGTCCTCGCCGCCCACCGTCACGGCCTCACGCTGGAAGTCGAGAAGGACCTCGTCCCCAGCTGCGAACGTGCGCTCCACGAGTACGTAGCGCCCCAGCTCGTCGGTCACTTTGACGGAAGAGCCCGCCAACGTCGTCATCTCCACCACAGGCCACGTCGCCCACGTGCCGCTGACCGTGAGGATGCTCGACGTGCTCGCCCTCTCCTCCCCGTAGGCAACAGGGTCGAAGCAGGTGAACGCCACCTCGCAGCTCCCGTCTTCGAAGAGCGAGTCCCAGTCGGAGGCATCCGTCACCACCGCGTCGCGCCACGCGAGCCCGTGCTCGCTAGGCAACTCGAGCTCGCCTCCCCCGGACGCCACGAGCCGCGCGTATAGCTCGTGCCGGATTTCGGAGCGCTCCTCGGCGGTAAGGGAGGTGCCCGCGTCCAGGAACAGCCGCACGCGCAGGATACGCGGCGGCAGCTCGCACCCCAGCAGAACCGCGCCCGGTCGCCCTGGCACCACAAGCGCCCGCGGCGTAAGCGCGTGCCCCGCCGGCTCCACCAGCTCGGCCGTCACGTACTCGGAGAGGTCGTGACCGTTGTAGGTGATGGAGCTCACAGCCGCTCCCGCGCCCGCCCGTAGGCCGTCGCGCGCCGTTGCCGCTCGCGCCCCATGCGGTCGGTCTCGGCGGAGCCCGCCCGCTGCTCGCGTGCGCTCTGCGCCGCCTGCTGGAGCGGGTTGCTCTTGCGCACCACGTCGCGGTCGTCGACGCCGCGACCGGCCCTAACCCTGTCCGCCATAGTCGATCACCACCGTCAGTGTCAGAGTGAACCCCCAGAGCCATCGCCCGGAGCCGTCGCGGCCCCGTGGCGCTGAGCCACCGGAGTCCGCGGCAGCCACCCTGCAACGCCACCCGTCGCCGGCAGCCGTCCAGGAGTCGCGCCTCAGGTCGCTCTCCACCGCGCGACAGGTCGCCTCGGCGTCACGCGCGCCCTCGCAGCAGACGAGCACGTTCACGGGTATCTGCCCGCGCTCCGTACCATCCGCGAGCCGCGCCTCGCGCTCGAAGGAGCCCTGCGCCAACACGATCGGTTCGCAGCAGACCCGGGCGGGAGGTGGCGAGCAGAACACGTTGCCGTAGCCCAGCGCACGGAGCAGCGTGGCCACCGCGCCGACAACCCCACCGCCCCCGGCGTCCCAGTCGGTCGGCACGTATGCGCCGAGCGCGTCTAAACGGGACATCAGCCCACCTCCAGCTCCCAGTGGTGCACCTGGCCGCGCACCACGCAGCACCGGCGACAAGAGCGAACAAGCATCGACGGCCCCGCGCCGATCAGCACGCGCGACCCGGCCGGCACCTCGAGAGCGCCCTCGCTGTTCACCGCGTCCACGAACACCGTCCCGTGCCCAGCGTCGGCCGAGCGGTGCGCGTCCGCCGCGGCGGACTCCTCCCTCTCGAAGCGCACGTGGCGCACCAGGCGGCTCTCGCCGCGCCCACCGGCCCCGTCCGGCAGGAACACCAGCATGTCGTCGGGCAGGAGCCGCCTCGGAATCGGCCTCAGGTACCTCATCGGCGCATCCCTGAGAAGGCGAGGCCCGTCCCCGCCAGCTCCGCGAGCGCGGCCCCTCGCGCCACCTCGGCGCCCGTCGTGCCTTCGTCGCGGTAGTTGGTCACGGAGAAGCTCCCTATCGAGAAGCCGCCCACGCGCCCCTCGCCGTACTCGGCGAAGACGTCGGCCGCCGCGCAGACGGCGCGCCGCCATGCGTCGGAGACGGACTCGCCCCAACTCTCGTTCACGTCGCGCGTCCCCGTGAGCGCGCTCACGCACCTCACCGCCGCCGGCAGCGCCTCCGCGAACGCCTCGGCGAAGAGCATCCCGCCGTAGACGTCCAGGTAGAATTCGTAGGAGACGGGTGCGAGTCCCGAGCCGGCCGCGCCCGTGCTCGCAGCCACTACGCCGCGGGCGCGCAGGAGACGTGCACGCCCGCCAGCTTGTTGTCCAGAAGCTCCACGATGCCGTACTTGCGGTACTTCATCATGTAGCTGTCCAGGTTCTCCAGCCCGTCCGGGGAGAACACGCGGCTCGCCACGTGCTTGTCGAACTTGATGACTGCGGACCTCTCCACCACCATGTAGTTGATGTCCGCGGCGCCGGCGGCCTTGGAATACCCGAACTGGTCGGCGTCGCCGGAGTTCAGCGTGATCGCGGAGTAGAAGCGCGTCTGCGGCACCTCCACGACGCGGCTGAAGCGCTCGAGCACGCGGTTGGAGCGTGTCGGGTTCGCGAGCGAGAAGTCGTCCAGCACGCCCTTGAGCGTTGGCGTGATGAAGAGGATGCGGCTTGCAGTCGTGACCTCCGCCTCATCCATCGCGTTGGTTGTGACGCGCAGGGACGCCAGCACGTCTTCGGCCTCGGCAGAGGAGAAGTCCTCCTCGACGGGCACCACGCCATCGTGACCTGCGATCTCGGAGAAGGTGAAGGCGTCCGCCTCCGGTGCCACCTGCGTACGTTGGAGCTCGGAGCCCGCTGCCACGAAGCAGTCGAGCACGCCTGCCTCCTCCACGTCCATGACGTCGGCGAGCAGCTTGATGCCGCGGTCGTAGTTAAACGTCTTGGTCTCGAACTCGTAGGTGATGGATCCCGTCTTGTAGCCCACGTTGCGGGTGTAGTCGCCCAGACCGGAGACCTCAATCTTCGGGATTATGATCTCCTTGGCGTTGCGGCCGGCACGCGCCATTCGGCGCGGGCTGTTCAGGCATGCCGAGACGGCCGCGCGCTGGTACACCTCGTCCAAGATGGTCGTTTAGTTCCTCGTGTACGCGATGCTGTTGGCCATGGCCTACTCCTCGTCCCCCTCGATGCCGGCGATCTTTCGCCAGCGCCTCATCTGCGCGCCCGCGTCGGTGGCCGCGCCCGCGTTCGACAGCCCAGTCGCCCCCGCCTGCGCGGGAGCGGCAGCCCCCACGCCGAAGAGCCACGGCTCCGCCGCCTTGAGCTTGTCTATTGTTAGCGCTAACGTATAAATAACCAAATCAACTGGCATAACCTCACCAATCACACTGGCCTTTTGGCGCCAACCGCGCTGGTGTACTTTCACCAACCTTTGTCAGGAAAT
>NZ_JBQKDI010000032.1:0-4233 GCF_052121915.1 Collinsella sp. LCP19S3_B11
ACCATTACTACTGGTTCGTTCTGCTGATTTTTTAGTTTTTTCACTTCATTGATAATGTCTTTTGAAATAAGACCACTTCCACCATCAGCAACCAATAATGGGCGTTCGGTATTTTCGAACATGATTTCATCCACAAAACCATTTTCAACAGCTTCTTCTGCGGTTAGCCATGTTTCTTTATCCATTAACGCTAAAATTTCTTCTTTGGCTTTACCTGTTTTTGAAGCATATGCATTAGCTAAAGAATTATTGGCTTTCTGTAAAATTTCACTTGCTTTGTCCATTGTGTGATAATCACCGCCAACCCCCATCGAGACATTGTGAATCATAATTTGACCAACTGGGCTAATGGCAACTGTGTTACCAGCCATCGCAATTATACTTGCAGCACTTCCAGCCATTACAATGTTTACTTTCACATGACCCTCATAAGAACGCAGAGCTGTGTATATTTCATTTCCCATATCCACAAGTCCACCATATGAATTGATAGTCACTTCAACATCTTCATTATTTGCAGGTAACAAATCTAAAACATCGTTCGGGGATGTTGCTTCCATGTCAAACAACTCATAGAACCATTTATCATCATTAGAAATGATTGGCCCATTAACTTTGATTTTCACTGTCATCTTCATCTTCACCCCCTTTCAATTTTTCATAGTTTTTAGTAATATGATGCTCGTTCATAAATGCTTCCTCTGATTCTTCATACTCAAAATCAATTAACACTTGGTTAGGCGTGAATACTCCAGAAGCAATTAATTTATCAATTTGTACAGCTTGTTCATACGGATCACGTTTAAGAACATTCATGATTACCACTCGTACACCTTGTTGGTACTCATATTTTTCCAAAACTTTATTATTAAGTTCTGATTGTAGTTTGTCCTTCAATTGAGTAATACAAAGTTTTTGATAGGCTTTTAGATTAAATTCTAGATCGGCCATTTCTCCATGTACTAATGCAGAAGGAACACCAATGGCACGACAAACATCATTGATTAATGACTTTTTCATTTGGTCCAATTCTTCCAAAGATTGATTAGACGAGCCCGTTTTATTTGTGTACTCTTCGTATTTAAAACCTTTCAGTTGTGGAACTATTGCTACTGAGTTATTTCTAAAAGATTTGTATATCTTATTAACGAATGCTTGTATTTTTTCTTGATCGGTTCTTCCATTTACGTCCTTTTTATCTCCATAACTACCTGTTTGATCAATAGATACACCTGCTCGAATTTGGTTATTTCGCATAGAAACTTCTAAGATACGGCCAAAAAGCTCACCATAATCATTGAATAGACCATCGGTGAACTTATCTAATTTTTCATTGTTATATTGAAGGTAAATAACCTCAGACATTTTAAAGTTTCTCTGATAGATGTAGTTTTTTATAGTTACTTCCGAAAACGTATCTTCGTATAGTGCATATTCATTTCTATAAAAATCATCTGCAATCAATAACTGATTATCATCGGAAACAACTACTAACACTTCGTTATTTTTTAAAAGTGTATAAAAGAATTTTTGCCAAAAATCATTCGCTGACATGTCTTTATTTGGGCGTACGTTTAGTAGATAGTCCCATTCTTCTTTCGTGGCACCTCTTATTTGTACTTGCGTTGTTGACATGGTCCTAGCGACAAAATTTAAAACAGAATCTAAAGCCCAGCGCTTTAAGTATGCTCTAGTAGATACGTCGTTTATAAACTCAAAATCCAACATTTCTTGAATAGCTTTGTTTTTAGCTGACGTACCTTTTAATAAGTCAAATAAACTCACTCATTCACCCCCTTTCCAAAAAATGGTAAAACTTAAATATTTGAAAAACTATACTTAAAATATTTATCAAAATTACGTTCGATTTTTTCTTCTGCTGATTGAATGACTTTCGTGTCCTCTTTTCTTAAAACATAAATTTTGAAATATACACTTGCCTCTAATAAGTAATAACGTAGCCTTTTCTTGACGTTTATTTCAATTACTTGATTTTCCATTCAATTCTCCACCTCTATTTTATTTTCCCTAAAAAATGACGACCCGATTTATTTTCTTTTTTTGCTGGCACATCCCATTTATAGCCGTTATGAGTAACGAATGTCTTTTTGAAATATGCAATATTGTTTCCATAAGCTGATTTCGTTGCCCTAACAATATTTAGGTATTGTGGTTTATACATAACTATCACTCCTTAAAAGTCTAATTCTTCTAATATATCGAATGCATCTTCAAAATTATAATCTGTGAGTTCATCTGCTAAATACATACCGCATACAAATGCTTTAAATCCATCTGTTTTCCTTCTAACTTCTTCTTTTTTTAAGTACGTCTTATTTCCATCATTGTTGGTCTTTACTAATACATTATTCGTGTACCACCGCATTAACGGATTTTCTCCAAAAATGATGTGTCTATTAGCAAACGCCGTTTCTATTCTTGGTGCAAGCAAACTATCGACCGCTCTAGGATTTTTTATCACAACCACTTCAAATCCCGCAGCTATTAGTAACGGTCTCAATACATCCATTCTGAAATTATCGGCAACAATTTTTGTAACTCCGTATTTATATCGTTGTTCAACAAACCAATCGACCACTGTTTGTGGCTCAATTGTAGCTCCATCAACTACAGATAATAATCCTCTGTTTTCCCATTCTTTTATCGGTGCGAATCGCTCTTTTGTTTGTTCTGATGCTTTCCTAGAGTATCCGTAATATATGTCTGCAAATTGCTTTCTAACAAATGAATGTGTTTTAAAAACATAGTCATCCTTATCTTTAAATAAAAGACCACATGCGGCAAAATCTCGCAAGCTAGCAAAGTCCAAACATCCAATTGCTTGTCTACCTTCTAAATTTGGTAAAGGACGATTGGTGTTCATTATTTCTTCGTAACTAGCCACTGATCTTTCTAAATCTGTAACTGGTAAATTCATTCTTTTAGTCATAAACTCTTCTCTATTTGACGGATCGTCCTCTAAGTCTTCATATTCTTCAAAAATAGTTTCTAAAAGGCTCTCGGCATACTCTGATAAAGGTTGATGAAACATCGGATTTGCTAATTCCCAGTTTTCTGATTCTGTCACTTGGTCTTCTGAATCTAATTTGCAAATAAAAGGGAAAATAGCATTAGGTCGACTAGAACCGTTTAACACTCTTTTGGCTTTTTCTTTAAGAGAATCTAAAAATCCCTCTCGAACATATCCATCTGTTCCTACATAAAATTCTCTAGGATTCGGCTTTTTTCCTAATCCAGAAATATGCACTTTTACATCTTTGTTCGAAGGGTATTGGTGAATTTCGTCGAAAGCCACCGCTCCATCTCTTAAACCATCTTTAGTATCGCCATTCGACGTTCTAAATCTTATATAGCTACCAGTTTTTTTAGAGGTTATAACTGTTTTCCCATACTCGAAAGCTTTTTGAAGTGTTTTATTTCGTTTGATTGTATTGTAAATTTCTTCGAAAGAAGTTTTTGCTTGATCTTCTGAATTCGCAACAATCGAAATATTGTAATCTAGAATTCCATGTAATTCAGTTTGTAAAAAATTAAGAACGACAGAAAGAAGACCATTTTTACCGCCACCACGGCCGAACATCCATAGAAATTTACGATAAAAATTTCTGTTATTCTTTTTAAAATACAAAAAGACGAAAGCAATCAAAAATTTTTGAAATGGCTGTAATTCAAAAAACCATTTTTCACCATAATTGATGCAATCGTCTATCATTTTGTCATTAAAATATATATCATCTCTTGAAAGTATATCTCTTTCTAGATACTCTATTAGTTCAATTCTTTCTTTATTAAGTTTTATTTCACCTTTTTTATATTGTTGTATATAGTAATCGACATGTTTTTGCTTAATCATACTAAGTCACTCTCGCTATAATTATCATCGTCAACGCTAGTCACTATTTTTGTTGATTCATCTAAATTAAGGTCTTTTCCCAAAGCAATCAATGCACGTGAAATTTTAACTTTTTCGGCGATTGCTGGATTGATTTTTAAGTATTTCTGCGCTCCGTTTTCAAACTCTACAATCGTTCCATACTTAGAAATAGACGAATTCATTTTTTTATAAAGCTTTACTAAATCAAGGTATCTCTCGACTTTTTCAACTTCTAGTTGATCGTTTTCGTCAATTTGACTCATCAACTGTTTTTTCAAATCTGCCATTTTCAATAGCAATCACCCCCCTATAAAAAAATTTAACGTATATTTTTAGAC
>NZ_JBQKDI010000033.1:0-3987 GCF_052121915.1 Collinsella sp. LCP19S3_B11
CGTAGAGCATGGCGCCGTCCTCGCCGTAGAGCACGGTCTTGTAGCCCAGGTCGGTCAGGCCGGTCGACATGGCGCCGGTGGCGCGGTCGAAGTTGTACCAGCGGCCCTCGACCCTCTGCTCCCCGTAGAGCATGGCGCCGTCGCCGCCGTAGAGGACGGTCTTCCCACTCGGCAACGTAGCAAATCCAATCGACATTGCGCCGCCGTTATTTGGGTCGAAATAGTACCAATGACCTTTCCAGCGAAGTTCACCGATTACCTTCACTCCATTGAAGTCATAACAGACAGTTTTGCCGTTCTCTTCTGCAAGGCGATACATGTTTGCATCTGGATAATCATAAGCATAATCACAATCCACGTTCCCCGAAATACCCGAAATCATGCCGGAAGACGTATATTGCCAAAGGACGTAGTCGTTCTTATACGAGCAAGTATCCGGGCCATATTGCGCAACCCAGTGTTTGAGATTAGAAAGTGAAGAGTCAGTCAAATAAGTATTAAACCAGTATAGGTTTGCATATACTCCAGATTCAAACCCAGCTGATTCAATCCTTGACGCAAAACTGCATATATTTGATGCAATCCGGCTGCAATTAAACCCAGTATCTTGAAGAATTTTGCTATCTTCGACATCGATATAAATTGGAAGCTGCGGGCGATGACCGCCCAACCAATTTAAAACATTATCAGCTTCACGACGAGCGTCAGAATTTGAGCCTGCATAAGAGTAGTAATAAATACCGTAAGGAATTCCGAGCCTTTCACACTCGCTCGCATTGCGCTCAAAATAAGAATCGGGACAACCATAAACAGGGCCGATTCTTAGGTAAGCAAACTGCACGCCCGAGGACTTAACACGCACCCAATCAATTGATCCCTGCCAGCTGCTAACATCAATTCCTTGAGCAAGTGGAACTTGCGCCACCGGACCAGCAGAGGCCGCACGCAAAGGAAAAGTGCAGCAAAGAAAGGTGAGAACGAAAACTTGCAAGTAATATTTTTTAATAATCAACACATTCCCCTCGAGTAAAAAACGCTGGCAGAGATGCATTACATCGAGCATCGATACACATTCGAAATCAGCTGCTATTATCTGTTTATAATCTACTATATTATTTTATCGAAATGTGAGGGCTTAAATGGAACAAAACCCAGTCATATGGCTTGTGATTCCTTGTTATAACGAGGAACAGGTTTTACCAAAAACTGCACCGCAATTTGAAAGCATCATTCAAACGCTCATCAACGAAAGAGATATAGCGCCTCTTTCAAAGGTGCTATTTGTAAACGATGGATCTAAAGACGCTACCTGGGAGATTATTTGTAAGCTTAGTGAGAAAAGTCCGATTATTGAAGGAATATCCCTAAGCCGAAACAGAGGTCATCAAAATGCGCTTCTAGCAGGTCTAATGGAAGCGCAGCATAAGTGCGACGCCACGATCTCCATTGACTGCGATGGGCAAGATGACATCTCCAAAATCACAGATATGATTCATTGTTACAAAGAGGGTTACGAGGTCGTATATGGCGTTCGCAACTCGAGAGATACTGATACGTTTTTCAAACGATTTTCAGCGGAGAGTTTCTACAAGCTACTCAACGCACTCGGCGCAAATGTAGTGTACAACCATGCGGACTATCGGCTTATGGGCTCTAAGGCCCTAGCGGGCCTTCAGGAATTTCACGAAGTCAATCTATTTCTAAGAGGAATGGTTCCACTCGTGGGGTACCCATCGACTACAGTTGAATACAAAAGAGAGGAACGAATTGCCGGAGAGAGCCACTACCCGTTGACCAAAATGCTTCATCTTGCATTTGATGGCATAACAAGTCTGTCCGAAAAACCCATCCATTTCATAACAGGAGCTGGACTTCTATTTAGCTTGTTAGGCTTCATTGGAATCATCTGGGCACTGATCAACGTTGCTGTTCAGCATGCCGTTACTGGATGGGCGTCAATCATTTGCACCATTTGCTTCTTTGGTGGAGTACAGCTGATTGCTTTAGGTATTATCGGAGAGTACATCGGGAAAATTTATCTGGAAGTTAAGCATCGCCCGAGATTTATAGTTGCACAAAGGACTTGGGACGACGACTGATTTTGTGATGTCGAATCAGAGCCATCCCTAAAAGGGAGCTTGCTCTTAGGGTATAACCCACAGACCCCGAGCCCGCGATTAAAGGTGCGGGCTCGGACTTCTTCTAGGTCTAGCGTATCTTGACCTGTGACGCGCTGGCCAAACCAGCAGCCTCATTCCCCCTCCTTGAAGGGGTCCTCGTATTTGTTCTTAAGGCCAACATGCCCGTCAAATACTATCAGCAAGCCTTTCCCACTTCAGGCAGCCCATGACACCCGTGATGCTGCGCTTATACGGAACTCAGCCAGAATCATAAGCGCATAGCTGGACATCAGGTGTCCCTTAATTCTCACGACCCCTTACACTCGCATTGCTTCCTGAAGATACCCCCTATATCGTTCCTAATTTGGTTGAAAATCAACTTGCGCCTAAACTACGGCCTGAACACGGTGCGGTACCTACACATCAACTTCATGCGGGAACGGCGATGGGCCTTTTGGGCAATAGCGGCCGCCCTTTCGACTTGAATTCTCAACGGCCTGAACAATCGTCAATATTAGTCGGAGAGGGCTCTGAAAAGCCGCTTGCCTCCGCCCGCATAGTGAGTGGTTTAAGGCCGGCCGCTGCGCACCCAGCAGACTAAAGTTTTATAAGAAGCCTGTGGCGTCACACGGCGCCACAGGCTTAAAGGCAAACTAATTCCTGGAAAACGCTAAACCAAACGCAAAATACCGTTCCAAGGACGCCAATAATACGTTCTGATATAAATCTCCTCACCAGTTTGATCACCAGGCATACCACCAATAGCGTCATCAAACTCATTGCCAGATGCATGCACGAGAATGCCATTTCCAAGATAAATAGCAGTGTGAAATGCCTCGTTCAGCAGGATATCGCCGGCACGAAGATCCGAAAAATCAGTAATCCAAATGAAACCATTTGCAGTGAGCTGAGATTTCATATTACCAGTATAAGTTGCTCCACCGGTATTCAGTCCAGCCACCTTCAGTGAGCTAACGACGAGAGAGGAGCAGTCATAATCCCCTCGTTCTCCCCAGCGATAGACCTGGTCATAACCATGCGAGTCATCAAGGGCGATTGAGAGGGCCCAGTTAATATAGTAATTCTTCCTCGAGTCCCCTGTGTCTAGCATCTGCAGGTGACCATCAATGTTATTGAAGAGATAGTTAACTGAATTAACTCTATTCCAGCCATAAATCATCCAAGACATGACGGGATCATAATAGACGACCTTATGCTGATTTCTAATCCATTGAAAACCATGACTTGCAGCACCTGTGAAACTATCTAATAAATACCAATGATACTCAGTATCGTTAGCATCTGAATGCAATCGCTGCTGCCCATATAACATGCAACCAGTTAAGTCATTGTAATAAACCCATTTGTTGCCGTCAGAAAGATACTTCCACCCAGTGACGAGGGCATGCGAATTAGCATCGAAATAATACCAAGCGAAGTCGCTATATCCAAACGGAGAACCATTTAGTCGAGCCTCGCCTGAAATAAGAAAATAATCCGAGGTGGCATAATATCTACCAAAACCTGCAACTTCAAACCAACCCGTATGGACAACGCCAGTAACAGGGTCAGCAAAAAGAGACAAGCCGTCCCGAACGATTAGGCCATGCAAAGGATTATCATCATCATCAACAAGAACCGAATCTCCTTCAACCTCTTTAATTATAAAGAGCGGAACTCCGTTTTCGTTAAAATAGCCACGATGCGAGTCGCTTATACTAACCCAACAATTTGTCGCAACCTCGCCGGTCACCGTGTCGAAGAACCTCTCGCCGAGGCCCTCCACCTCCTGCAGGCCGTAGAGCATGGCGCCGTCCTCGCCGTAGAGCACGGTCTTGTAGCCCAGGTCGGTCAGGCCGGTCGACAT
>NZ_JBQKDI010000034.1:0-3532 GCF_052121915.1 Collinsella sp. LCP19S3_B11
GACGAGGGAACAAAACCCCAGTTCATGCGCCGTTTTTTGTGTTGACAGGGTTGGAGGCCGCGCGTTTTGGCAGAAACCCGGCGGCGGGTAGTCTGGACCGTAGAGAGGCGGTTAGTCTGGACCGTAGAGAGATAGCGAGGTGATTCCAAATGACCGACAAAACGAGGGCAGTCAGCGACGAGAACGCGGCGAGGGCCGTGGCGGCGCGACTGAGCGCGAGAACGGTGGCCGAGGCGGCGGAGGCGTGCGGCGTGAGTGAGAGCACGTTTCGCCGGTGGCTAAAGGCGGACAACGTGGCCGAAATGATGCGCGAGGCCGTCGACGAGATGGTACGGGGCGCGGTAGACCGGGCAGTTTCGACGCTTTCGAGTGCGGTGGACACGATAGCGGACGTGATGGCGGACGAGGACGCGAGCCCACAAGTCCGTTTGAACGCGGCCAACGCGGCTATCAACTGCTACCTGCGACTGAGCGAGCGTAGGGACGTCCTGAGCCGCCTTGAGGCACTAGAGGAGGCCGAGGGCCTATGAGCGCCGTCGAAAGCCGCCTGAGCCGCCTTGAGGCCCGTTTGTGGGGCGAGGACCTAGGGACGTTCGTGCTTGCCGACGGGTCGAGGGTGAGGCGCACGCCGTCGATGCCCGCAGCCTCCGATATCTACTGGGGCGGTGCCGATCGAAAGCTATCGGACGGGCGAAAGATTGTCGACTGGATACCACCGGAGCGCAAAGAGAAACCGGGGCTGTTCGATATGGAGGGGCCGTTTGGCCCAGCGTGGGAACGGCGCGTCTATCAGGGAAAAGAGAGGTAAACGGAAATGAACAAGATTGAACGCTATAAGCAGGCGGCCGTCGATGCCCTCGGCGATATGAGCAAGGCGGCGGCGGAGGCTAAAGCGGCCTACGTGAAAGCCGAGAGGGACGAGCACGGCGCTCAAAATGCTTTCAACGAGGGAATCACGGGACGCACGGGCCTAGCGAACCGCATGGAGACAATCAAAGCCGACAAGGACCGAGCAGAAAAGGCCATGAGCGACGCTTTCGAAAAGGCCCGCGAGGCTGTTTCAGAGGCCCGTGAGGCGGCTTTCACTATCGACCCTGCCGATGTACCGGACGGGCTTTTCGAGGTCCTTGGCGGGTGCCTCATGACCCCGGACGAGTACGCGGCGATGGTCGCGACATACAAGGGCGAGAGCAACACAGCGGTTCGAGCGGTTATCACGGCCGCAAAGCGCAACGGCCTCGACGTCGAGGACAACGCGCCCGCTTTCATCGAGGACGTAGAGGGCGAGTTGGACGCTTTCGCCGATTATTGCCACGGCATGGCCGTAACGACGGCATACGACCGCGCATGGGGTGGAATCGTGGCCGATTCGGTATCTTCAATCGAGACGGCGTACGCGGGCTATATGGCCGCGCCGTGGGCGTAGACACGGGGTTATAGGGGGCTTTGCCCCCTATCATCGCCCCTATTGAAACGTCAGATTTGGGGACCGGTGACGGCGGGGAGAACGTGAGGGAAAGGGACGCCGATATGCGCCCTTGCCTTTCCCTGCTTTTGCGAAACGTTTGGAGCGGGTGACGGCACTCACCCGGACGCGCGGGACGCGCGGGCCGGTGCCGATGATTCGGGGCGAGATATTCAGGTTTCCCAAAGAGGGAGGCGGACTACGACCCTCCCTCTAGGGGAGTTCCATACCCCATACCCTACCATGTGGATACAAAACCCCAGCTATACCCATAAAAAAGGGTCCGGCAGGGTATGGAGGGGTCTGAAATTGAAAAGAGAAAGGAGCGACGAAAAATGAGCGGCTTTTGGAGGTTTGAGAGTGATGAGGGACGCGAGAGAGGTCCGGGCCTTGATGATCGAGGCTCGTGCATGGGCGGAGAACAACCCGGAGGCGTGGGCGTATATCGAGCGCCGTGCCATGGAGGAGGCCGGGGCCCAGAGGCGCGTGAGCGTTTCGCGTTTGGTCGAGGAGGTCCGGGCGCTGGAGTGGACACCTCGGGACGGCGGGCGGTTCAAGGTGAACAACAGCTATCAGGCCGCTTTCAGTCGCATGTTGGCGGAAACGCTCCCGGAGGTCCGGCCGTATATCGAGCAGAGGCGTTCGAGGTTCGACGGCGTGGCCATATAGCCCGGTCTGGATACCGAGTTCCATACCCGTTTGATATAATCTCGATAAAGAAAAAGGCCCTGCGCCAACAGGACCCTTTTCAGATTCGAGGTTGCGGCTCGAACCCTTTTGTATAGGGACATAGTACCATCTTTACGAGCCGCCCGACGTAGAAAGCAGGTGGCTCTACTTATGCCCATCAAAGACCCCGAGAAGCGGAAAGAGGCCCAACGGAGGGCCGACGCGAAACGCGCACAGCGTTCGCGCGGGTGGGCGTGCATCGTCTACCCCGAGAGCGCCCCGGACGGATGGCGCGACGCCTTGGCGGAAGCTCATATAGAAATGCTTGTGAGCCCGTTGCACGATTCGGACGTCACGGCCGACGGGAAGCCCAAAAAGCCCCACTATCACGTTTTGGCTATGTTCGAGAGCCCGGTACAGGCGAAAACGGCGAAAGAGGCTTTCGATAGGGCGGGGGTCACGATGCCCCCCGAGCTCGTGCGTTCGATAAAGGGTTACGCCCGCTATCTGATTCACCTCGACGATCATGACAAACACCGTTATGACGCGGCCGACGTTGACGCGCTTGGCGGCGCGTCGTGGAGTGCCGTGGCGCTGGACGAGGCGGACGAAACAGACCGGATTATCGACGAGATAGAGGCGTTCATCGACGAGTACAACGTCGTGAGCTTGGTGGCGTTGGCGAGGTATGCACGTACCGAGCGTCCGGAGTGGAAGCGAACCATTCGCAGGAACACGATTTACCTAACCGCCTATCTCAAGTCGATAGCGTGGGAGGGTTCCAAGTGAGCGCCGTCTTGAGGGCCGTGGGGCATGAGGACGGGTTTACCGTCGCCAAAGCCGTTATCGACCTTTACAGGGCGGCGGGCGTCAACCTACCGGACGGGACGGCCCCGACGTTTGGGAACCTTGGCGGCTTTCTGTGCATGAGCGAGAGCACGGCCCGGAGGCTCTACCGGTCGACGTTGAGGACGGACGGGAACAAGGGGCGGGCCAAAATGCGCCTAGGGACGGTACCGGACGATGAAACGGCCGAAAGGTTGCGAAAGCTGGTCGATAGCGGGTACCGGGCGTGTGCGTGCAGGTACGGGGCAGAGGCGGCTAGGTCCGCGAGGGTCCTGAACGACACGGGCCGCGTTGACGAGGCTATCGAGATGCTTGGACGGGCGAAGCTCCTTAAAGATTTGGCCTATCAGCATTTGGCGTTTTTCCAAGCGTTGAAGGGGGCCGGTCAACAAACGGGATAGCGAGCAGGGAAAACAGCATAGAACGGCCGCGAGGCGCATGGACGAGGGAACAAAACCCCAGTTCATGCGCCGTTTTTTGTGTTGACAGGGTTGGAGGCCGCGCGTTTTGGCAGAAACCCGGCGGCGGGTAGTCTGGACCGTAGAGAGGCGG
>NZ_JBQKDI010000035.1:0-3523 GCF_052121915.1 Collinsella sp. LCP19S3_B11
TGCTGTACAAGGAGGGCCTGGACCTTCTCGTCGTGCCCTCCGCCGAGCTCTCCCGCGGCCGTGGCGGCCCGCGCTGCATGAGCATGCCCTTCTGGCGCGAGGACCTCTAAGGTTTTCAAAGACCCGTACAGGTCTTAAAACAAACATCTAGCTGCCATTAGATGTCTCCCATTGGGGCGGTGCGGATCTTTCGCACCGCCCCATTCTTGTTTAATGAAGCTAATTCAACAACAGATAAGGTGGCCATTATGTCTAAAGACAGTCGTGTCGATAACCCCAACGGTGTCGGCTTTTTCGGCCTTGTCGGCATGGTCGTTTCCTCCTGCATCGGCACGGGCGTCTTCGCCCTTACCGGTCAGCTCGCTAACGTCGCCTCTCCTGGTGCTGCGCTCATCGCTTGGGTCGTTTGCGGCCTGGGCTTTTTGATGCTGGCGCTCTCGCTCGCCAACGTGGGTTCCAAGCGCCCCGATCTTGACGGCGCCTGCGCGTACGCGGAGGAGGGCTTCGGTCCTTTCCACGGATTTATCTCCGGCTGGGGCTATTGGCTTTCCGCCTGGCTCGGCAATGTCGGCTTTGGCACCATGATCGCCCAGGTCCTGGGTTCCGATTATTGCCTGGGCACGATCATGCCGGGCGTGTTCTCGGATCCCGTGACCGGAAACCCCGCTGTCGTCGGCGTCGTTGTCGTGTCGCTGGTCCTGTGGGGTATTACGTTCTTGGTCATTCGCGGCGTCGAGAGCGCTGCGGCCTTCAACGCGATCGTCATGGTCATTAAGATTGCCTCCATCCTGCTGTTCATCGTGTTTTCCTGCTTCGCCTTTAATGCCGGTGTGTTTACCGCCGACTTCTGGGGCACCGCCGCGCGCAATGCCACGATCATCGCCGCCAACTGCGTTGAACTCGGAAGCGTTGCCAACCAGGTCACGCAGTGCATTCTGATCATGATGTGGGTCTTCATCGGCGTCGAGGGCGCTTCGGTCATGTCCGGTCGCGCTAAGCGCAAGAGTGAAGTCGGCTCCGCCACTATCATCGGCTTGATCGTGCTGCTCACCCTCTACATCGGCGCTTCCGTCATTCCGTACGGCGTTGTTGACTATGCCGATCTGGTTGCGGCTCCCAAGCCTGCCACCATTTCCGTGTTCGAGCAGCTTGCTCCCGGCTGGGGCGGCGCCTTCATCTCCTGGGCCATCATCATCTCGGTGTGCGGCTCCTGGCTCTCCTTTACCATGCTTCCTGCCGAGGTCTCCTCGATGATGGCCGACCACGGTCTGCTTCCCAAGTCCTGGGGCGAGGTCAACGCCAAGGGCGCGCCGCAGATGGCCTTGATTATCGTCGGTGCCCTGACGGAGGCGTTCATCATCATCGCCACGTTCGCTGCCGACGCTTATACCTTCGCGATCTCCATGTGCACCGTGACCATCGTTGTCACCTGGGCCTACGCTGCTGCCTATCAGGTCAAGCTCTCTCGCGAGCGCGGCGAGTCGGGCCAGGCTCTTATCGGTATCCTCGCCCTGGTGTTCCAGGTCGTCGGCGTGCTCTTTACCGGCTGGGGTTTCTTGCTGCTTGCCTGTCTGGGCTACATTCCCGGTTTCCTGTTCTATCGCAAGGCACTCACCGAGTCTGGTCAGTCCATGGGCAACGGCCAGGTTATCTGTGCCGTGGTGATCGCCCTTTTGGGCATCATCTCCATTCCCATGACCTTCGCCGGCATCATCCCCGTGTTCTAGCGATTGGAGCCTAGCCATGGATATCAAGACAATCGGCGTTGAGGAATGGCTCAACGTTTGGGAGAAGAGCGCTACGTGGGATATCGCCCAGTCGACGATCTCGTCGCTTACCATGGGCGAGTTGCGCGCGCTCGACGAGCAGGACGGCGCTACCTTCTACGAGCGCCTGGACCGCGAGAAGATGAACTACGGCTGGATCGAGGGCTCGCCCGACTTTAAGGCCGAGGTCGCCAAGCTCTATCGTCGCGAGGTCAATCCCGATCACATTCTTCAGACCAATGGCTGCACGGGTGCCAACCTCAACGCCATCATGGCCGTTGTCGAGCCCGGCGACCACGTGATTGCCGAGTGGCCTACCTATGCGCCGCTCTACGAGATCCCGCGTACACTGGGCGCCGAGGTCGAGTATTGGGAGCTTCGCGAGGAGCTCGGCTGGAAGCCCGATATCGAGGAACTCAAGCGCCTGGTTCGCCCCAACACGAAACTCATCTGCATCAATAACGCATCGAACCCCATCGGTACGGTGCTTGATGCCGATACGCTCGGT
This sequence comes from Collinsella sp. LCP19S3_B11, assembly GCF_052121915.1. NCBI lineage: Bacteria > Bacillati > Actinomycetota > Coriobacteriia > Coriobacteriales > Coriobacteriaceae > Collinsella > Collinsella sp. LCP19S3_B11. Next base: position 2,275 of record NZ_JBQKDI010000035.1, read on the forward strand.
CAGATTGCCGAGATCGCCCGTTCGGTGGGCGCCTACGTGCTGTGTGACGAGGTGTATCTGCCGCTCGAGAACACCGAGTCCTTTATGTCGATGGTCGACGTGTATGAGAAGGCCATTGTCACCAACTCGGTGTCTAAGACCTATTCGACGCCTGCAGCCCGCGTGGGTTGGGTCGTGGCCGACGAAGAGGTGTCCAATCGCATCCGTACCTATCGCGATTACACCATGATCTGCGGCGGCGTGTTCAACGATGCCCTGGCGACCTATGTGCTTGAGCACAAGGACAAGATTCTCGAGCGCAACCGCAAGATCGTGTCTGGCAATCGCGATATCGCGCAGGCTTGGATCGATACGCAACATCGCGTTTCCTGGACGGCCCCGCAGGGCGTGTCTACCTCGTTTATCCAGCTTGATATTCCCGAGGACGACGAGGAGTTCTGCAAGCGCCTGTTGTCCGAGAGGGGAGTGCTGCTGGTGCCCGGCAGCCGTTTTGAGCTTCCCTGCGGCGCACGCCTGGGCTACTGCGCGAGCGAAAATGTTCTTCGCGAGGGCCTGAGGCTTCTGGGCGAGGCTCTGGCCGAGTTCGATCGCTAATCCCTTGAGGCCCTCGAAGGACTAAACCTTACTTGGCCCTAGGTGTACCGAATGCAGACCCGCTCCCTTTTGGGGAGCGGGTCTGCATGTCTTTGCCGCCGGAAAAGTCAAGTTGTTACAAATGGGGACGCAAGATCGATCGGGTATTCGACGGGCCTTATACTAAGTTTCCGGTGAACGGTATCCAACGTCTGGTAAACGGTAATCTGTTTGCTAAAAATGAATAGGACAAACTTTTTTATGAATAAAAATGAAAATGGTTGAGAGACAGCAAGAATTGCGAATTCTATTCATATCGTTGCACGAAATATGCAATCTGAGGGTGGTTTAACAAAGTTTAGTTCCATTTGATTTTTGGATTGAAAACGCGTTTAAGCACGTAAATAAACTTTATTAAATCAAAGTGTGCCATGCGTGAAGTATATGTGTATGCCGTTCACCCCCTATAAAAAACCGTTCGGGGGCAAGGTGGAAGTATGGGTTGATTTTGGATATAAATATGTCGTCAGCAATAACGCCTCACACGGAGGGGCGCTAACGAATCGGCCCTGACAAGGGCCCGAAAGAAAGGTAGGAGGCCATGACGAAAGGTCTGCACGTGCCTTCCGAGATCGGCAAGCTCAGGAAGGTCTGCCTGCACCGTCCCGGCGACGAG
>NZ_JBQKDI010000036.1:0-3322 GCF_052121915.1 Collinsella sp. LCP19S3_B11
TGCTGTACAAGGAGGGCCTGGACCTTCTCGTCGTGCCCTCCGCCGAGCTCTCCCGCGGCCGTGGCGGCCCGCGCTGCATGAGCATGCCCTTCTGGCGCGAGGACCTCTAAGTCTTTCCGTTTCCGGTGCGGTCCCCCTACAACCGCACCGGTTTCGCCCGTCAAACGGGCAACACTAATACTTGCGTAATTTATTTTTTCGAAAGGAAACGAACCATGGGTGTTAACCTCTCCGGCCGTAGCTTCCTCAAGCTCCTCGACCTCACCACCGAGGAGATCGAGTACCTGCTCAAGCTCTCCAAGAACTTCAAGGACATGAAGCGCGCTGGCGTTCCGCATCGCTATCTCGAGGGCAAGAACATCGTTCTGCTCTTCCAGAAGACCTCCACTCGTACCCGCTGCGCCTTCGAGGTCGGCGGCATGGATCTGGGCATGGGCGTCACCTACCTCGATCCGGGTTCGTCGCAGATGGGCAAGAAGGAGTCCATCGAGGACACCGCCCGCGTTCTCGGCCGCATGTATGACGGCATCGAGTTCCGTGGTTTTGCCCAGGACGACGTCGAGGAGCTCGCCGCTAAGTCCGGCGTGCCCGTGTGGAACGGCCTGACCACTGAGTGGCATCCCACCCAGATGCTCGCCGACATCCTGACCGTCCAGGAGAACTTCAACTACGACATCAAGGGCAAGACCCTCGTCTTCATGGGCGACTGCAAGAACAACGTTGCTCGCTCCCTCATGGTTGTCTGCTCCAAGCTCGGCATGAATTTCGTGGCCTGTGGCCCCGAGGAGTGCATGCCCGCTGACGATGTCATCGAGGCCTGCAAGCCCATCGCCGAGGCCAACGGCTGCACCATCAAGCTGACCACCGACGTCAAGGACGGCGTCACCGGTGCCGACGTTATCTACACCGACGTGTGGGTCTCCATGGGCGAGCCTGACGAGGTCTGGGCCGAGCGCATCGCTCAGCTCACCCCGTATCGTGTCACCTCCGAGGTCATGGCTATGGCCAACCCGGGTGCCATCTTCCTGCACTGCCTGCCCAGCTTCCACGACACCAACACCACGATTGGCGCCGAGAAGTGCGAGCAGTTCGGCATTACCGAGCAGGAGGTCACCGACGAGGTCTTCGAGAGCCCTGCTTCCAAGGTTTTCGACGAGGCCGAGAACCGCATGCACACCATCAAGGCTGTCATGTACGCAACGCTCAAGTAAGAGCCTTTAAGCATTTCGCTCGGGGTGTATTGCTGCACACCCCGAGCGGTTTGTCTGGTAAATATCTTGCGTCGGGCGGTGGGCACGGCACGGAAGATCCGCTTCGCGCGAGAAAGTTAAATGATTTATGAAGGGGGGATGAGAACTATGACTGAGACCGCTAAGAAAAAGCGCGGTATGCCTTCATCGTTCACCATTCTTCTAGCTCTGCTGGCAATTGTTGCAGTGATTACCGTTATCGTCTCCGGCACGTCCGGCGGCGCTGTTACTGCAGCCCGCCTGAGCGATTTCTGCACCGCCCCGATTCTGGGCTTCGCTGACGCTCTGCCCGTCTGCCTCTTCGTTATGATCTTGGGCGGCTTCCTCGGTATGATGACCGAGACCGGCGCTCTGGACAACGGCATCGCCGTTCTGGTGCAGAAGCTTAAGGGCAACGAGATCATGCTCGTTCCTGTCCTTATGCTCATCTTCTCCCTCGGTGGTACCACCTATGGTATGTGCGAGGAGACCGTTCCCTTCTACGCCCTGCTCGCCGCTACCATGATGGCTGCCGGCTTCGACCCCATGGTCGGCGCTGCTACCGTCCTGCTCGGCGCTGGCTGCGGCTGCCTGGGCTCCACGGTTAACCCGTTCGCCGTCGGCGCTGCCGTCGACGCTCTGACCGGCGTTGGCATTGAGGTCAACCAGTCCATCATCATCGGCCTCGGTGCCGTCCTGTGGATTGTTACCACGGCCATTTCCATCTTCTTCGTCATGGGCTATGCCAAGAAGGTCAAGGCTGACAAGGGTTCCACCATCCTTTCGATGCAGGAGCTCAAGGACGCCGAAGAGGCTCACGGCAAGGCTGCTTCCGAGGTTAACAAGGAGGTCAAGCTCACCGGTCGTCAGAAGGGTGTTCTGATCGCCTTTGCCTTCACCTTCGTCGTCATGATCGTCGGCTTCATTCCGCTGGCCGACCTCAACGAGGGCGTTGCCAACTTCTTTGACGCTGGCGCTGTCTACGATGCCGACGGTAACACCGTCGTCCAGGGCTGGTCTGCCCTGATCACCGGCCTGCCCATTGGCCAGTGGTACTTCGACGAGGCTTCCACCTGGTTCTTCCTCATGGCTATCCTGATCGGTATCATCGGTGGCCTGTCCGAGAAGCAGATCGTTAACACCTTCATCACCGGCGCTGCCGACATGATGTCCGTTGTTCTCGTCATCGCCCTCGCCCGTGGCATCTCCGTCCTCATGGCCAACACCGGTCTCGACGTCTACGTCCTCGACGCTGCCGCCAATGCCCTGGCTGGTCTGTCCGGCGTGATCTTCGCTCCCATGAGCTTCCTGGTCTACTTCGGCCTGTCCTTCCTGATCCCGTCGACCTCTGGTATGGCTACCGTCTCCATGCCCATCATGGGACCGCTGGCTGTTAAGCTCGGCTTCTCGCCCGAGGTCATGGTCATGATCTTCTCCGCCGCCATCGGTGTCGTGAACCTGTTCACCCCGACCTCCGGTGCCATCATGGGCGGTCTCGCCCTGGCCAAGATCGAGTGGACGACCTGGCTCAAGTTTGCCCTTAAGCTCATCGTCGTTCTCTCCGTCGTCTGCGCCATCATCCTGACTGTCGCCTGCGTGTTGATCTAAGTACCCAACGGGTGCCCCACGGAAACCTTGACGATCCTGTAGAGGATCACTTGGTCATCGTCTGTCCGGTGGGGTCACCCACCGGTAGACTCCTACCTTTAGCCCCCTCCCGTTCCGTGCGCGGGAGGGGGCGCTCTTATGTTGCGCGGTTCTACGAACCGCGCAACCAGTTGACGCTGCGCGCCGCCCAGAACGACAATTTGTCATTCAAAAGGCAAGGCATGACCAAAAGGTCTATGCCTTGCCTTTTTCATGCCAACTTGTACGTTCTGGACGGCGCTCGCTGACTTATGCTCAACCTGCGACGTTTCCCTTGCTGGTGCAGGGAGCAGCTTGCTCGCTCTGGCGCCCGTGTCTGACTTATGCTCAACCTGCGATGTTGCCATTGCTGGTGCAGGGGAAGTGCGCTTGGGGCAGCTAATTTGGGACGGGGCTTTTTTGACTACCCCTTCTGTCTCTTATACACATCTCCGAGCCCACGAGAC
>NZ_JBQKDI010000037.1:0-2440 GCF_052121915.1 Collinsella sp. LCP19S3_B11
AGGGGGGAGGCGCCGAAGGTGTGGAGGGTGAGGGGGGTGAAGTCGTAACAAGGTAGCCGTACCGGAAGGTGCGGCTGGATCACCTCCTTTCTAGGGAGATAGATTCTTAGAGAGATCAACTTAACTCGAATGGAGGGCAGGAGCCCGTCCGGTGGATGTCTGGCCAGGATACGTCCCCGCAGCACCCGGTCCCCGGGGTCGCACCCGCGTACCTTGAGAGCCGCATAGCGATAGGAGAGAGATGGAAGAGTATCCTCTTCCAGACTCGATTCTTTTCTGCGATCTAAACAGAGAATGATAGCAATCATTCATCCGATCCAAACAAGTGAATTCACTCATTGATGAGTGAGGAGCATCTGATCGCGAGCACAGTGGAACACGCTGTGCCGCGGTATGAGATACCCGAATTGCGACATGAGAGCGCTATTCATGATATCGATTAATTCAATTTAGCGACACGTGGATATCCCGCGGGCCCGGAGCGGTCCCGCAAGATACCACGGGCGCACGGCGGATGCCTTGGCACAGGGAGCCGATGAAGGACGCGGCAAGCTGCGATAATCCCCGGCGAGGAGCACACATCCTTCGACCCGGGGGTCTCCGAATGGGCGAACCCATCCGTAGAGGTACGGATATCCCCGGCCTGAACGCATAGGGCCGGGGAGGACAACCCGGGGAACTGAAACATCTAAGTACCCGGAGGAGAGGAAATCAATCTCGAGACTCCCCGAGTAGCGGCGAGCGAAAGGGGACCGATGGCCAAACCGTCGAGCGGGCGTACCCGGCAGGGGTTCCGCCGGCGGGGTTGCAGGGCCGCGCATCCGGGGGCTGCCGCCCCCGGGCGCAGGTCCGGCTGGGGAGCGGAACGGCATGGGAGGGCCGGCCGCAGCGGGTGACAGCCCCGTACGCGAACCCAGACCGGACGGCGCGACGCGGTCCCTGAGTAGGGCCGGGCACGTGAAACCCGGTCCGAACCTGGGTGGACCACCATCCAAGCCTGAGTACTACCCTGTGACCGATAGCGCACCAGTACCGTGAGGGAAAGGTGAAAAGCACCCCGGGAGGGGAGTGAAACAGTACCTGAAACCGTGCGCCCACGAGCAGTCGGAGCACCTATTAGGTGTGACGGCGTGCCTTTTGTAGAATGAGCCAGCGAGTCGCTGGCGCGGGGCGAGGTTAACCGAAAGGGAGCCGGAGCGAAAGCGAGCCTTAACAGGGCGACTTGAGTCCCGCGCCGCGGACGCGAAGCCGGGTGAGCTATCCGTGGGCAGGCTGAAGCGGGGGTAAGACCCCGTGGAGGGCCGAACGCACGTCGGTTGAAAACGGCGGCGATGACCTGCGGATAGGGGTGAAAGGCCAATCAAACCCGGAGATATCTCGTTCTCCCCGAAATAGCTTTAGGGCTAGCGTCGCGCGTTCACCGCCGGAGGTAGAGCACCGGATGGACGAGGGGGCTTCGCCGCCTACCGAATCCAACCGAACTCCGAATGCCGGCGGCCCAGAGCGCGGCAGTCAGAGCATGTGGGCTAAGCTGTGTGCTCGAGAGGGAAACAGCCCGGACCGCCCGCTAAGGTCCCCAAGTTCCAGCCGAGTGGCAAAGGATGTGCGTCCGCCCAGACAACCAGGATGTTGGCTTAGAAGCAGCCATGCATTCAAAGAGTGCGTAACAGCTCACTGGTCGAGTGGACATGCGCCGACAATACACGGGGCTAAGCTGGACACCGAAGCGGCGGGATTTTGATTTACAGAATCGGTAGGGGAGCTTCCCATGGGCGGAGAAGCCGGAGGGCGACCGACGGTGGAGCGCATGGGAGTGAGAATGCTGGCATGAGTAGCGAGAGACGAGAGAGTAACTCGTCCGCCGTGAACCCGAGGTTTCCTGGGCAAGGCTAATCCTCCCAGGGTCAGTCGGGGGCTAAGGCGAGGCCGGGAGGCGTAGCCGACGCGCAGCAGGCAGACATTCCTGCACCGCGCACGCGGCGCTACGACCGACGGGGCGACGGATGGGGGTGGCTCGGCGGGGTTCTGGACGTCCCCGTGATGGAGCGCGGCCCGCGGACCAGGGAAATCCGGTCCGCATCGAGGGCGAGGCTCCGGACGAAGCGATTGAGCGAAGCGAGTGAGCCCGAGGTCCCTAGAAAAACCCCTAGGCAGGCGCGTGCGCGCCCGTACCGCAAACCGACACAGGTGGGTGGGTAGAACATACCGAGGCGATCGGGTCAACCATGGTCAAGGAACTCGGCACAATGGCCCCGTAACTTCGGGAGAAGGGGTGCCCGCGCGTACGTGAACGGACTTGCTCCGGGAGCGGAGGCGGGCCGCAGTGGAGAGGCCCAAGCGACTGTTTACCAAAAACACAGGACTCTGCAGAAGCCGCAAGGCGACGTATAGGGTCTGACGCCTGCCCGGTGCCGGAAGGTCACGCGGAGGAGTTAGCGCA
>NZ_JBQKDI010000038.1:0-2383 GCF_052121915.1 Collinsella sp. LCP19S3_B11
GATGTTCTTGATCCACGTCCACGCGGTAGCCACCACATTGACAAGGCCGTCCCACACGCCCTGCCAGAACTCGCGGAACCCGGCGACGTTATCCCACAGAAGTTTGAACACACCGATGATGCCGACGATAGCGGCGATGACGAGGGCCACCGGCCACATAGCAACGAGCCACGACCCGGCGATAACAGCGGCGTTCGCGACGGCGGCGATGCCCGCGCGGACCCACCCACCGGCTATCATGCCCAACGCCTTGACACCGGCTCCAAGATTCTTCGGGGCGGCGATGATCCACGCCCCGGCGATGCGCCCAGCGTTCACGATAGCGGCACCGGCGGCTTGTCCCCACCCGGCGATCATCGCGCCGAACGCGCGGGCATACGTGCCCAGGTTCTTCGGGGCGGCTATGATCCACGCAGCCCCAGCCTTAATAGCCTGAACCGTCGCCACCGCAGCCATGCGCACCCACCCGGCGATGATCTGAACGAACGCTATCGTGTACTGCACCAGGTTCTTCGGCGCGGCCATGATCCATGCGGCGGCGACACGCCCGGCCTGCACAAGTGCCTGACCGCCCAGCATGACCCACTGACCGATCATCTTCGCCACCTGAATCGCCATAGCACCAGCGGCCCTAGCCCACCCAGCAACGGTCGTCCACGCCGCCGCGACCATCTTCGCCCCGGTGATGGTGGCCTGCAGTCCGCCCAGGACAAACCCGCCGATCATGCTCCCCAGCGAAGCCAACGCACCGACCGCCATAAGCGCCACGGCACCCGCGACGACACCACCAACGACGATCATTACACCCTTGAAGGCATCCGCCGCCAGCGACCCCTCGCCGAGCCACGTCACGAAGTCCTTAATCGGCTGGTTCAGCCCCTTGAACACGCCGGTGAGGAACTCCACAGCCTTCGTCATCGGGCCGATCATGGGTTCCAGCAGCGTCGCGCCGAACGCGGACAGTGAGGTCTTGAAGTTCGCAATCTTCGCCGGGAGGGTCTGCCCCATATCCTTCGCCAGCGACCCCGTGCCCTTATTGATAGCCGTGACGAAGTCCTCGAACGAAATCTTGCCGTCCGAGATTGCCTTCTTTACATCAGCCTGGGACATGCCCATGCTGTCCGCGAGGTACTTCGTCGCATTGACACCAGCGTCGGCCATTTGCGCCATGTCCTCGCCCGTGACCTTGCCCTGGGCGCTGATCTGCTGCATCACACGCCCCACGTCCACGCCCGAGCCCTCCGCGATGGACGATAGGGCCGTGAACGCTTGGATCGCGGAGTCCATCGGCTTGCCGAGCTCCACACCAGACTGCGCGAACATAGCGGAGTACTTCGCCGCATCCGCCAAGGACACCGACGTTCCCGTCACCTGCTCGGTCAGCTTCGCCATTTGATTCTTCGTCTGCTCCGCCGACAGGCCCACGGATTTGAACATCACCTCGGCACGCTGGATGTTCATCAGGCGGTCGAACCCGCCCTTTAGGATCGCCATAGGCCCGGCGATAGCGCCCACGGCCACGCCGATCCTGCCGATAGCGCTCGGAACGCGATCAGCGGTCTGCTCCGACTCCTTCAGTGCGTTGGTGATGGACGTTTTAATCGACTCCGCCGCGCCGCGTGCCGAGGAAGCCACGCTACCCATCGTCGCGGACACGCGACTCACCATCCCGGACGCAGCCGACGCGACACCGCCGAAGCCGTTCGCGAAGGACACGCGGATACCAGAAGCGGCACCCGACGCGGCCCGTCCCACACCATCCAACGAGGACGACGCAGCCGACGCAGCCGAGGATGTCGAGGACGCAACACCACTAATGTTCGATGCCCAGGACGACGACACCCGGCTCGCCGCCGACGCGCCCTTACCCGACAGATCAGTCAGCGCCGAGGAAGCCACCGCCGCGGACTTCTGCGTCGACGTGCCAACCTTCCCCATCTCCGCCGCCCACGACGACGACGCATCACGCCCCGCCGAGGACGCGGACGATGCAACATTCTGGAACTCCGTGCCCACGTCCTTCACGGACTTCTGCGCCGCATCGGCACCCGATTTCACGCCCCGGTTGAGGGCATCCCCCGCCGCTTTGCCGCTGCGGTTGAAGAACGTCTGAACGTCCTGCTCGAACCTGCTGAAATCAGCCTCAATCGTCACCCGCGCCGTGCCGACAGTCGCCATACCATGAACCTCCCGATCCTACGCCCCATACTCTACCGTGCTAAGCGTCCAGCGCTTCCAGCATCGCCGCCTGCGCCGCCATGTCCGACGGGTCGAACCCCGCGGGCTTCTCAATTGCCCCGGTCTTGACACGCGGCTTGTAAACCTTCTGCCGATACCGCGCTCTCTCTTTGTCGTCCTTGTGGGACTCTAGGATCATGAACTC
>NZ_JBQKDI010000039.1:0-2349 GCF_052121915.1 Collinsella sp. LCP19S3_B11
CCCAGCACCTCCGCGAGGTAGGGGAACAACGACGGTGCCTTCGTCACCAACCGTTCCGCCAGGGCGCGGCGAGCCACATCCGAGTCCTTGTCGTCCGCGTCGTCCTCGCTGAACCCGAGTTCCCGGCGGAGCGCGGCAGCGGACAACACGCCACGGTCGAACGCATCCAATGCGGCCTGCGATTTATCCTGCTTCTGCGCCAACGCGGACATATCCGCCGCGACCGCGACACTCCCCGCTTCGCCCTCCGGCATGAACGGGCGCAGCACCGACTCGGTGAGACTGTCGCAAATGACCTCCACAAGCGGGCTAATGTGCTGCCGCAGCGCCGACTCGTCCACCAGGCCAGCGTTCCAGTGCGTCGAGTCGCCCATGCCGAGCAGCACCTCCGGGGGCACATCCAACGACAACGCTAGGCGGCGGATCGCCCGCTCCCGCGTGTCCACCGCCTTCGCTTCGATACCGGTGTCCAACGTCAAGTGACGGAACTGCGCCGCGTGCTCCGACGGAACCTTCACCACGATAGGGGTCACAGCGGCGGGCGAGTCCGGGTCGTCCTGCGCCGACTTCATTGTTGTGTAAAGACTCTTCGAGAACGAGGTCGCGTCGTCCTCTTGGGTCGGCATGGCCGGGCGTGGGGGAAGCCCCGGCGCGTCGGCGGCGCGGGGCGGTCGGCGGCGGGGGAGCTCCGCTTCGGCGGGGACAATCAGAATGCCGTTACCCGACACGCGCGACCGAGCAGCAGCCGCGATGATCCGATCCATCGCCCTGATCTCACGAAGCACCGGAAGAGCCGCCCGCACCGACGACCGCGATTCCGTCGGCTCGTTCGGGGACTTGATCCACACTTTGAACAACGACTCGGTGTCGTCGTTGATGATGTGCTTCTTCTCGCCCAGCTTGATCTCCCACTCGCCACGGATCGTTTTCGACACGTGATTCGTGGGGATCACCAACCACTGTTCCTCGCCCGTGTTGTCGTCGGTGATGATCGCGATGTAGAACTCGCCAACGACGGTGAGCAACGTCGCTGCGTGGCGCAGCAGCTCCGCTGTTCCCTCCGCACCGCCGCCGATATCGCGGACGATCTGCCGAGCCAGGCGGTTATCCGACGGGGAGTTGGTACGCCCAGTGTCGGGGTCCACATCCGCGGCGTACAAGCCCACCCGGGCGGCGGATGATCCGATCCACTGACACACCGCCGATAGCTCGCCGACGGTGTTATACATCTCCCAGGCTTCGGCCTGCCACGCGGTCTTTTTCTTATCGTCCTGAAACCCGCTGCTGTTGCTTTGCGGCACTCCGACTTCCATTTTCTTCACCGATGCGGTGAGACTGTTCAGGATGCCCACGGCTTACTCCCCCTTAGCGGTGTAGGCGGTGAACCCGTTGAGCCACGACATACCTGCGGCCATGCCGGGGATGCCCCACCACGCGGTGACGGGCCAGTCGCCGGGGACGGTGAGCCACGCGACGACGGCGAGGATGATCGCGACCCACACGCCGACGCACCAGGGGCAGTGGACGAAGTACGTCACTTGGGACTCGACTCCCCACCGGCGGAGGACGAAGTCTCGGAATGGCTGGAATATCTGGTCAGCCGTGATTAGCCGGGTGATGCGAGCGCCGAGCAGTGCGGCGCACACGATGATGATGACGTGGGCCATAGGGGGTCACTTCCTCTGATGATGGGTGAATGTAGCTCACGCTTAGACTATCAGCACCGGTCAGCCCACCAGTCCGCGTTGAACGTCGGCTAGGCGGCGGCGGAGTCGCCTATTCTCCGCACGGAGCTCGTCGGTGGTGGCGAGGATGTCCTGCAGCACCTCGAAGCCTTCCTCGTCCATGATCTTGCCGATCCGCCCCCGGTCGGCGGAGGTGAGCCGAGCATCCTCGGTCAGTGGTTTGCCACGGTTCATCCACGCGGCGGCGACGATACGCTTCGCCGTGGGGGACAGATCCGTGAACCGCATCTGCTCCCACAAGCCGATCGTGTAATGCGCCATGATCTCTCCCTACCTACCACTCGCCGGGGAAGGCAATGCTCGTGGTGACACCGATTGTTTTCTGGATGTGTTCGTACCCATTGACCATCGCATCTACCCGGTCGGGTGATGCCTGGCCTTGTTGCCATGTCCGCATCTGGTTCTCCAACACGCGGTGCTCGCCGAGCATCCGCAGCCTGCCGGTTTGCGATGCCTGCCGGGCACCAGCCGCGCGGGCGGTCTTATCGCCCCTGGCTCGCCACGGAACCAGCCGGAACGGCATCCTATCCTCCACAGGCACCAAATCGAGAATGCCCAATGTTTCCTGCATCGCGCCGAGCCCATCGCCGCCACGCCCCTCGTC
>NZ_JBQKDI010000040.1:0-2324 GCF_052121915.1 Collinsella sp. LCP19S3_B11
GCCTTTATCTTGCGCGAGCCGTACCGGCCCTTGCTGGCGGCGTGGGCCGCGACCACGGCCGGCGCGGCGGGGTCCGGCGCGGCGGGCCGGTCGGCCCGCGAGCGCATGGAGTAGTACGTCGACCTCGCGACGCCGAGGAGCCTGCACTGCGCTGATATGGGGTAGCGGCCCTCGTTGGCCGCTATGGCCCTCACTTTCGAGCGTATATCAGCGCCGCTTGTTTTAAGACGTCGACCTCCATCCGGAGCCTGCGGTTCTCGCGCTCGAGCTCCAGGATCCGGTTCTGCTCGGGCGTGCGGTTGTCCGCGGCGCGCGGCGAGCCGGTCGCGTTTATCGACTTGATCCACCTCTCCACGGTGCTCTTGCCGAGGTCGTACTCGTCCATGATCTCGCGCTTGGGCTTGCCGGCGTTGTAGAGGTCGACTATCTGCCTCTTGAACTCGTCGGTGAAATGCCTCGGGTGCCTGGGGTCCCTCATATACGGCCCTCCCGTCTCTCGCGCCCCTCCCGGAACTGTCCACATCAGTGCAGCCAATCCAAGGTCGTCGCCGTGGAGAAGAAGGTGCGCCGCCGGCGCGACGACATCATCGCCGCAGTCGAGCTCGGCATCAGCAACGGGCGCGTAGAGGCCATCAACAACAAGATCAAGGTGACGGTGAGGATGGGCTACGGCTTCCGCAACACCGACAACCTCGTGGCCCTGCTCATGCTCAGGTGCGGCGACTGCCAGCCCCAGCTCCCGGGTCGCCCGGTGAAGGCGAGGAAGAAGGGCGTGAAGGGAGCGAAGAGCGTTGCTGCCTAGGCTAGCCCCTTGTCACACAAACTACCGAAGCCTCCTTTTTTCACCTGCTGAAGGTTATCAATCTTCTTATTGAGTATCTCGGCATTCTTTCTTCTGCCAATGCCCTGGCGGGCAGATCCACCCCCCTTTCGGCTGGTTCGGGGTCGCAGGCATGCCCTGGCGGGCAGATCAGCGCCTTTTCGGCAGGTTCGGGGGCGCAGGCATGCCCTGACAGACGGCTGCATTGCCCATATGCGTTTTGCGCGCGAGGACCCTGTTGCTCCTGTCAAAAGCGTGGCGAAATGAAGTGGCCCAAAAGAGGGCAGCAGAATACCGAAATCCCAGCTTGAAATAGCTCAGCTATTTGTCACTGTGCGGTTCTGCCTGCTATGATTAGCCATGCACTGCTGGGGAAGACTCATCCGCTAGAATTGCTTGGACGAAAGGAGACGCAATGGTACTCGACAGATACGCGCGATTTGCTGACAGCGCCGACGTGCTCTCTTGCCCCCTTTGCCACAGCGCCCTGAAGCTGCAGGAAGGGAGCCTCGTATGTCCGAAGAGGCACTGCTTCGATATCGCAAAGCAGGGGTACGTAAACCTTCTAGGGCCCTCCAGGCAGTCAGCCCACTACAGCAAAGAATCCTTTGAGAGCCGCATGGCAATCCTGGAGGCAGGGTATTACGACCACGTGAAAGAAGCCGTCCTCACCGCGGTAGGAAGGGCCCTTTCCCCAAGCGAGGGTCCTGCAGCTGTGAACGCGACGCCATTCCGCGTGCTCGACGCGGGATGCGGAGAAGGCTTCTATGCACGTGCAATCCGAGAAAACCTCTGTGTCGACGTGGTGGCGTTTGACCTCTCAAAAGACGCCATGCTGATGGCGGCCCGCCACGATTCCAGAAAGGCGGTCAAATGGCTGGTTGGCGACCTGACGAACATCCCCGTGCTGAAAGGCTCCATCAACTGCGTGGTGGACGTATTCGCTCCCTCGAACTACGACGAATTCAAGCGCGTTCTCACCCCAACCAGAAACGCCTCCGCGCCAGGAGTGCTGGTCAAAGTGGTTCCAGGCAGCAATCATCTTACGGAGCTGCGCCACCTTGCTGAAGGATCTTTGCGCAGCAAGGAATACTCAAACCAGCTGGTGACCGATTGCTTTGAGAAGCACTTCAAGATGACCGACCGCATCAAGGTGACGCGCACCTTCGAGATGTCCGAAAGGGACGTCCGCGTGTTCGCCGAGATGACGCCGCTGCTGTTCGGCATCGACGCGGAGTCCCTAAATCTATCGCGTGTGAAAAGCATCACCATCGAGGCTGAATTGCTGGTGGGCACCCCTCGCTCCCAAGGCCCTTCATGAGCTCAGCCAGCTCATCATCCTCTTAATTGCAGGGCTGAAGGACAGCCCTTGTCAACCGCCCCAGAAGAAATCTGGCTCTTCGGTGGTTTCTGTGGGAGAGATTCCGGCATAGGCCCAGCTCAGCGGGCGAAAACAACGATCTGGAACTGAAACGGCCCCGGGAGGGGCCGTTTCCGCGTCATC
>NZ_JBQKDI010000041.1:0-2272 GCF_052121915.1 Collinsella sp. LCP19S3_B11
TGTTAGCGCTAACGTATAAATAACCAAATCAACTGGCATAACCTCACCAATCACACTGGCCTTTTGGCGCCAACCGCGCTGGTGTACTTTCACCAACCTTTGTCAGGAAATATGCTCCTCCTGTTCGTTGATCCAGGAAGGAGCGCAAGGTTGGAAAGGAATGTGATGGGAGAGCTTGACATGTATCGCCAAGCGGGAACTACGCCGAATTTCTCCGACGTGGCAAGACGCTACGGGATGGACCGGCACACGGTTGCCAAGCTTTGGCGCAACGGGTCCGACGTTTCCGACGGGCGATCCGAGAAGCCGAGCGGCTTCGATGAGTACCGGGAGGTCATCGCGCAGAAGGCGGGCCTTCCGGGCGTTACCAAGAAGGCGATCCACGAATACCTCGTTGACAGGTATGGCGAGGAGAAGGTGCCGAAGTACCCGACGTTGACCGAGTACATGCGCAAGCACCAGATAGCTTGCGGCACGCCGCCCGGCGGCCCGGTCCCGCATCCGCGATTCGAGACCCCGATGGGAGTCCAGCTCCAGTTCGACTGGAAGGAGGACATCAGGATGACCGACGTCAACGGCGAGATCTTCGAATTCAACGTGTTCTCCGCCATCCTCGGGGCCTCAAGGCTGAAGAGGTACCGCTACTCTAAGACCAAGACCGCCGACGACGTGCTCGCTTGCCTGCTTGACGTCGCCGTCGCCAACGGCGGATTCACAGAGACCTGCCTTACGGACAACATGTCGTCGCTGGTCTCGTTCAGCAAAGGCGGGCGCAAACGCAGCGAACGCGCCGACAGGTTCGCCAAGGAGGCGGGAACCAGAATCGAGTACTGCGCACGCAGGTCGCCCGAGACCAAGGGCAAGGACGAGTCGGCAAACAGGTTCCTAAGCCGCCTGCGCGCATACGACTTCGACTTCGACGGCGAGGACGAGCTCATCGCGATCATCGCGAACATAGAAAGGCGCGCCAACCTGGAGCCCCACGAGGCGCTCGGCGTGCCGCCTGCCGTCGCCTTCCTCAAAGAGAAGGACTACCTGCGCCCGATCGGCAACCTGCGAGCCCTCCAGGAGATGGTCGGCGACGTGTCGGACCAGGTCGTGCCCAGCACCATGCTCGTCAGATGCAGGGGCCGGGAATGGTCGGTCCCGAGGAGATGCATCGGAAAGAGGGTGAGGCTGCTGGCCATGCCCGGGGGCCAGCTGCGCATAAGCATGGACGGCCAGCTGGTGGCGCTGCACGACATGTCCAAGGCGTCCGGAAGGATCAACTACGACCCGGCCCACTACGAGGAGGCCCTGTCCTCGAAGCGAAGGTATGCCGACGAGGACATCCAGGCGGCGGCCAGGGAGAACCTGCGAATCATAGGAGAGTCGGAAGACGCGTGGAGGTAACGATGGGCTCATTGGGGGAATCGAGCACGTATGTGCGGATGATGAACGGCTTGGAGGCCTTGGGGCTCGATGCGATGGCATCGGCGCTGCCTGGGTACGAGGCGATGGTCTCCGGCGGGGAGATGGACTTCTGCACGGCAATCATGGAGCTTGCGGCCATGGAGGTGGACAGGAAGAACAGCAAGGAGATGGAGCGCCGCGTGAAGTCGGCGGGCTTTCCCTACGTGAAGACCCTGGACGACTTCGACTTCGGATTCCAGCCGAGCGTCCACAAGCCCACGGTGATCGGGCTGTCGTCCCTCGGCTTCCTGGAACGGGCGGAAAACGTGCTGCTCGTGGGAAACCCGGGCGTGGGAAAGACCCACATCGCCATAGCGCTGGGCGTGGAGGCCGTCCGTGCCAGGAAGGAGGTCCGCTTCATAGATTGCGCAAGGCTCGTCGCCGACCTGAAGGACGCGGCGTCAAGGGGCCTGGTGGAGAAGAGGATCAAGTACTACGCCCACTGCACGCTGCTCATCATCGATGAGCTGGGCTACCTTGACATCGACGACGAGGGGGCCGACCTGCTGTTCAGGCTGGTGTCGGCGCGCTACGAGCATCGGTCCACGATAGTGACGACGAACGTGGGAATCGGCGCATGGGCCGACGTATTCGGGGATGCGGTGACCGCCTCCGCCATCGCCGACAGGCTCGTGCACCACTGCACGCTGCTGAAGATAACGGGTCCCTCGTACCGAATGAAGGACCTTCCCAGGGATACGAAAAGGATTGGAGAGGGGGCCTAACTGGTGAAAGTGCACCAGCGCAAATGGTGCGATCCCGCCAGCGCGATTGGTTTTGCCGGCCAGCAAAATTGGTGAAATTTATATTGACGTTAACA
>NZ_JBQKDI010000042.1:0-2187 GCF_052121915.1 Collinsella sp. LCP19S3_B11
GGTTCTCAAGGTGCACGCCTGCGCCGGTTCCCGGTCCGACCGGGCCGCGCGGCAAGGAGATATATTGCCAGACCGGAGGGGCCCGCGGGGCGGGAATCTGGTTGCACACAGCTCCTACACATTTATTATTCATCGACCAAACGTTAGAGCAAAAGAAGGGGGCCCTTTGCGAGACCCCCTTCCCTTCTTATCGGTAACAGTCTGTTTATCAAGCCCTAGGCCAGCAGCTTGCGGCCAGACTCCTCAATCGCGTCAAGTGCTGCATCAGCCTCGGCGGCATCCGCGCCCTTAGCGAAGATGTACAGCTTGATCTTGGGCTCGGTGCCGGAAGGACGGACAATACCCTTGTTGCCACCCTCAAGATCGAACTCAATGACATTAGCCTTCGGCAGGCCGTTCACGCACGTGTTGTAATCCACAACGGCCTCGATCTTGGAGCCTGCGAGCTCCGCGGGCGGGTTCTCGCGCAGACCAGCCATGATGCCGGCCATCTTTGCCGCACCCTCAGCGCCCGGATAGCTCAGCGAAATCGTCTTGTTGTGATAGTAGCCATACTTCTCGTACAGCTCGTGCATCGCATCGGCAAGGTTCTTGCCCTGGAGCTTGTAATACTGCGCCATCTGGCAAATCAGAAGCGAAGTGCTCACGGCGTCCTTGTCACGCACGTGGTCGCCGGCCAGATAACCGTAGCTCTCCTCGAAACCGAAGATAAAGCGATCGACTTCACCAGCATCGGAAAGCGAGGTAATGATGTCACCGATGTACTTGAAGCCCGTCAGGCAGCGACGGAGCTCAAAGCCATACTCCTCGGCCAGAGCATCGACCATGGCGGAAGAAACAATGGTAGTAACCGCGACCTTCTTGGTGAGATCCTCGCCGCAGGCGGCACGGGTCTTGCAGATATAGTCGAGCAGCAGAACGCCCATCTCATTGCCGGTCAGCAGCAGATAGTCATCACCATTCTTAACAGCAACGCCAACACGGTCGGCGTCAGGATCGGTTGCAAGCAGCAGATCGGGGTGAACCTGCTCGCACAGGTCGATTCCCTTCTGCATGGCCTGACGGATCTCGGGGTTAGGATACGGGCAGGTCGGGAAATCGCCGTTCGGGTCCTTCTGCTCGGGAACAACCGTGACATCGGTGATGCCGGCGCGCTCGAGCACCGTCGTGACGGGAATGAGACCAGTGCCGTTGAGCGGAGTGTAGACGAGCTTAAGCGGAGCGCCAGCAATCTCCTCGGCAGAAAGGTTGGTCACGCCGCGCGCGAGAACGGCGTCGTAATAACGCTCGAGGCACGAGTCATCGATCCATTTGACCAGACCCTGCTCAAGAGCCTCATCGAAGTCCATGGACTTCACGCCAGTGAACGTATCGGTCTCGGCGATAGCCTTAGAAATTGCATCGGCGGCCTCGCTAGTGATCTGGCAGCCGTCGGGGCCATATGCCTTATAGCCGTTATAGGGCGCAGGGTTATGACTAGCGGTCATGCAAATGCCACCGGAGCACTTAAGGTCGCGGACGGCCCAGGAAAGCGTCGGCACGGGAGAAATCTTAGGGTACACGAGAGCAGTCACGCCGTTTGCTGCAAGAATGGCAGCAGTCGTCTTGACGAACAATTCGCCCTTATTGCGGCTGTCGCGAGCAATGGCAACCGTCGGATGCTCAAAAGTCGCATTGAGATAGTCGGCGAAGCCCTGCGTTGCACGGCCGACCGTATAGATATTCATACGGTTAGTGCCAGCACCGATCGTGCCACGCAGGCCGGCGGTGCCGAAGGCAAGATCCTGGAAGAAGGCATCGGTGATGGCATCCTCGTCACCCTGCTCCTTCATCGTGTTGAGCTCAGTCAGCAGCTCATCATCCTTGACATTGGCAATCCAAGTATCAAGCAGCTCGTGAACATCTGCCATGTGCGTCCTTCCGTCACAATCAATAAAACGGCCCGCCTAAAACAGGTCAAGCGCAGTATCACGCTTAAGTAGATAGTAATCCATTGAGTGCGTGAGACTGTCAGGAGAACGGTGAACGTCTGAATAAGACGGCAGATAATATCGTTGTAAAAAATGTCATTTAGTTAAATTGCCTGAGAAACGAAAAAGGGGGAGGCCGCGAGGCCTCCCCCTTCTCAGTCCAAGCGCACGGCTCGGTGCCGTCCACCGGTCAGCGGCGCCCTGGCCTCCCACGGGC
>NZ_JBQKDI010000043.1:0-1546 GCF_052121915.1 Collinsella sp. LCP19S3_B11
CCCATTACAGTCTGAAGTGGGCCACCGATAAATTTCGATGGCGAGCATTCGGCGCATTGCCTACGATACGGGCAAGCCCCGAGGGGCCGCCGATCGGGCGCCTCCGGATGGCCGTCTGCCCCTGCCCCGTAGAGGGCCCGGGGGGTGTTGCCACCGGGGGCGCTCGCCGCTCCGGACGACTGATAGGAAACTGCCGGGCGCAAGCGCCACGGCCAGGTAATGTGGGTGTCGCAGGGAGGGGTTCCGATCGGCCTACCGATTGGAGGATAACACCGTGGCACCACCTAGAATGCCGGAAGCCGTCATCGGGCTCGATGTCGGGAAATTGTCCCATTGGGCATGCGTCGCGACCCGGGACGGCGAGATACTGCTGAGCGCCCCCGTCGCGAACAGGGAGGGCGATCTGGACTCGCTGTTCGGCCGCTTCCCCGACGCGCTCGTGGTCGTCGACCAGTCGCGCAACATAGGCGCCCTCGCGCTCGCCCGCGCCAAGGCGGCCGGGATGTCGGCGGCGTACCTGCCGGGACTCGCGGCACACGGGGCCGCCAGGCTCTTCGCCGGCGACGCCAAGACCGACGAGCGGGACGCAATGGTCATCGCGAAGACGGCGCTGGGCATCCCCGACGCACTCCTGCCGGTCGGGGATCCGGGCCCGACGGTCGCGGCGGCGAGGGCGCTGGCCGCCCAGAGAAACTTCCTGACCTGCGAAAACACCAGGAGCAAGAACCGGCTGCGCAGCATCCTGCTGGAATCGTGCCCCGCCTTCGAGGCGTTGGTCGACCTGTCCGACGGTCCCCAGCTGAGGCTCATGGCATCCCTCGGCGGGGCCTGGTCGGTGGCCGACGCCGGGCCCCGCAGGGCGGCGGCGCTCACGCGCGGGGCGGCGCGCGGCAAGATCGAGGCCCTCGTCCGCTCGACGGCCTCCTCGACAAGGCCGGATGCGGCGGCCATCGCCGCCGAGGACCGGGCGGTGAGGCTGCTCGCGCGCAGGATCTCCGAGAACTCGGCGGAGATCGATGTGATCACGGCGGAGATATCCGCCCTCCTCGAGGGCGACGATACCTACCGATGCCTCCTGACGGTGCCGGGGATCGGCCCCAAAACCGCTTCCGAGCTCGCGATCTCCATAGATATCGAAGACTTCCCAAGCCACGACAAGCTCGCGTCGTACTGCGGCCTGGCGCCGCGCAACCGCCAGTCGGGGACCTCGATCTCCTCGGTGACGGCATCGCGCCAAGGCAACAAGAGGCTGAAGAACCTGCTCATATTCTCGTGCAACTGCCTTACCCGGACAGAGGGAAGATGGGGCGATTACTACGCTAGGTGCCGAGAGCGGGGCATGCCGCACGGCAAGGCGCTCAAGGCGCTGGCACGAAAGAGGCTGAAGGTCATCTACGCGATCATGCGGGACAGGGTGCCCTACGCCGCCTAGTCGAAGCGCTCCGAACAGATTGGAGCCCATCGGCCGAAAGGCCTGGCGTTAGCATGTCGCGATTCAATCTCGAAAACAGCATTGCCCAGTTGACAAAACTATAGGAACACCCCC
>NZ_JBQKDI010000044.1:0-1452 GCF_052121915.1 Collinsella sp. LCP19S3_B11
ACTGAGAGGACCGGACGGGCTCGAGGCCCAAGCATATTTGGACGGAGAGTTCGATCCTGGCTCAGGATGAACGCTGGCGGCGCGCCTAACACATGCAAGTCGAACGGCACCTATCTTCGGATAGAGGCGAGTGGCGAACGGCTGAGTAACACGTGGAGAACCTGCCCCCTCCCCCGGGATAGCCGCCCGAAAGGACGGGTAATACCGGATACCCCCGGGTGCCGCATGGCGCCCGGGCTAAAGCCCCGACGGGAGGGGATGGCTCCGCGGCCCATCAGGTAGACGGCGGGGTGACGGCCCACCGTGCCGACAACGGGTAGCCGGGTTGAGAGACCGACCGGCCAGATTGGGACTGAGACACGGCCCAGACTCCTACGGGAGGCAGCAGTGGGGAATCTTGCGCAATGGGGGCAACCCTGACGCAGCGACGCCGCGTGCGGGACGGAGGCCTTCGGGTCGTAAACCGCTTTCAGCAGGGAAGAGACGAGACTGTACCTGCAGAAGAAGCCCCGGCTAACTACGTGCCAGCAGCCGCGGTAATACGTAGGGGGCGAGCGTTATCCGGATTCATTGGGCGTAAAGCGCGCGTAGGCGGCCCGGCAGGCCGGGGGTCGAAGCGGGGGGCTCAACCCCCCGAAGCCCCCGGAACCTCCGCGGCTTGGGTCCGGTAGGGGAGGGTGGAACACCCGGTGTAGCGGTGGAATGCGCAGATATCGGGTGGAACACCGGTGGCGAAGGCGGCCCTCTGGGCCGAGACCGACGCTGAGGCGCGAAAGCTGGGGGAGCGAACAGGATTAGATACCCTGGTAGTCCCAGCCGTAAACGATGGACGCTAGGTGTGGGGGGACGATCCCCCCGTGCCGCAGCCAACGCATTAAGCGTCCCGCCTGGGGAGTACGGCCGCAAGGCTAAAACTCAAAGGAATTGACGGGGGCCCGCACAAGCAGCGGAGCATGTGGCTTAATTCGAAGCAACGCGAAGAACCTTACCAGGGCTTGACATATGGGTGAAGCGGGGGAGACCCCGTGGCCGAGAGGAGCCCATACAGGTGGTGCATGGCTGTCGTCAGCTCGTGTCGTGAGATGTTGGGTTAAGTCCCGCAACGAGCGCAACCCCCGCCGCGTGTTGCCATCGGGTGATGCCGGGAACCCACGCGGGACCGCCGCCGTCAAGGCGGAGGAGGGCGGGGACGACGTCAAGTCATCATGCCCCTTATGCCCTGGGCTGCACACGTGCTACAATGGCCGGTACAGAGGGATGCCACCCCGCGAGGGGGAGCGGATCCCGGAAAGCCGGCCCCAGTTCGGATTGGGGGCTGCAACCCGCCCCCATGAAGTCGGAGTTGCTAGTAATCGCGGATCAGCATGCCGCGGTGAATGCGTTCCCGGGCCTTGTACACACCGCCCGTCACACCACCCGAGTCGTCTGCACCCGAAGTCGCCGGCCCAACCG
>NZ_JBQKDI010000045.1:0-1131 GCF_052121915.1 Collinsella sp. LCP19S3_B11
TGGTGATCCTGACCTCCCGGGCGGCGACCTCGACGCGCGTCATCTCCTCGAGGGCGGAGGCGAAGCCCCGCTCGCCCGCGGCGACCATCCTCACGTAGTCGGGCAGGGACGCCGCCATCTCGTGCAGCCCGAGCGCGGAGAGGTTCGCCTGCGCCCTGATCGAGGGGCTGCCCTCCGCGACGGCGCCCATCACGCCCCTCCGAGCGAGTCGAGCAGCGCGAGGTTGGCGCGCGCGGCCTCGGCGATGTCCGCGTCGGCCAGGCCCCGCTTCCCCTCGAGGGCCTGCCCGTAGTGGTCGGGGTCGTAGTTGATGGGCCTCGACGGCCCGGACGCGGCGTCGTGGACGGCGACCTCCTCGCCGGCCATCCTCACCACGACCTGGCCGCCGGGCATCGCCACGACGCTCACGCGCCGGCCGATGCAGCGCCTGGGCACGGACCACTCCCTGCCGGCGGCCCTGACGAGCATGGTCGGCGGGACGGTCTGGACGCTCACGTCGCCCACCATCGACTCGAGGAGCCGGAGGTTCCCGATGGGCCGCAGGCACTCCTTCTCCCGCATGAACAGCGCGTCGGGCGGCAGGCCGGTGGTGCGGTTCGGCTCCGAGTTGGCCTGGGCCTCGACCCGGGCCACCGCCTCGGCGAGGCCGCTCCACCCGGTGAACTCGCCGCCGTAGGCGAGCAGGCGGTTCAGGAAGCGGTTGGCCGACTCGTCCTTGCCCTTGGTCTGCGGCGAGCGCGGCGCGCAGAGCCTGAGCTCGAAGCCGGCCTCCCGCGCGAACCGCCACGCCCTCTCCTGCCTGGTCCTCCTGCGGCCAGAGACGGTCACCAGGCACGACATGTTGTCCGTGATGCACTCCTCCGGGACGCCGCCGAGGCGGGTGAAGGTGGCGAGCAGGCAGGACAGCAGGTCGTCGAGCGTGCGGCTCCTGACCGGTATGAAGCGGTGCTTCCGGGAGTAGCCGAGCGTCGCGGTGAACACGCTGAACTCGAAGACCTCGCCCTCCGAGTCGACGAGCCTCATGCCCTCCTTCCAGTCGAACTGCAGCTGCCTGCCCGGGGGCGTCTCGAACCGCGGGTGCGGCTCGCGGCCGCCCGCGCCCCCGAAGGGCACGTCGCGGGCCCGGCACCA
>NZ_JBQKDI010000046.1:0-1040 GCF_052121915.1 Collinsella sp. LCP19S3_B11
CCGCGTGGCGGGACGGTGCGGTTCGCGAAGCGGGTGCATCACCCGGGGACGAAGGCGCAGCCGTGGCTCGCGAAATCGGCGGAGCTCGCAGCGAGCCGGAACGGGTTCACCTTCCGGAAATCGTGATAAGTTGGTGTGGAAACACACCACACATATCCCCTAATGGAGGAATCATGGCAAACGATAAGGCAGCGGCGTTCAAGGCCGATGTGGAGTCCGCGGAGGATCGTCGGGAGCAGCTTCGACGCGAGCTCGCGGAGCTCGACGGTGATGCGGATGCCCCGGTTGCGGAACATGGAGATTTGAGCGTCGATTCGTTTGACGGCATCGACCCGGAGACGGTCGAGGTGGAGTCGAAGATGCTGGGCCGGACGCTGCTGGTGACCCGCCCCACCTCGGCCGAGATGACGCTGTTCGCATCGGATGTGTCTTCGCGCCTGATCAATGATGTGCAGCGCACCGCGATCATGTCGGACTTCTGCCAGACTCATATCGACCCGGAGGATTTCCTAGCGTGGCGTGACGAGGTGCTACGCCGCGGTTCGTCCCTGTTTTTTTATGAGTCCATCGCGGCGATGGTGGACATGCTCGAAGAGCTCGTCGTGGATAACGACTCGGAGCAGGAGTGGGAGTCGTTCGCGAACCGGCAGGAACGCCGGAAGGCGGAGCGGGAGAAGGCGGCTCGTCAGAAGGCCCGCGAAGCGAAGTTGCGTAAGCGTTAGGCCGTGGCGCTGATCGTTCGCGCGTACAGCCGGGACTGGGAGTTTTCGTCTCCCGGCCCGGCTGTCGCTCTACGTATCCACGAGCTGGCGGGCATGAGCCCGAATGACCAGTACCTAGAAATAGTGGACATCGTCGTGGAGCACCTATCAGACGACGATGCGGTTTGGTTCGACGCGCGGGGTAAATACGAACTGCCGGAGGATGCCCCGGCGGAGCTGCTGATCGAATGGCTGGAAGCGGCGACGGGTAAGCCGTTCTCGGCGGTGGCTGCGTTGTCGTCGGCGTTGGTGGAGAGCTGGGCGCAGGTTCGGGGCCGG
>NZ_JBQKDI010000047.1:0-1004 GCF_052121915.1 Collinsella sp. LCP19S3_B11
CAGCGAGGACGACGCGGACGACAAGGACTCGGATGTGGCTCGCCGCGCCCTGGCGGAACGGTTGGTGACGAAGGCACCGTCGTTGTTCCCCTACCTCGCGGAGGTGCTGGGCTTCGACCTCCCGCAGAACGTGTTGGACCGTCCGATTAGCTCGAATGTTGGTGCCCCGCTGCGGGCCGTTACGGCGGGGGGTGATTATGGTGGCGCGTAGTCGTTTCAGCGCGGAGCCGAACCGGGGGACTGACGAGCTCGTCGGTATCGTCACCGCTGCTGTGAAGGAGTGGATCGCCACGGTCCGGGAGGATGTGGATATGATCACCGCAGCCGGTGAGGAATGGGCTGGGGAGGTGACGGTGAACGTTATGCCCGCGCTGGGTGCGGAGTTCATCGCCACGGCGGCGGCGGACGCGCCGAACACGGGGTTCGTGTCCCCGGACGTGGCTATCCCCTGGCCGTCGGGTGTGTCCGGCCCGGCGACGGTCGCTGACCTTCTCGCGGAGTTTCCCGCGACGTTCGCGGGTGTGGACCCGTCGCAGATCAGTTTCATCATCGCATCCCCGTCGTGGCGGCACCTGTTCGCGGACTACATGCGCACGACCGAGAACCTCGTGGTGGGAATGCAGGACACGGTGTTCCAGACGATGCAGGGTATCTTGTCGAAGGCTGGGACGGGCGGGAGTTTCGAGCAGCGGGAGCTGGTTAGGCAGTTCCTATCGTGGGATGCCGAAGGGGGCTATGAGGGGTGGATGCGCCGGGCGGAGCGGATCGCCCGGACGGAGCTTCATCAGGCCCGCACGGCGGCGGTTCACGCTTCCGCGACGATGACCGCCGACGCTGGTGTTCCGATGGTGAAGGTGTGGTCGGCGGCTCATGACGAGCGGACGCGGGTTGCACACGCCGAAGCGGACGGGCAGACCCGCCCGGTGGACGAGCCGTTCGAGGTGGGTGGGGAGCTGCTGCGCTACCCCGGCGACCGGGCTAACGGCTCGGCGAAGAACACGATC
>NZ_JBQKDI010000049.1:0-888 GCF_052121915.1 Collinsella sp. LCP19S3_B11
CGCCCGGTCCCGTTCCGAACCCGGAAGCTAAGCCCCATCGCGCCGAGAGTACTGCGGGGCCAGCCCGTGGGAGGCCAGGGCGCCGCTGACCGGTGGACGGCACCGAGCCGTACGCTTGGACTGAGAAGGGGGAGGCCTCGCGGCCTCCCCCTTTTTCGTTTGGGCGTTGTAAACCTAAAGCCTCTACGGCTTAATTGTCTTTTCTATTTGAAGAAAATAAAACGAATGACCAGCGCGATTGCCGCGATGGCAATGATCAAGAGCGCGATTTGGAGCCGGTGCTGTTTGCGTCGCCTGCTAGACGATATAAATATCGATTTTCCTTGCTTCGGCGTCTCTAAATAGCGGGCAGAATGCGTTAGGGTCTGTTTAGGGCGAGGCTCTCTTCGTTGTTGCTTGGCGGGTGTTTGGGCCTGCTCCTGGTTGCATGCGCTGTTTTTGGATAAGGGGGCATCTTTGAGATACGCCGATTCGCTCGGGGCGACGCCCATGTGTTTGCGACGTGATTGAGATTCTTCAAGGGTTTGATAACGATTGCGAGTTACATATTCAGGCTCTGTATCGTCAATAGGCTCTTGGGAAATATGGGGACGATGGTAGCGTATGGTCTGCGGATAGGTTGATTTATCGTTCTGCATCTGATCATACGAATTGTCGGAGGTTTGATCGTCCATGATGCCCTTAGGTTGTCATTAATATTGTGTATACGCTCATTGTAAGCCCCAGCTTTGTTTAGCTAGGGCACATTTGGTATTTAAGACACGGTTCAAAGAAGCTCCTTGATTATCAACTTTATCCGAACACCTCCCACATTCATCCGCACATGTGCGGATGAATGTGGGAACCCGATACCCTGAGGGCCGGATCGGCCGGCCCCGGGAGATCGGA
>NZ_JBQKDI010000050.1:0-865 GCF_052121915.1 Collinsella sp. LCP19S3_B11
ATGACCAAGGCCGAGATCGAGATGCCCCTCACGGCCTCCACGACCCTCGACTCCCTGGTCAACTCCGAGTCCGAGTCCGACCTGATCATCGACCCGATGCCCAACCTCTACTTCACCCGCGACCCGTTCGCGGTCGTCGGCGAGGGCGTCAACCTCAACCGCATGTACTCGGTCACCCGCAACCGCGAGACCCTGTACGGCAAGTACGTCTTCAAGTACCACCCCGACTACAAGGACGTCTCCCTGTACTTCCGCCGCGACTGCCAGTTCCACACCGAGGGCGGCGACGTGCTGAACATCAACGAGAAGACCCTCGCCGTCGGCATCTCCCAGCGCACCCAGGCCGCCGCTATCGACGTCATGGCCCAGAACATCTTCTGGAACTCCGACTCCAAGGTCGAGCGCATCCTGGCCTTCGACATCCCGGTCTCGCGCGCCTTCATGCACCTCGACACGGTCTTCACCCAGATCGACGTCGATAAGTTCACGATCCACCCCGCCATCATGGGCACCCTGCGCGTCTACGAGCTGACCGCCGGCAAGAACCCGGGCGACGTGAACATCCGCCTGATCGAGGACACCCTCGAGCACGTCCTGGAGGACGCCACCGGCGTCGACCAGGTCAAGCTGATCCCCTGCGGCGGCGGCGACCCGATCGCGGCCTCCCGCGAGCAGTGGAACGACGGCTCCAACACCCTGTGCGTCGAGCCCGGCAAGATCTGCGTCTACGCCCGCAACACCGTCACCAACGACGTGCTGTACAAGGAGGGCCTGGACCTTCTCGTCGTGCCCTCCGCCGAGCTCTCCCGCGGCCGTGGCGGCCCGCGCTGCATGAGCATGCCCTTCTGGCGCGAGGACCTCTAAG
>NZ_JBQKDI010000051.1:0-769 GCF_052121915.1 Collinsella sp. LCP19S3_B11
TACTGCGGGGCCAGCCCGTGGGAGGCCAGGGCGCCGCTGACCGGTGGACGGCACCGAGCCGTCATCGAGAATCGAGAAGGGGGAGGCCTCGCGGCCTCCCCCTTTTTTGCGTTTGTATTGATCCGTGGCTCTAGATAGTTGATTTCTTTATTCTGAAGTCGCAATAGCATATGAAGTGGGTTGATTCTTTTCGAGGCCTGTTTTTGGGACTCGTTCTTTACAGTCCGCACTTAGGAACGCTCCTTTGGCTGGTTGCGTATTTCCTAGATGGATCTGCCAATTTAGATTACAAATCAATCTTTTCTCGCGTTTCACGTCTTTCGGCTAGGATTGCACACTAATGGGGCTCCAGCGCTGTCTGGCGGGGTCCTTTGTCGCGTAAAGGCTTTATAAGGGGAACCGTCGCAATCTATCTCCTAGGTGCTATTTAATTCTGGTTTGGGTATATAACCGATACGTATACATCGGACAGCATAAACACCGAGGTCATACGGTCTGTCTGAGATATACGATCGTCGATTAGACCCTGTCGGATTCCAGGGCCCTCTGGTTCATTTGTGAACAAAATATGGAGTGCGGGATTCCTGCCCCGCGGGCCCCTCCGGTCTGGCAATATATCTCCTTGCCGCGCGGCCCGGTCGGACCGGATGAGCCGCGGGGCGTGCACCTTGAGAACCGGATACTGCGAGGATGGACACACCAGATGTGTCGCATCCGGGCAGACATCGAACCATTTGAAATGGTCTGACTTGGATTCGTTTTTCGCAAG
>NZ_JBQKDI010000052.1:0-764 GCF_052121915.1 Collinsella sp. LCP19S3_B11
CTGGTACAACAACTTCAGGATCCACTCGACGCTGGGCTACATGTCGCCGGTCGAGTTCAGGGAGGCGGGGCTGTCCCTCCCGGAATCGTCCAAATAGGTGTTGCCAATCCATCCTCGGGGTTCTTCACGAGCGCGTAGCGGCTGCCCTTGATGGAGGCCGCCTCCTCCTCGAGCGCCCTGACCTCCTCGGGCGGCAGCTCGCCTTTGGCAGGCCTGCCGCGCTTGCCCTCGGGCCTGGGCCTGGCGGCCCTGGCGGCGGCCCTGGCGGCGTTCCACTCCTCGCAGCGCACGGCGTCGAGCGCGTCGTTCATCCACTGGACCACGTGGAAGGGGTCCATGACCCACCTCGCGTTGGGGCAGCGGCGCTTGACCAGCTGCCTTATCCACCTCGCGCCGTCGGCGGTCACCACCTCTATGGCGCGCCTCTGCTCGCGCGTGAGCTCGTCGAGGAACAGGTTGAGCACGTCCTTGCCGGTGCCCTCGTGCGCCCAGATGAGGCAGCCGCGGTCGTGGTCGACGACCACCGTGACGTACTTGTGGCCCTTCTTGTACGACGTCTCGTCGATGCCGATGCGGCGCACGCCGTCGAACCTCGAGGCGCCGCGCGCGGCCTCCAGCTCGGCGTAGACGCGCCTGCACACGCCGCCCACGCTGTGCCACTCGACGCGGGCGAGCTCGGAGACCGCCGAGGCGGTGCAGCGGACCGCCAGCCACGCCACCCAGTCCTCGAAGTCGCGCGTGAAGCGCGCCCCGTGCCGCGCCCA
>NZ_JBQKDI010000053.1:0-703 GCF_052121915.1 Collinsella sp. LCP19S3_B11
GAGTCGGACCGCCGGCAGCTCGAGAAGAAGGTGCTCGCCCTCGCCCGGACCGACCGGTGGCGCCCGGCCGTCGAGGCGCTCTCCTGCATCAAGGGAATCGACACCCTGACGGCCTTCAGGCTCGCAGCCGAGGCGGGCTCCTTCACGAGGTTCCGGACGGCCCCGGCCTTCGCGAGCTGGTGCGGGCTGGTCCCGTCGGAGCGCTCGAGCGGCGAGACCGAGCGGCGCGGCGGGATAACCAAGACGGGCAACCGGCTCGCCAGGACGGCGCTGGTGGAGTCGGCGTGGCACTACCTGACGTGCACGCCCCGCCCGAAGGCCCCGGCGCCCGGCGCGGACGTCCCCGCGGCGATCCGGGCGCGCGCCGACGACTGCACCGCCAGGCTCTGCCGTCGCCGCGAGGCGCTGGCGGCGGCGGGCAAGAGCCCGTGCAAGGCAAACGCCGCCGTCGCGCGCGAGCTCGCCTGCTGGGTCTGGGAGATCGGGCGCCGGGCGGAGGGGACCCTCGGCTGACCCCGTCGGACAACAAGCCTCCCGCCGGGAGGGCCCGCGCCTCGACGCATCGCCGGCGCGCGTTCACGACCCTTTTTTGGGCAGCCCAAGGCAAGGGCCGCGCCCGTGAACAAGACTGGTTTCGGACGAGCGCGCCGGACGGAGAATCGAAATGCGGTGGGGTGCGCGGACATACCGGGCTGACCGCCGG
>NZ_JBQKDI010000054.1:0-684 GCF_052121915.1 Collinsella sp. LCP19S3_B11
CCAGCGCATACGGTCGTCGGGGTTCCCCTACGTCAAGGGGCTGGCGGACTTCGACTGGGACTTCCAGCCGTCGGTCCCGCGCGCCGAGATCGAGGAGCTCGCGACCCTGAGGTTCGTCGAGCGGGCCGAGAACGTCCTGTTCGTGGGGAGCCCCGGCGTGGGCAAGACGCACCTCGCCGTCGCGCTGGGCATCGAGGCGGTCAGGGCGGGGCGCGAGGTCAGGTTCGTGGACTGCGCCCGGCTCGTCGAGGACCTGGAGGACGCCTCGTCGCGCGGCATCCTCAAGAAGAGGCTCAGGTACTACGCCCACTCGAGGCTGCTGATCATCGACGAGCTCGGCTACCTCGACGTCGGCAGCGCGGGCGCGGACCTGCTGTTCCAGCTGATATCGACGCGCTACGAGCAGCGCTCGACGATCATCACCACCAACGTGGGGATCAGCGGCTGGGGCAGGGTGTTCGGGGACGACGTGGCGGCGAGCGCGATCGCGGACAGGGTGTGCCACCACTGCCACCTGGTCAAGATAACCGGCAGGTCCTACAGGCTGAAGGACCTGCCGAGGGACGGTCCCGTCAAGCCGTGACCGGAATCGGTGAAAATACGTTAGCGCAACCGGTGAAACCGCCTTTGCGCGAACGGCGCGCCTGTTTAGCGAAACTGGTGAAAAATAGATTGACGCTAACA
>NZ_JBQKDI010000055.1:0-609 GCF_052121915.1 Collinsella sp. LCP19S3_B11
AAAGGCGTCGCTCGAGAGGTCGGGCGTCACCGTCAGCCGGCGCCGGGTCTGCCGCATCATGAGGGAGAACGGCCTGGTCAGCGCATACGGCAGGAAGAGGTTCAAGGTGCACCCCGGGGCGGTCAACGAGGCCGACGTGCCCAACGTCGTCGCGCGCGGCTTCGGCGGCAGGGCGCCGCGCACCCATATATGCAGCGACCTGACCTACGTGCGCGTCGGGGCCTCGTGGAACTACGTCTGCCTGCTCGTCGACCTCTACAACAGGGAGATCGTCGGCCACTCCGCCGGGCCCAGGAAGGACGCCCGGCTGGTCAAGTCGGCGTTCGCGACGCTCTCCTTCCCCATCTCGGACATCGAGGTCTTCCACACGGACCGCGGCAGCGAGTTCGACAACGCCGAGATCGACCTGATGCTCGAGGCCTTCGGCATTGAGAGGTCGCTGTCGGCCAAGGGCTGCCCCTACGACAACGCCGTCGACGAGTCGACCAACAGGATACTGAAGGCCGAGCTCGTCCACCGCGAGACGTTCGGCACGACGCGCGAGCTCCGGGCCAAGCTCTCGGACTACGTGCACTGGTACAACAACTTCAGGATCCACTCGACGCTGGG
>NZ_JBQKDI010000056.1:0-549 GCF_052121915.1 Collinsella sp. LCP19S3_B11
TGGCTCTTCGGTGGTTTCTGTGGGAGAGATTCCGGCATAGGCCCAGCTCAGCGGGCGAAAACAACGATCTGGAACTGAAACGGCCCCGGGAGGGGCCGTTTCCGCGTCATCCGCCTATGATTGCTAAGCCAAATTCAGACAACCGAAGAGGTGTGACGCATGAAGAGTCTACTACTTCTCGCCCTCGGTCTGGCCCGCACGGTCGTCCTGGGCGCGCGCATCGAGGCCGAGCGCATCGTCGTGAGCGTCCGGCCCTACAAGCGCGAGCAGCGCCGCTGCCCCGTATGCGGCAGGGCCTGCGACTTCTACGACATGGCGAACCGCGGGGCCCCCAGGCTGTGGAGGGCGATGGACCTGGCGCGCTCGGCCTGCTACCTGGAGTACGCGCCCTGCAGGGTGCGCTGCCCGGAGCACGGCGTGCGCACCGAGGCCGTCCCCTGGGCGCGGCACGGGGCGCGCTTCACGCGCGACTTCGAGGACTGGGTGGCGTGGCTGGCGGTCCGCTGCACCGCCTCGGCGGTCTCCGAGCTCGCCCGCGTCGAGTGGCAC
>NZ_JBQKDI010000057.1:0-546 GCF_052121915.1 Collinsella sp. LCP19S3_B11
GGTGCGGTAAGGGCTACCGCACGGGCCGATACTCAAAGCCCATTGTGGCATCCCGAGCCCGCGAAAAGAAGCTGCGCCGCGGGGGAGGCGACCCAAATGGCTTTCTCATATTGTCTTGCGCCTGTGCCTGTTTAACTGCGCGGATTTTCTTGCTTGTGTCGCGGGCGTAAAACTCGTTAAACCAGTTCCGCAAGGGAGTAAACTCGTTATCCTCCCGCGCTGTGTCAACTCCGTCGTTGATCGCGATATAGCGTACTCCGTTTTCGGGAAATACAATCTCTATGAGTTCGCCCGTTTTCAGATAGTTTCTGCCAAGACGGGAAAGGTCTTTGGTAATGACCGTCGCCACTCGTCCGGCTTCCACTTCCTGCAACATCGCTTGCAGCCCCTCGCGCTCAAAACTCACGCCGGAAAATCCGTCGTCCACAAAAAACTTGGCTCTTCGGTGGTTTCTGTGGGAGAGATTCCGGCATAGGCCCAGCTCAGCGGGCGAAAACAACGATCTGGAACTGAAACGGCCCCGGGAGGGGCCGTTTCCGCGTCATC
>NZ_JBQKDI010000058.1:0-541 GCF_052121915.1 Collinsella sp. LCP19S3_B11
GGTCGACTATCTGCCTCTTGAACTCGTCGGTGAAATGCCTCGGGTGCCTGGGGTCCCTCATATACGGCCCTCCCGTCTCTCGCGCCCCTCCCGGAACTGTCCACATCAGTGTAGCCAATCCACATGTCCTCCATGTCGGCGTACTTCGCCACGGTGTTCCGGCTCACGTGGAGCATTCGGGCGATCTCGGACCTCGAGCGCCCGGCGGCATCCATCGACCGTATATCGTTCACTGTGTCCAGGGGCACGGTCATCTCCTCCATCCTTCCCGGGCGGGCTCGCCAGGGTAACCGCCCGGGGAAACCATACGGCGAGGGCCGCGCCCCCGGTCCCCGGGGCGCGGCCCTCTTGCTTAAACTGCTCAATTTTTCGTGCTCACGGTGCTCATTTCCCAGTGATCACTCGGACCACTTCTTAGTGAACATCAACAGTGCCACTCGACGCGGGCGAGCTCGGAGACCGCCGAGGCGGTGCAGCGGACCGCCAGCCACGCCACCCAGTCCTCGAAGTCGCGCGTGAAGCGCGCCCCGTGCCGCGCCCA
>NZ_JBQKDI010000059.1:0-535 GCF_052121915.1 Collinsella sp. LCP19S3_B11
ACCAGAAGGGCGCCTGCGAGCGCAACCACGTCGAGATCAGGAAGCTGCTGCCCAAGGGCGCCGGAATCAGGTTCGACCGGCTCGCCCCGGCCGACCTGGCGCTGGCCATGTCGCACGTGAACTCCGAGCCCCGCGGCGCGCTCGGCTTCGCGACGCCCGCGCGCGCCTTCAGGGCGATGCTCGGGGAGGACGCGGCGGCGCTGCTGGACGCCTACGGCGTGGGGGACGTGCCCATCGGGGAACTCGACCTGACGCCGGGGCTCATCGAGAGGGCGCGCGCAGAGAGGGGCGATGCCCCGCTGGCCTAGCCTAGGAGAAAAAACGGAATAGACGGACCGACCGTCCGGCTGAGTCTGGGAAGAGGTGCCGGGCGGCGGGCGGAGCATGGCCACCGGACCCATCGAAACACATCTCCACCATTCCTTCAACTGGGAAAATGCCGCCCCCGGGTCCCGGATAGGACCTCGGGGGCGTTCGGTTGACTGCGGGAGCGTGCCATCAGCTCAATGTGTTCGGCTGAGATCGGAAATCAACC
>NZ_JBQKDI010000060.1:0-517 GCF_052121915.1 Collinsella sp. LCP19S3_B11
GGCGGCCCGGTGGACCTGTCGCCGTCGACCATCTACCGCTGGGTCTCGGCGGGCTACGACGGCATGACCAACATGGAGCTCAGGCGCAAGGTCGGCTACAGGCCGAGGAAGCGCGCCGCGGGCCGGGCGGCGACCCGCCACTCCGCCCGCAGGTCGCATGCCGCGTTCCTCGCCCTCGGGGAGGACGCGTGCGCCGCGGCCTGGGAGATGGACACCGTCGAGGGGGCCCGGGAGGACTCCGCCTGCCTGCTCACGCTGCTGCACCGCCCCAGCAGGCTCCAGCTCGCGCTGCCGCTGGAGGAGAAGACCGCCGGGTGCGTCGCGGGCGCCCTGGAGGGCGTCCGGGCCATCCTCGGCGCCGACGGGACGCGCCGCGTGTTCCGCGCCGTCCTCACCGACAACGGCGCCGAGTTCTCCGACGAGGCGGCGATCGCGGCGCTGCTCGGCGAGGGGCCGGGCGAGACGAGGCTGTTCTACTGCGACCCCAGGCGCAGCGACCAGAAGGGCGCCTGCGAGC
>NZ_JBQKDI010000061.1:0-419 GCF_052121915.1 Collinsella sp. LCP19S3_B11
CTCGTGCGCCAGGTCTGAGATGTCGCTGCGCCACTCGTGTGGGTCGTAGTGGCCTCGGATCACGCGATAGCGCTTGTGCGCCTCACGGATACGCTCCAGCACCTCAGTGCGCGGCACCTGCCATCCGATGCCGTCGACACCCTCGGGTTTCTCCCACAGTCCGATCGTCCACCGGTAGCCGTCTGACATCCGGCAGCCGCGGAGGATGGTCGAGTCGGAGTTCAGCGACCCGTCGAACCCGAGCGTGATCGCTGTGCCATCGGCAGGTTCGGGGCCGTCCATCTGGGCGTCCTCCACAGCCCTGAGCGCGATCCACGCATCCGAGGACGCCATTGCGCGGTTCAGGTAGTAGCGGGCACCCTCAGCCTCGTCGCGGCACTCGGTTGGGTCCAGCATCGTCCGATAAGCAAGTTCAGGGG
>NZ_JBQKDI010000062.1:0-408 GCF_052121915.1 Collinsella sp. LCP19S3_B11
GGTCAGGCCGGTCGACATGGCGCCGGTGGCGCGGTCGAAGTTGTACCAGCGGCCCTCGACCCTCTGCTCCCCGTAGAGCATGGCGCCGTCGCCGCCGTAGAGGACGGTCTTGGCCGAGCCTCCGGCGGGGATCTCCTGGAAGCCGGTGGCGGCGACCCCCTCCGATCCGGGGGCGAACCAGTACCACCCGCCGCCGATCAGCCTCTCGCCCTCGGCCAGCGAGCCGTCGTCGTCGACGCGGCGGCGGGTCCCCCCGTCGTCGACCCAGCGGCCTCGGCAGAGCTCGCCCGTCACGGCGTCGAAGAACCTCTCGCCGAGGCCCTCCACCTCCTGCAGGCCGTAGAGCATGGCGCCGTCCTCGCCGTAGAGCACGGTCTTGTAGCCCAGGTCGGTCAGGCCGGTCGACAT
>NZ_JBQKDI010000063.1:0-402 GCF_052121915.1 Collinsella sp. LCP19S3_B11
CACCGGGGCGATGATCTCCGCGATGCGTCCCCACGTGTCAGCAATCCAAGTGTAGATGGGCGATAGGACGGACTCCCACACCCACATAAACGCAGTACCGATGACGTCCCATACGGCGCTGAACGCGGTCGCGAGTCCGGAGAAGATCCCGCCGAAGAAATCAACCAAGCCGCCCCACACCGCCGTGATGATGTTCCACGCGGCCTGTGCCCCATCCACGAGGGTCTGCCACACTGCCTGCACCCAGCCGGACTGGAACCAGCCGACGATCGCGTCCCACGTCCCGACGATGATGTTCTTGATCCACGTCCACGCGGTAGCCACCACATTGACAAGGCCGTCCCACACGCCCTGCCAGAACTCGCGGAACCCGGCGACGTTATCCCACAGAAGTTTGAACAC
>NZ_JBQKDI010000064.1:0-402 GCF_052121915.1 Collinsella sp. LCP19S3_B11
CACCGGGGCGATGATCTCCGCGATGCGTCCCCACGTGTCAGCAATCCAAGTGTAGATGGGCGATAGGACGGACTCCCACACCCACATAAACGCAGTACCGATGACGTCCCACACGGCGCTGAACGCGGTTGCGAGTCCAGAGAAGATCCCGCCGAAGAAATCAACCAAGCCGCCCCACACCGCCGTGATGATGTTCCACGCGGCCTGCGCCCCATCCACGAGGGTCTGCCACACTGCCTGCACCCCGCCGGACTGGAACCAGCCGACGATCGCGTCCCACGTCCCGACGACGATGTTCTTGATCCACGTCCACGCGGTAGCCACCACATTGACAAGGCCGTCCCACACGCCCTGCCAGAACTCGCGGAACCCGGCGACGTTATCCCACAGAAGTTTGAACAC
>NZ_JBQKDI010000065.1:0-378 GCF_052121915.1 Collinsella sp. LCP19S3_B11
CGTCAGGGTGTCGATTCCCTTGATGCAGGAGAGCGCCTCGACGGCCGGGCGCCACCGGTCGGTCCGGGCGAGGGCGAGCACCTTCTTCTCGAGCTGCCGGCGGTCCGACTCTGTTAGCGTCAATCTATTTTTCACCAGTTTCGCTAAACAGGCGCGCCGTTCGCGCAAAGGCGGTTTCACCGGTTGCGCTAACGTATTTTCACCGATTCCGGTCACGGCTCGACGGGGCCGTCCCTCGGCAGGTCCTTCAGCCTGTAGGACCTGCCCGTTATCTTGACCAGGTGGCAGTGGTGGCACACCCTGTCCGCGATCGCGCTCGCCGCCACGTCGTCCCCGAACACCCTGCCCCAGCCGCTGATCCCCACGTTGGTGGTGATG
>NZ_JBQKDI010000066.1:0-358 GCF_052121915.1 Collinsella sp. LCP19S3_B11
CCCATCGGGGAGCTGAATCACATCATTCGGGATGATGGTAAATGCGTCGAAGTTCCTGCCGTTCACCGTCCCGGACTCGCCCACGTGCCGGTAGGGCCACATCTGGTTCGCATAGTTGATTCCGTGGATTGCGTTGTCCCACACGATGCCACGCGTGGTGACATCCCGGTTTGACGAGCGGAGCCCCACGGGCGAGCGCCAATCACCCTGGCCCGGTGTCCCGCCGGTGAAGGTATCGCCGAAGACACCGCCGACCCATAGTGCCTTCCCGCCATTGACGGACTTGCCGCCCTCGAACAAAAAGCCGAGGTCTGTCCCGCCGATGCCGAACCGCTGCGTGGGCTGGTCAGTCCCGCCG
>NZ_JBQKDI010000067.1:0-358 GCF_052121915.1 Collinsella sp. LCP19S3_B11
CCCATCGGGGAGCTGAATCACATCATTCGGGATGATGGTAAATGCGTCGAAGTTCCTGCCGTTCACCGTCCCGGACTCGCCCACGTGCCGGTAGGGCCACATCTGGTTCGCGTAGTTGATTCCGTGGATTGCGTTGTCCCACACGATGCCGCGCGTGGTGACATCCCGGTTTGACGAGCGGAGCCCCACGGGCGAGCGCCAATCACCCTGGCCCGGTGTCCCGCCGGTGAAGGTATCGCCGAAGACCCCGCCGACCCATAGTGCCTTCCCGCCATTGACGGACTTGCCGCCCTCGAACAAAAAGCCGAGGTCTGTCCCGCCGATGCCGAACCGCTGCGTGGGCTGGTCAGTCCCGCCG
>NZ_JBQKDI010000068.1:0-356 GCF_052121915.1 Collinsella sp. LCP19S3_B11
CACCGGCTTCGCCCGCCTGCCGGCGCGCTCGCCCGCTCGCTAAAAACGCTCCGCGTTTTCTTTACGCTCGCGCCTCGACCGAGGTTCGAATCCATGCATGGCTTCCAAAAAGAAAAGCCCCCGTTGCCGGAGGCTTCAAGTTCGATTGGTGCGGCGTATAGGATTCCGCGCATCCGCTTCGCGGATCCGCACCGGCTTCGCCCGCCTGCCGGCGCGCTCGCCCGCTCGCTAAAAACGCTCCGCGTTTTCTTTACGCTCGCGCCTCGACCGAGGTTCGAATCCATGCATGGCTTCCAAAAAAGAAAAGCCCCCGTTGCCGGAGGCTTCAAGTTCGATTGGTGCGGCGTATAGGATTC
>NZ_JBQKDI010000069.1:0-345 GCF_052121915.1 Collinsella sp. LCP19S3_B11
CGATCTCCCGGGGCCGGCCGATCCGGCCCTCAGGGTATCGGGTTCCCACATTCATCCGCACATGTGCGGATGAATGTGGGAGGTGTTCGGATAAAGTTGATAATCAAGGGGTCATAGTTGTTTTACCAAAACTTGCAGACATTCTTTAAGGTTGGGTATAGAATTAGGTTATGTCTAGGGGGGGGTACATCGCAGAGCCGCCCATAACCACGCATTTCATAACCGAACCTTACAGGGGGGTGTTCCTATAGTTTTGTCAACTGGGCAATGCTGTTTTCGAGATTGAATCGCGACATGCTAACGCCAGGCCTTTCGGCCGATGGGCTCCAATCTGTTCGGAGCGCT
>NZ_JBQKDI010000070.1:0-325 GCF_052121915.1 Collinsella sp. LCP19S3_B11
GAGGCACGGCATGGACCGGCACACGGTCGCCAAGTACTGGCGGGAGGGCGAGTCCGCCGCCGACGGGAGGTCCGCGAGGGGCAGCGCCTTCGACCCGCTCGAGGAGGTGATCCGCGCGAAGGCCCAGCTGCCCGGGATGACCAAGATGGCCGTCTACGCGTTCCTGCGCGAGGGCCGCGGGGAGGGGCTGCCCGGGTACGGCGCCTTCACCGCGTGGTGCCGGGCCCGCGACGTGCCCTTCGGGGGCGCGGGCGGCCGCGAGCCGCACCCGCGGTTCGAGACGCCCCCGGGCAGGCAGCTGCAGTTCGACTGGAAGGAGGGCATG
>NZ_JBQKDI010000071.1:0-308 GCF_052121915.1 Collinsella sp. LCP19S3_B11
CAGCGAGGACGACGCGGACGACAAGGACTCGGATGTGGCTCGCCGCGCCCTGGCGGAACGGTTGGTGACGAAGGCACCGTCGTTGTTCCCCTACCTCGCGGAGGTGCTGGGTTTCACCCTCCCGCAGAACGTGTTGGACCGTCCGATTAGCTCGAATGTTGGTGCCCCGCTGCGGGCCGTTACGGCGGGGGGTGATCATGGTGGCGCGTAGTCGTTTCAGCGCGGAGCCGAACCGGGGGACTGACGAGCTCGTCGGTATCGTCACCGCTGCTGTGAAGGAGTGGATCGCCACGGTCCGGGAGGATGTG